>NZ_JBHXMF010000001.1:0-17515 GCF_042721055.1 Streptomyces sp. NPDC058470
CGATCCCCGCAACTCCCTGAACTCCAGGGTGTTGCGGGGATCAATAGAACCCGCCAGATTCGGTCAGGGGCTTCGCTGTGTTCAGGAGGCCAGGCGGAGGCTCTGCCGCTTGCCCGTCATGGCGGCCTCCACTGCGGCGGCCACCTCGTCGTCGAGCTGCTGGATCAGGTGTCCGTAGCGGTCCACGGTGGTGGTGATGGACTCGTGGCCCAGCCGGGCCTGGATGGCGGGCAGCGGGACGTTGGCGGCGATCAGCCAGGCCACGTGGGTGTGGCGGAGGTCGTGCGGCCGGGGCTTCTTCATGAGGCCGTCGTTCTGGGCCTGGGCCACGGCGGGGAGCCACCGGCGGTTGTAGAAGTTCCCGTGCCGCCACGCTTTGCCGGTGACCGTCGTGAAGATAAAGTGCTCGGCCTTCTTGCCCTCGGTGTTGCGCTGGAGGATCTCGACCAGGGCGGGGGAGAGGGCGACGGTTCGGCGGGACTTCTTGGTCTTGGGCGGACCGAGCAGGAGGGTGTTGTCGTCCTGGCGCTTCCACGCCCGCTGGACCCGCAGGACGCTGTGCTGGCCCCGGACGGTGATGTCGCGGATCTGGAGAGCGGAGATCTCGCCCCAGCGCAGCCCGGTGCCCACCATGAGGTCGATCAGGTCGACCGTGTCCCCCTTGCAGATTCCGGCCATGGCGACCTTGACCCGCTCGAACTCCTCGCGCTCCAGAAAGACCATCTCGTCCTCGACGCCGTTGTCCACGCGGGGCAGGCGGGTCCGGGCGCAGGGGTTGGCGGCACGGAGCTGCGGCTGTGCCTCCACGGCGGACTGGAAGATCGAGTACAGGAGGCCGTGCAGGTTCGCGATGGTCTTGGGGGAGACGGGCTTGCGGACCCACTCCTTTGTCTTGTTGCGCTGTCCGGTCTCCATGGCGTTGACCCAGCGCCTGACGTCACTGGCGGTGATGGCCTCCGGGTCGCAGATGTCCTTGTCCCCGAAGTGGGGGAGGAGGTGCCTCTTGATGTCGCGCCGGTAGTCGAACCGGGTGCGGATCTCCACGCCGGTGAGGGTCTCCACGAAGTGTTCGGCCCACGTGGCGAAGGAGACGACGCTCTTGTTCTCGCCCGGCTGGACGAAGCCCTCGCCCTTGACCCACCCCGGCGGCCACTGCTGGCCGTGGGCGTCCACGAGACTCTGGAACTGCTTCGCCTCCGGCTCGGAGTCGAAGACCTCGGACTGAGGGGCGCCGTCCCTGGCGCCACCCTCACGCCACCGAACCTGATGCGCAGTGCTGCCGTCCCTGCGGACGCGCTGTCGAATGCTTGCCCTGAGGGGAAGTTAGGACCCTTCTCAAGACCCCGGGTGGCCACCGGTGTGGCCGCAGAGGAGCCAAAAGAGGCCGTTGACCTGCCAATCGCAGGTCAACGGCCTCTTAGAAGAGGGTGAGTGACGGGACTTGAACCCGCGGCATCCTGGACCACAACCAGGTGCTCTACCAGCTGAGCTACACCCACCATGTCCGGTCTGGGTTTTTCCGACCGGCCGAGAAAAAGTGTACAGGGTCCGAAGGGGTGCTCGCCCCCGGCTTTTGTGGGGGCCCATCAGGGCCCCGACAAAGGTCTGTCCGGTTCCGAAAGGGCCTGGCCGGCTCTACTCGACGGGCAGGACGTGCTTCGCGGCGATGGCGCGGGCGGTCTCCGAGTCGGGGCCGGGCTGCGGGACGAAGACCGCCTCGCGGTAGTAGCGGAGCTCGGCGATGGACTCGCGGATGTCCGCCAGGGCGCGGTGGTTGCCGTTCTTGTCCGGGCTGTTGAAGTACGCGCGGGGATACCAGCGGCGGGCCAGCTCCTTGACGGAGGAGACGTCCACGATGCGGTAGTGGAGGTACTCCTCCAGGGTCGGCATGTCACGGAGGATGAATCCCCGGTCCGTGCCCACCGAGTTTCCGCACAGCGGCGCCTTGCCCGGTTCCTTGACGTGCTCACGTACGTAGGCGAGGACCTGCGCCTCGGCGTCCGCCAGGGTCGTACCCGCGGCCAGCTCGGTGAGGAGACCGGACTTCGTGTGCATGGCGCGCACCACGTCCGGCATCGTCTCCAGCGCCCTGTCCGGCGGCTTGATCACGATGTCCACGCCTTCACCGAGTACGTTCAGCTCAGAGTCGGTGACCAGCGCGGCCACCTCGATGAGCGCGTCATCCGACAGCGAGAGACCGGTCATCTCGCAGTCGATCCACACCATGCGATCGTTCATGTGCCTCACCCTACGGCCCACCACGCCCGGGTGAACCGCTCGTGCGTGCGGCACGGGCGGGGACCCGAGGGCCCCCGCCCGTGGAGAACGGCGCGAATGGTGGAAATGGTGGGCGTTACTGGACGCCGCGCTGCCCCGGAAGGCTCGCCCGCCCTGCCGCGTACAGCTCAGCGCCCACCTTGCCCGCGTCCGTCGACATGGACGTCGACGCAGCGACGATGCCCGCAGCCGCCGTACGGCGGGTCTGCGACGGAACCGAGGTCTCCTGGTGGATGGCCGGTGGCGGCCCCGCCGGACCGCCGCCCTCCGGGTCCGACTGCCGGTCGGCGGACTGCGGACGACGAGCCCGGTACGCGGCCCGGTACGCAGCCGGCGACGAGCCGAGCTGGCGCCGGAAGTGACCCCGCAACGCGACCGGCGAACGGAAGCCACAACGGCCCGCCACCTCGTCGACCGAGTAGTCCGACGTCTCCAGAAGACGCTGCGCCTGGAGCACCCGCTGCGTGATCAGCCACTGCAGGGGAGCGCTCCCGGTGAGCGACCGGAAACGGCGGTCGAAGGTCCGCCGGCTCATGTACGCGCGTGCCGCCAGCGTCTCCACGTCGAACTGCTCGTGCAGATGCTCCAGCGCCCAGGCGACGACCTCCGCGAGGGGGTCGGCGCCGATCTCCTCCGGCAAGGACCGGTCGAGGTAGCGCTCCTGACCGCCGCTGCGGCGCGGGGGGACGACCAGACGACGGGCCAGCGCGCCGGCCGCTTCGTTGCCGTGGTCCGTCCGCACGATGTGCAGACAGAGGTCGATTCCGGCCGCCGTACCCGCCGATGTCAGTACGTCTCCGTCGTCCACGAAGAGTTCTCGTGGGTCGACGTGGACGGACGGGTAGCGCTTGGCGAGCGTCGGCGCGTACATCCAGTGAGTGGTCGCCGGACGGCCGTCCAGCAGGCCCGCCGCGGCCAGCACGAAGGCGCCGGTGCACAGCCCGACTATGCGGGCGCCCTCCTCGTGCGCCCGGCGCAGTGCGTCGAGTGCCTCCTCCGGTGGTGGCGAGGTGATCGACCGCCAGGCGGGCACGACCACCGTGCCTGCCCGCGAGATCGCTTCCAGGCCATGTGGCGCGGTGAGTTCCAGGCCTCCTGTGGTCCGCAGCGGGCCTTCCTCGCCCGCGCTCACCAAAAGGCGATAGCGCGGTACGCCGGCGTCCTGGCGGTCAATCCCGAACACCGACAGCGGTATGGAACTCTCGAAGATGGGGCCGCCGCTGAACAGCAGCACCGCAACGATCTCCTTGCGGCGTCGCCCGGAAAGTTTCCGGGCCGCGGCTTCCGGCGCGGCAGTGGAGTCGTGGCTCATCCTGCTAAGCCCCCCTCGGTGGTCGCGGCTCCTCGGTTGTGTCGCTCCTGCACGTTTCCCCTCGGTCCTGCACGAGTCCCCCGCCGTAAGACGTCAAGATCGAATCTACTGTGTCCCGTGGCGCCAAGGTGACCAGTTCGATACTCAACAGAATGTCGACAAGGCAACTTGGCGTGAAGCATTCGATCACGAAGCGTTGCACTCGTGGGCCGTGCAGGGAAGTACGCCTCGTGCCAGTGGCCAATCCACGTAGGGTGCGCGAGCCCTCTACGGTCCTTTCATTGCAGGTCGAACGGGGGGTGAGGGGTCGTTCGACCACGGAACGAGCCATGCGCAGAAGTTGGCTGAAAAGAAGCGGGCGCGTGCGCGTAAACCGGTCAGTCGACCGGCCTGTTTCCCCCACCGTGCCGACCGCCTCTGTGCGCCCCCGCGCCAGACCTGCCGTGCGGGCCGCCCACGCCCTCCGCTCCGCGGGAGGCCGGCACTCCGTTGGGGACGGTCGCTCCGCGGAAGGCCGGAACTCCGTGCCCGCCGTGCCGTCCGCGGACCGGGGTGCGCTCCTGGACGAGCAGTTGCGCCGCACCCCGCTCGGACTGACGCAACAGCACCCGGCAGGCCGCGGTCACGGCCGCCAGGCCCAGCGCCGTACCGGCCGCGCCGGCGAGTGAGGTGCCGGACCAGACGAGAACCACCGGGACCAACACACAGCTGAAGGCCGCCCAACGCACCACATCGCTCGCCGTGTCCGGGACGGCGGGTGCCGCGGCATGCGCCCGGGGGGTGGGGCGGGACGAGGTCTCGGGTCCGGGCACAGTGTGCTCCCTCGTACGTACCTGGTGCTCCATTGCTCCCCCTGGCGGCGGCCGAAAGGTTCAACGCCTGGCCGACCGGCAGGTCACTGTGCCGCACGCCTGGGTGAACCCTGTGCAAACCGCCTGTACGGGGCAGCAACCATTGCGTTACGGGCGGCTCCTCATGCATGCTCCGATGAACGCCGCGTAGCGCACGCGGGATCTGGGCAGAGGAGGCGTGCCGCCGTACCCTTTGGGGTATGGGGTTGGGAAGATGATTCCCGGACACAGCTCTGCCGCACGTTGTCGTCGTCCCACCACGAGGATCCAAACGCCGAGATACCCATGGCCGGTCACGAATACTTCGATCCCGCGGACCGCCAGCGCCCGCTCGCCGATCCCACGGCGGCCGAGCCCCTGGCGGCGGAAGAACTACGCCAGTCCTGCGACCCCGCCTTCAAGCACGGCGTCGTCGTCGGCTTCGACGGCTCGACGTCCAGCGAGCGCGCCCTCGCCTACGCGATCGGCATGGCCCACCGCTCCGGCTCCGGGCTGATCATCGTCCACGTCGCCAACCGGCTGCCCACCACGGTGTGGGCGGGCTGCGAGCCCCCGGTCTTCGTCGATGTGCCGGACCATCGCACCGAGTTGCTCGGCCTCGAACTCGCCTGCGCCGAGTATCTGGCCGAAGTCCCGTGGATCCTTGTCGAGCGCGGCGGCGACATCTGCCACGAACTCGAAGAGGTGGGGCGGGAGTACGAGGCGGACGCGATCGTCGTCGGCTCCACGCACGGCATCGTCGGGCGCATCTTCGGCTCGGTCGCGGGCCGGCTCGCCAAGCGTGCGCAGCGCCCGGTCGTCGTCATCCCCTGAGCGCCGGGCAAACCCTGTCGTTTCTGTTCGGCGACTCGCCGTCGCCCCAGGTGGGATGCGCGGCCAGCCCGTTCAACTCTCTTTCCCCGCTGGGTGGAAAGCCGTGCAGATCTACTTGCGCGTAGAGGTGTTTGTGCGCTTGTGAAGGGAATATATCGGTCACCGCACAACCGCACAAGCACGAAGGGAGCCCGCCGTGGACCATGACGCCTTCACCGGTGCGGCGCTCTTCCTCGACGCGCCGCCGGCCGGCGGGTGACGGCCACCGGCTGAAGTCGGCGCGGGCCCGGGGCAATTGGGCGGCCCCGGCCCCTGAAAAGAATGGGTCCCCGTGTGCTGGTGGCATGCACGGGGACCCGTTCCTTGCGCCTGAACCGGCGCCACTCCCGCGGAGGTGGTTGCTCGCCGTGGGGGTTCCTCAGCTATCGCTTCGGTGACTTCGTGGATATTTACTCCACCGTCACCGACTTCGCCAGGTTCCGCGGCTTGTCGATGTCCCGGCCCAGGGCCAAGGCCGTGTGGTAGGCGAGGAGTTGGAGGGGGATGCCCATGAGGATCGGGTCCAGTTCGTCCTCGTTCTTCGGGACGACGATCGTCTGGTCGGCCTTCTCCTGCTCCTGGTGCGCGACCGCGAGGATCCTGCCGCTGCGGGCCTTGATCTCCTCCAGGGCGGCGCGGTTCTTCTCCAGGAGGTCGTCGTTCGGGACGATGGCGACCGTCGGCAGGGCAGGCTCGATGAGCGCCAGCGGGCCGTGCTTCAGCTCGGAGGCCGGGTAGGCCTCGGCGTGGATGTACGAGACCTCCTTGAGCTTCAGGGAGGCCTCACGGGCCACCGGGTAGCCCCGGACACGGCCGATGAAGAGCATCGAGCGGGCCTCGGCGTACTGCTCGGCCAGCTTCTTGATCTCGTCCTCACGGTCGAGGATCTCGGTGATCTGGCCCGGCAGCCTGCGCAGGCCCTCGATGATCCGCTTGCCGTCGCGCACCGACAGGTCGCGGGTGCGGCCCAGATGCAGCGCGAGCAGCGCGAAGGCGACCGTGGTGTTGGTGAAGCACTTGGTCGAGACGACGCAGACCTCGGGTCCTGCGTGCACGTACATACCGCCGTCGGCCTCACGGGCGATGGCGCTGCCCACCACGTTCACCACGCCGAGGACCCGCGCGCCCTTGCGCTTCAGTTCCTGGACGGCGGCGAGGACGTCGTACGTCTCACCGGACTGGGAGACCGCGACGTACAGCGTGTCGGGGTCGACCACGGCGTTGCGGTAGCGGAACTCCGAAGCCGGCTCGGCGTCCGCGGGGATGCGGGCCAGCTCCTCGATCATCTGGGCGCCGATCATGCCGGCGTGGTACGAGGTGCCGCAGCCGAGGATCTTCACGCGGCGGATCTGCCGCGCCTCCCGGGCGTCCAGGTTCAGGCCGCCGAGGTGCACGGTGGAGAAGCGGTCGTCGATGCGGCCGCGCAGCACGCGGTCCACGGCCTCCGCCTGCTCGAAGATCTCCTTGTGCATGTACGTGTCGTGGCCGCCCATGTCGTACGACGCGGCCTCCCACTCCACGGTGGTCGGCTCGGACGTCGTACGGGTGCCCTCGGTGGTGTACGTACGGAAGTCGTCGGCCTTGAGAGTGGCCATCTCGCCGTCGTCAAGGGTCACTATCTGCCGAGTGTGCGTCACCAGGGCGGCGATGTCCGAGGCGACGAACATCTCCTTCTCGCCGATGCCGAGGACGACCGGGGAGCCGTTGCGGGCCACCACGATGCGCTCGGGGAAGTCGGCGTGCAGGACCGCGATGCCGTACGTGCCCTCGATCACGCGGAGCGCGTCGCGGACCTTGTCCTCGAGCTTCTCCTGCTGGGAGCGGGCGATGAGATGGGTGAGGACCTCGGTGTCGGTCTCGGAGAGGAACTCGACGCCGTCGGCCTCCAGCTTCTTCCGCAGGTCGGAGGCGTTGTCGATGATGCCGTTGTGGACGACGGCGACCTTGCCGTCGGCCGACAGGTGCGGGTGGGCGTTCACGTCGGAGGGGGCGCCGTGGGTGGCCCAGCGGGTGTGGGCGATACCGGTGGTGCCGGCGAAACGCTTGGGGACCTTGGCCTCCAGATCGCGCACCCGGCCCTTGGCCTTGACCATCTTCAGGCCGCCCGTCTTGGGCGTCGTGACGACGATGCCTGCCGAGTCGTAGCCGCGGTACTCCAGTCGCTGGAGGCCCTCAAGGAGGAGGGGAGCGACGTCACGCCTGCCGATGTATCCGACGATTCCGCACATGGATGACGTTTCCTAGCCGTAGATGATCTAGCCGTAGACGATGCGGCGCAGCTGCCTGAGCGTGAGCTCCGGCGGCGCGACCGCGCGGTATTTCAGGTCCGCCTCGATCCGCTCGAAGATCGACGCGTTCACCAGGCCCTGCGCCTGGAGTTCGCGGTGGCGGCGACGGACGTACTCCTCGGTCGTCTCGTCGAAGTAGGCGAGCACGTCCTGGACCACACGCAGCGCCTCGCCCCGGTTGAGGGGCGAGGAGCGCGTCAGATGATCAACAAGTTCGTCGTGCACTCGTTGATCCTGAGGTAAAGCGCTGGCAATCGCAAGAATCCTGCCCGATATCGGGCAAGTGACTGTTGAAACTCTTATGGGATCCTGTTTGGGGCCTGTTCATGCTGTGTCTTGCGTAACGATGGCTGTCCAGAGCACCTTTTTGAGCCATGGACACTCCTCGCATGGGCGTACCGGAGAAGCTCGCCGCGCGCATGAGCATGGCCGAGCAGCACGAATACCTCCGCGCCAAGTTCTCCCGCCGCACGATGATCAGGGGCGGCGCCGTGACCCTGGGCGCCGTCGCGGGCGGCGCCTTCGTGCCGGGCGCGGTCGCACAGGCCGCTGTACCGACGCAGAGCATCAGCATCAGCACCAGCACCAGCACCGCGAAGGTCGACGGGGCGCTCGTCGCCCCCTTCGGCCGCCACCTCGCCTACGGCGCCGACCCGAAGACCGAGATGACGGTCTCCTGGCAGGTCCCGGCCGCCGTCAGCAAGCCGTACATCCGCATCGGCGCCCACCCCTGGGACCTCTCCCGCAAGATCGCGGCCGAGGTGCGCAGCCTCTACACCCCGACCGGTGTCGGCGCGAGTGCCGACCACACGCAGTACTACCTGCACGCACAGCTCACCCACCTGCGCCCTGGCCAGACGTACTACTACGGCGTCGGTCACGACGGCTTCGACCCGGCGTCCGCGCACCTCGCGGGCACCCTCGGCACCTTCACCACCGCGCCCGCCAAATCGGAGTCGTTCACCTTCACGGCCTTCGGCGACCAGGGCGTCAGCTATCACGGTCTCGCCAACGACAGCTTGATCCTGGCCCAGAACCCGGCCTTCCACCTGCACGCGGGCGACATCTGCTACGCCGACCCGACCGGCGCGGGCTCGACCACCGACACCGGCTTCGACTCGCGCATCTGGGACCAGTTCCTCGCGCAGACCGAGACGGTCGCCAAGCAGGTGCCGTGGATGGTGGCGTACGGCAACCACGACATGGAGGCCTGGTACTCGCCCAACGGCTACGGCGGCGAGGAGGCCCGCTGGCAGCTGCCGGACAACGGGCCCGACAAGAAGAACCTCCCCGGCGTGTACTCCTTCACGCACGGCAACACGGCGGTCATCTCGCTGGACGCCAACGACATCTCCTTCGAGATCCCGGCCAACCTCGGTATCTCCGGCGGCACCCAGACCAAGTGGCTGGAGGCCCAGCTCAAGAAGTACCGGGGCGCCCAGGGCATCGACTTCATCGTGGTCTTCTTCCACCACTGCGCGTACTGCACCTCGACCTCCCACGCCTCCGAGGGTGGCGTACGCCAGGAGTGGGTACCGCTCTTCGACAAGTACACCGTCGACCTGGTGATCAACGGCCACAACCACGTCTACGAGCGCACCGACGTCATCAAGGGCAACGAGGTCACCAAGAAGCTCCCGATCGGCGGCACCGCCTACCCGGAGACCGACGGCGTCGTGTACGCCACCGCGGGCGCGGCGGGCCGCAGCCTGTACGCGTTCAGCGCCGACGAGTCCTACGAGGGCCATGTGAAGGACGTCGAGTCCGTGGCCTCCTTCGTCGCCCAGAAGGGCAACGTCCACGTGGCCGAGACGGTCGCCTGGTCCCGCGTGCGCTACGTCAACTACTCGTTCCTGCGCGTGGATGTGACGCCGGCGGCGAAGGGCCACCTCGCCACGCTGAAGGTGCGGGGCATCGCCGAGACGGGCGAGGAGATCGACAACTTCACGGTGGCACGCAGGGTCAAGTAGCGCCCTTCAGAGAACTGTTCGCGACCAGCCACACTCGGTCGGCGTTCGTACGCCCGGAAGGCGGGGCGTACTTCCTCCCTCCGGCAGGCGGTCCTCACATCCTTCTGAGGACCGCCTGCTTGGCCATCGCGAACTCCTCGTCCGTCAGGACACCGGACCTGTGCAGCTCGCCGAGCTCCCGCAACCGGCGCAGCAGGGCGTCATGGTCGGCCTCGGCGGGGGCAACCGACAGCTCCTTCACCGGCTCCGGGAGGAGAAGCGCGGCAGAAGGGTGCGGCAACCGCACCTGCACCGCCGCCGCGACCAGCGCCATCAGCGGATCCTTCTTGAAGCCCCACAACTCCACGGAGTTGGGGTCGTACTTGGGCGGCGCCTTCGTCTCCGCACCGCGCACGGTGAAGCGCAGGTACCCGTTCTCCAGCCCGGCCGACGGATGCCATTCGACGCCGGTGACGTCCCCCAGGGCGAGCGACCGTCCCCCGGTGGCAGCCTTCGCGTCCTCGGTCTTCCAGTTCCACTCCAGGCGTACGTGTTCGCCGTCGAAGCTCGCGGTGCCGTCCCCGGCGGACACGGACAGGGGCAGGGCGGGACCCGGCAGCAGATAGGCGTCGACGGGGCCGGACGGCACCTCGTCCAGGAGCAGTGCGTTGCGGACCTCGTCCACGAGGTACTCGGCGACGCCGTAACGATCGGTCTCGACGGTGAGCTGGTACGGGTCGTTCGGCTCCCCGAGTCTGCCGCCGGTCGCCTGGAGCAGGGGGTCGGCGCCGTCGCGCAGTCTGAGCCTCAACCGCCCGGTCTTCCTGCCCTGTTCGAAGGAGATGCCCGCCAACGCAACGAGCGGGACGGTCAGTTCACCCAAAGTCCTGCGGAGCAGGCTGACGTTCCTGTCGCGTCCGGGAGTCAGGCGCAGCGCGTCACCGTCGAAGATCCAGGTGCCTTCCCTCTGGATGATTTCCGCCATGGGGGGATTCTTTCACCGGCTGTACGGGGAGGGTGGTCTATACCCATTAGAAGGGAGCGCATGTGAGACAGCACAGAACGCCCCGTCTTCTCAGTACGTTGCTGCTTGTGGCAGCAGCGTCCATCTCCGTCGTCGGCGCGGCACCCCCCACTGCCGACCGGACCGTCACGCCGCTCGGCCAGGTGATCCCGGCCCCCGCATCGGTCGACGCACACGGAACCCCGTACCGCATCACCGCCGACACCCGCATCCGCGTGGACGAGGCGGGCGAGGTCCGCAAGGTCGGCGAGTATCTCGCGGACCTTCTGCGGCCCTCCACGGGCTACCGGCTGCCGGTCACACCGTCGGCGCACGGCGGAGGCGGCATCCAACTCCGGCTGGGGGCAAAGGAGCTGGGCGCCGAGGGCTACCGGCTCGACAGTGGCAGGTCCGGCATCACCATCACCGCCGCCGCGCCGGCCGGCCTCTTCCACGGCGTGCAGACCCTGCGCCAACTTCTCCCGGCCTCGGTGGAGAAGGACTCCACGCAGCCCGGCCCCTGGTTCGTCGCGGGCGGCACCATCGAGGACACCCCGCGCTACGCCTACCGTGGCGCGATGCTCGACGTGGCCCGGCACTTCTTCACCGTCGACCAGGTCAAGCGTTTCATCGACGAGGTGGCGCTCTACAAGGTCAACAAGCTGCACCTGCACCTCAGCGACGACCAGGGCTGGCGCATCGCCATCGACTCCTGGCCGCAGCTCACCACCTACGGCGGCTCGACGCAGGTCGGCGGGGGACAGGGCGGCTACTACACCAAGGCCCAGTACAAGGAGATCGTCCGGTACGCCTCCTCGCGCCACCTGGAGGTCATCCCCGAGATCGACATGCCGGGGCACACCAACGCCGCGCTCGCCTCGTACGCCGAACTGAACTGCGACGGGGTCGCCCCGCCGCTCTACACCGGCACGAACGTCGGCTTCAGCTCGCTGTGCGTGTCGAAGGACGTCACGTACGACTTCGTGGACGACGTGATCCGCGAGCTGGCCGCGATCACGCCGGGCAAGTACCTCCACATCGGCGGCGACGAGGCCCACTCCACGCCGCACGCCGACTTCCAGGCCTTCATGGACCGGGTACAGCCGATCGTCGCCAAGTACGGCAAGACGGTGATCGGCTGGCATCAGCTGACCGGGGCGTCCCCGGCGCCAGGGGCGCTGGCCCAGTACTGGGGCCTGGACGGCACCAACCCGGCGGAGAAGGAGCAGGTCGCGGCGGCGGCGCGGAACGGCACCGGGCTGATCATGTCGCCGGCCGACCGGGCCTACCTCGACATGAAGTACAACAAGGACACGCCGCTGGGGCTGACCTGGGCGGGCTATGTGGAGGTGCAGCGGGCGTACGACTGGGATCCGGGCAACTACCTTGCCGGTGTGCCCAGTTCGGCGGTCAAGGGTGTCGAGGCGCCGCTGTGGAGCGAGACGCTGGTGACCTCGGCGAACATCGACTACATGGCGTTCCCCCGGCTGCCCGGTGCGGCCGAGCTCGGCTGGTCACCTGCGTCTACGCACGACTGGGACACGTACAAGGTGCGGCTCGCGGCGCAGGCGCCCCGCTGGGACGCGTTGGGGATCAACTACTACAGGTCACCCCAAGTGCCCTGGTCCACCGAGTAGTTGATGGGGTAGAGGTGGGGCTCAGGAGGGGACCGCTGTCTCTTGAGCCCCACCCGTCTCAGAGACCCGCGATCGGGTTCTTCAGGTTGCCGACGAGCTGGAGGGCTCCGGACGGGTCGGCGAGGTCCACCATCTGCTTGTTGTTGCGGAGTTGGAGGCGGTTGAGGCAGGACAGCGCGAACTCCGGCGCGAACATGTCGTACTGCCGGAACTTGTCGGCGAGTTCGGGATTCGCGTCCTGGTAGGCGCGCACCGACTCGGCGACGGTCCGCCAGAAGAGGTCCTCGTCGAGGATGCCCTCGGTGTCCAGGTCCGCCGCGAGGAAGCGGAAGAAGCAGTCGAAGACGTCCGTGAAGATCGACAGGAGCTTCTTGTCCTCGGGGACGTCGACGCGGATCCGCTCGACGGCCGGCGGCAGTACCGCCTGCGGGTCAAGGACCGCGATCTCCTCGGCGATGTCCTTGTAGATCGCGCGTTGCACGACGCCGTCCTTGAGGACCAGGATGACGTTCTCGCCGTGCGGCATGTACACCAGGTCGTAGGCGTAGAAGCTGTGCAGCAGCGGGGTGAAGTAGGCGCGCAGATAGCGGCGCAGCCACTCCGCGGGGCTCAGCTCCGACCGCTCGATCAGCGCGCCCGCGAAGGACCTGCCCTCGTGGTCGACATGGGCGAGGGAGGCCATCGTCGCCAGGGTCTCGCCCTCCTGGAGAGCGGGCACCGGGCTCTCGCGCCACAGGGCGGCGAGCATCTTGCGGTACGGGGAGTAGCGGTCGGTGGCGGCCTCGTACTCCAGGTGGCGGTAGCCGACGGCGGCCCGCTCGCGGATGACCGACAGGCCGGTCGACCTCAACACCGGGTCGTTCTCGATGAGTTGGGCGAGCCAGTCGTTGATCGCCGGGGTCGCCTCCATGTACGCGGCGGAAAGCCCGCGCATGAAGCCCATGTTGAGGACCGAGAGCGCCGTTTTGACGTAATGCTTCTCGGGGTGCGACTTGTTGAAGAACGTGCGGATCGACTGCTGGGCCAGGTACTCGTCCTCGCCCTCGCCGAGGCAGACCAGGTGCCGCTGCGCGACCTCCGCCGCGAACGTCACCGACAGCTTGTTCCACCACTGCCAGGGGTGGACAGGGATGAGGAGGTAGTCGTCGGCGTCGAGGCCCTGTTCGGCGAGGGCCTTCGCGAACCGCTCGACGGTCTCCGCGCCCAACTCCTCGCGCAGGAACGGCTCGTACTCGATGCCCACGCCCGCTGTGAACGCCGCCCGTGAGCGGTGCGCGGCCAGCCACACCAGCCGGACCGGGCTCGCGGTCTCGGGGGCGTAGGACAGATAGTCGTGCACGCCGAAGCCGAGCCGCCCGTTGTTGGCGACGAAGCAGGGGTGGCCCTCGGTCATGCCGGTCTCGATCTCCTGGAAGCCGCTCCTGGCGAGTTCGGCGACCGGGATCTGCGGCTTGGTGAGCTTGAAGCAGGTGCCCGAGAGGGTGGAGGAGATCTCCTCCAGATAGACGGGCAGCACCTCGTCGCTCAGGCCGAGGGACTTCTTCAGCTCGATGAAGAAGTCCAGGGCGGCGAGCGGGAGTTCAGCGCCGTCGCGGTGGCGGGTGATCGACTCGGCGTCGACCTGCCAGTGGTCGAGCGCGCGGAGGCGTGCGGTGAAGCGGTAGCGGGTCAGCCCGTCGTCGCTGCGGACGACGTACTGGCCATCGCCATTGCCATCGCCCTTGGGCTCCGGTGTGATCAGCCGTTCGTGTGCGAACTCGGCGAGCGCCTTGCGGACGAGCAGCCGGTTGGCGCGGTCCCAGCGCTCGGGGGAGAGGTGCGCCACGGCGTCGGACTGGGTCATATCGCCACACTCCGTACGTCTCGTATCGCGGCGTCGAACTGTTCACGCGTGCAGAAGCTCAGCAACGCGCGCTTCTCGGGCTTGTCGATCTCGCGCTCGGCGACGAAGCCGACGGCTTCGTTGAGTGCGTGCACCGCCTTGTTGCTCACATCGGGTTCGACGACCACCCGGTGGGTGGCGGGGTCGGCGAACAGCTCCGCCATGACGGCGGTGATCACCGACCGGGTGAAGCCGTGCACGGGCGTGTCCGTCGGCGCGACCAGGAAGTGCATGCCGACATCGCCCGGCTGGGGCTCGTACAGGCCGACGAGTTCGACGTACCGAGGGTCGTAACTCTCCATCAGGAAGACGGGTTCACCGTCCAGCAGACCGAGGAACGCGTGGTGGTGCTCGGCGGCCGCGATGGCCATGTACTCCCGCTCCACGTCCTGGAGTCTGGCGTCCTGCATCATCCAGAACGCGGACTTGGGGTGCGTGACCCAACTGTGCAGCAGCTCGGCGTCCTTGAAGGGATCGAGGGCGCGGATGGTGAACGTGCCGATGTCGGTGGCGGTCATACGGTTCGTACGACTCCCGCGGCTGAGAGGGCTCATACGGCGAACTCCTGGAACGCGATCGTCTTCTCGACCGGGTAGTACTCGGTGCCGAGCAGCTCGCGGATGATGTACGCGTTGCGGTACGCGCCCATGCCGAGGTCCGGCGAGGTGATCGAGTGCGTGTGGACGCCGGCGTTCTGGAGGAAGATCCCGCGCCCGGTCGTGTCGATGGCGTAGTTGCGGGCCACGTCGAAGTTGCCCCGGGTGTCGTAGCGCAGCCGGTCGTGGACCGGCTTGAGGAACTCGGGCTCAACGTACTTGTAGCCGGTGGCGAGGATCAGACCCTGCGAGCTCAGCTCGTACTCCTTGCCCTGCTCCTCCTGACGCAGACCGAGGGTGTACGTCCCGTCGCGGTAAATCGCCGTGTCCAGCGAGGAGTTGGTGAGCAGCCGGGTGGGGACCGGGCCGCCGCCGACCTTCTTCTGGTAGAGCAGGTCGAAGATCGAGTCGATCAGCTCGCCGTCGATGCCCTTGAACAGGCCCTTCTGCTCCGTCTGGAGGCGGTAGCGGGTCGGCTCGGGCAGCGCGTGGAAGTAGTCGATGTACTCCGGGGAGGTCATCTCCAGCGTGAGCTTGGTGTATTCGAGGGGGAAGAAGCGCGGGGAGCGGGTGACCCAGTTGAGCTGGTAGCCGTGGACGTCGATCTCGCTCAGCAGGTCGTAGTAGATCTCGGCGGCGGACTGCCCGCTGCCGACGAGCGTGATCGACTCCTTGCACTGCAGCTCCTGCTTGTGCTGCACATAGCGGGAGTTGTGGATGAAGTCGCCGCCGAGTCCGGCGCAGGCCTCGGGGACGTACGGAGGGGTGCCCGTGCCCAGGACCAGATGCCGGGCCCGGAACTCCTCACCGGCCTGCGTGCGGACGACGTACACCTCGTCCTCGTGACTGACCTCGGTGACCGTCGTGTCGAAGCGGACGCTGGAGAGCTTCGAGGCCGCCCAGCGGCAGTAGTCGTCGTATTCGAGACGCAGCGGATAGAAGTTCTCGCGGATGTAGAAGGAGTACAGACGGCCCGATTCCTTGAGGTAGTTGAGGAAGGAGTACGGGGAGGTCGGATCGGCGAGGGTGACCAGGTCCGACATGAACGGGGTCTGGAGGTGCGCGCCGTCCAGGAACATCCCGGAGTGCCACTCGAAGTGGGGCTTGGAGTCGAGGAAGACGCCGTCCAGTTCGGCGATCGGCTCGGTGAGGCAGGCGAGGCCGAGATTGAAGGGGCCCAGTCCGATGCCGATGAAGTCGTGTGTTTTCACGGCGGATTCAGAAAGCGCGGATTCAGGAAGCGCGGTCAAGGGACTCTCCAAGGTACTGCTCGGCATGGCCGGCGATCAGATCGAGTACGGCGGTGATGTCGTCCGTCGTGGTCTCGGGGTTGAGCAGGGTGAACTTCAGGTAGTGCCGCCCCCCGACCTTCGTGCCCGCGACGACGGCGTCACCGGAGGCGAACAGGGCCTTGCGGGCGTACAGGTTGGCGCGGTCGATCTCGGAGGGATCGGTGACCGCGCCCGGGATGTAGCGGAAGACGAGGGTGGAGAGGGAGGGCGCGACCACGACGTCGAAGCGCGGGTCGGCGGCCAGCAGTTTCCAGCCCTCGGCGGCCAGGTCGCAGACCTCGTCGAAGAGTTCGCCGATCCCGTCGGCGCCCATCACCCGGAGCGTCATCCACAGCTTGAGCGCGTCGAAGCGGCGGGTCGTCTGGAGGGACTTGTCCACCTGGTTGGGGATACGTTCCTGCACCGCGCGGACCGGGTTGAGGTACTCCGCGTGATACGTGGCGTGCCGCAGGGTGGCGGCGTCCCGGACCAGCACGGCGGACGAACTCACCGGCTGGAAGAAGGACTTGTGGTAATCGACGGTGACGGAGTCGGCGCGCTCGATGCCGTCGATACGGTCCCGGTTCTTCAGGGAGGCGAGCAGCCCACAGCCGTAGGCGGCGTCGACATGCATCCAGGTACCGAACTGCGAGCACAGCTCGGCGATTTCGGGCAGCGGGTCGATGGAGCCGAAGTCGGTGGTCCCGGCGGTGGCGACGACGGCCATGGGGACGAGGCCGGCGCTCTTGCAGCGCTCCAGTTCGTGGGCGAGCGCGACCGTCTGCATCCGCTTGTCGTGGTCGACCGGGATCGAGACGACGGAGTCAGCGCTCAGGCCGAGGAGTTTGGCCGACTTCCTGACGCTGAAGTGGCTGACCTCGGAGGCGAAGATCCGCAGTTTGGCGAGGCTGTCCGGATACTCCCACCCTGCCCGCCCGGGCTTGACCTCCTCGCGGGCGAGCAACAACGCCTGGAGGTTGGACTGCGAACCGCCGGAGGTGAACACGCCGTCGGCGGCCGGGCCGAGGCCGATGCGCTCGTTGGTCCAGTCGATGAGCCTGCGCTCGATGAGGGTGCCGCCGGCCGACTGGTCCCAGGTGTCCAGGGAGGAGTTGACGGCCGAGAGGACCGCCTCGCCGACCACGGCCGGGATGACGACCGGGCAGTTGAGGTGCGCGAGGTAGCGCGGGTGGTGGAAGTAGATCGCGTCCCGGAGGTAGACCTCTTCGAGTTCGTCGAGGGCCGCCGAGGTGTCGTGCAGCGGGCGGTCCAGGTCGATCTGCTCGATACGGGGGGCGAGGGCGTCGACCGTGACGCCGGTGAACGGACGGTCGGTGGTGGCGAGTTTGGCCGCCACCCGCTCTATACCTTCGGTCGCGGAGCGGCGGTACCGCTCCGCGGTCGTGTCGTTGAGCAGGTGCGAGCGCATGTGGGGGTCCTCCGTGCGGGGAGTGTCCGGGCGGGACATGAGGGACGGAATCACATCTTCGAGTTAGGTTAGCCTAACCTAACTCGAATGTGACCCCGTCCCGGTGACGTCTTTCTGTCCCGGGGGTGACGAACGGCTCGTCGGGGGGTGCGGGTTGGTCCTGGGCCG
>NZ_JBHXMF010000001.1:17613-134612 GCF_042721055.1 Streptomyces sp. NPDC058470
CGGGAGTGGCTGAGGGCCGCGGGTTGGTCCTGGGCCGGGAGTGGCTGAGGGCCGCGGGTTGGTCCTGGGCCGGGAGTGGCTGAGGGCCGCGGTTGCTCCCGGTCAGGAATCGCGGATCACTCCTGCTCGCGCAGTTGCTCCTCGGCCAAGCCGCGGCGCCAGTAGCCGACGAAGGTGATGTGCCTGCGGTCGATCCCGCGCTCGCGCACGAGATGGCGCCGCAACTCCTTCACCTGGCCGGACTCGCCCGCGATCCAGACGTACGGCCGTTCGGCGGGCGGGAGTTGGGCGGCTCGCACGGCGTCGACGGCCATGGGGGAGCGGTCGTCCCGTACGAGCCAGCTGATGTCCGCGTCGGCCGCGATCGCCAGGTCCTGGACGTCGTCCGTGTGCTCGACCTCCAGCCAGGCCCGGGCGCGGGTGTCGGCCGGGAGTGCTTCGAGGATGGCGGAGGCGGCGGGTACGGCGGTCTCGTCGGCCCAGATGACCACCAGGTCGGTGTCCCCGGGCGGCCGGAAGCGGATCGCTCTGTTGTCCTCGATCGCCGGTCCGAGCAGCAGGACACGGTCCCCGGGGGCCGCTTCGTATGCCCAGCGGGAGGCGGGGCCCGCGGGTGTCGCCGCCCCCGGTTCGACGCCGTGCAGCACGAAGTCGATGTCGATCTCGTCGGGGTCGCGCCGCAGCGCCCGCAGCGTGTACGAGCGCATCACCGCCCGTACGTCGTCCGGGAGTTCGCGCCAGCCCTGCCACCAGTCGTCGCCCAGCTCGATCGGGACGCGGGGCTCGGCCTGGCCCGGGTGCGGCAGGAAGAGGGAAAGACTCTGGTCCTGGCCGCCGGAGGCGAACGCGCGCAGGTCAGGGCCCGCGAAGGTCACCCGGGCCAGCGACGGGCCGAGCCGTCTCGTCCGCAGGACCTGGAGAGAGAAGAAACGGAACGGGGCGGCTACGGTCGTCGGCATGAGTGCTCCTGAGGTGTGGTCAGGGTGCGCTGTCGCTGTCCGGGGTGGGTCAGGCGACCTTCTTGGCGTTCTCGATGGCCTCGGCGAGGCTGTCGAGAAGCGGGGTGCACTTGTCGTACGAGATGATCGGCTCGGGGGAGCGCGGGATGACCTGGCCTGCCTTGACGGCGGGCAGCTGCTTCCAGGTCGCCTCGGTGATGTCGGCGGGCTGGATGGTCGCGGAACGGTCGTCCATCATGATGATGTCCGCCGGGTACTTGTCGACGTTCTCCCAGCTCAGGCTCTCGTACCAGCCGCCGCTTGCCTTCAGGACCTTGGGGTCCGGCTCGACGATGTTCACGCCGAGCGCCTTGAAGTACTCCAGGTCGATGGAGAGGTTCGAGCCGGAGACGTAGAAGATGTCCTGGCTGGCGGAACCGGCGAGCACCTTGATGTCGGGGTGCGCCTTGGCGGCGGCGCGCAGCCGCTCGGCGGCCGTCTCGAACTTCTTCTTCGCATCGACGACCTTCGCGGCCTTCACATCGGCGCCGAGCGACTCGGCGAGCGCGTACATGCGCCCCAGCGACACGGGCAGCTGGCGGTCGTAGACGGAGATGCCGACGCTCGGGGCGAGCTTGAGGATCTTGTCCTTGGACTCCTCGGGGACATACCAGAGGGTGCCCGCGTCGTCGAAGAGGGTGGAGATCAGGACGTCGGGGGTGAGAGCGGCGTACTTCTCGATGTTGAACTGGCCCCACTCGTTGCCGAGGATCGTCACCTTGCTGATGTCGATGTCGCCGGCCTGCACGTCGGCCTTGCCGTCCGCGGTCTTGGTCGGGCCGAAGACGCCGTCGACCTCGATGCCGTAGTCGAACAGCGCGGCGGCGACGCCGATGAACGCGACGATGTTCGCCGGTATCCTGTCCAGCTTCACCGTCGTGCCACGGTCGTCCTTGAACGTCCAGGGACCGGCCGCCGCAGCCTTCGTCTCGTCCGCCGAGCCACCGCTCGTCGAGTCGTCGTCTCCGCAGGCGGCGAGAACGGCACCGAGGCCGAGGGCGCCGCCGGCGGCGAGGATGCCGCGACGGGTGAGGTGGGTGGCGCGGGCGTTGGACATGTATGGCTGCTTTCGACACGGGGCGGGAGCGCCCGCCTGACAGGTTCGAAGGTAGGTTAGCCTAACCTCATAAGGTGTCCAGGGGGTGGGGCTTTTCTCCTTTGGTCTGTGGGTTGCCGACGGGGGTGTGTGCGCGTCCGTGCGCCACGGAGCCGAGCGGGCGCGACGCCTCAACTCCCTTTCATCCCCTGGGTGTTCATCCTTTCCTTGCCGTCCGCTGTCCGGTGTCCGCAGCTCGGCCTTGCATGATCATGCGTTCTATTGCATAATCTTGCCATGTCCAAGGTTCTCACCTCCCTCCCCACCGGCGAGCGCGTCGGCATTGCCTTCTCCGGCGGGCTCGATACCTCGGTCGCCGTCGCCTGGATGCGCGACAAGGGCGCCGTGCCGTGCACGTACACCGCCGACATCGGCCAGTACGACGAGCCCGACATCGCGTCCGTGCCCGACCGTGCCTTCGCCTACGGCGCCGATATCGCCCGGCTCGTCGACTGCCGTGCCGCGCTGGTGGAGGAAGGTCTTGCGGCGCTCGCCTGCGGCGCCTTCCATGTCAGGTCGGGCGGGCGCCCGTACTTCAACACCACTCCGCTGGGTCGTGCGGTGACGGGCACGCTGCTGGTGCGGGCCATGCTCGAGGACGGCGTGCAGATCTGGGGCGACGGCTCCACGTTCAAGGGCAACGACATCGAGCGGTTCTACCGGTACGGGCTGCTCGCCAACCCGCACCTGCGGATCTACAAGCCCTGGCTGGACGCGGACTTCGTCACTGAGCTCGGCGGCCGCAAGGAGATGTCGGAGTGGCTGCTCGCGCACGAGCTGCCGTACCGGGACTCGACGGAGAAGGCGTACTCCACGGACGCCAACATCTGGGGCGCCACGCACGAGGCCAAGACCCTGGAGCACCTCGACACCGGCATCGAGACGGTCGACCCGATCATGGGCGTGCGGTTCTGGGACCCGTCGGTGGAGATCGCCACGGAGGACGTGACGATCGGCTTCGACCAGGGCCGCCCGGTCACCATCAACGGCAAGGAGTTCGCCTCCCCGGTCGACCTCGTCATGGAGGCCAACGCGATCGGCGGTCGGCACGGTCTGGGCATGTCCGACCAGATCGAGAACCGGATCATCGAGGCCAAGAGCCGCGGTATCTACGAGGCGCCCGGCATGGCGCTGCTGCACATCGTCTACGAGCGCCTGGTCAACGCGATCCACAACGAGGACACCGTGGCCGCGTACCACAACCAGGGCCGCCAGCTCGGTCGGCTGCTCTACGAGGGCCGCTGGCTGGACCCGCAGGCGCTGATGGTGCGTGAGTCGCTGCAGCGCTGGGTCGGCGCGGCGATCACCGGCGAGGTGACCGTGCGGCTGCGGCGCGGCGAGGACTACTCGGTCCTCGACACCCGGGGCCCCGCCCTCAGCTACCACCCGGACAAGCTCTCCATGGAGCGGACCGAGGACTCGGCGTTCGGCCCGGTCGACCGCATCGGCCAGCTCACCATGCGCAACCTCGACATCGCGGACTCGCGCGCGCGGCTCGAACAGTACGTGAGCCTCGGCCTCGTCGGCACCGCTCACCCCACGCCGATCGGCGCCGCGCAGGCTGCCGCGACCGGCCTGATCGGCGCCATGGACGAGGGCGGCGCCGAGGCCATCGCCTCACGCGGCGAGGCCCCTGATGAGGAGAGGTTGCTGGACCGGGCGGCCATGGAGGCGGGGACGGACTGAGACCCGGGGGCCGGTCAGGGGGAACGGTCACCGGCTTCGGTCGTTGGAACCTGGGCTGCGGGCCCCGGCGGATTCATTCCGCCGGGGCCCGCCGGTCTTGAGGCATCTCATAACCTTGGCGGTCAGCGACCCGAACAGAGAAAGCGAACGCAGCGCTTCATGAACAGTTCCGGTATACGCCGCTGTGGTGCCCGCACTGTCCGTACTGGTGCCTTCGCGGCCGTGTTCCTTCCCCTTGCCCTGGTTGCCGGTTGCGGCGACTCCACCACTTCCGGTGGTGAGGACGGTGAGGGCTCGGCCTCCCCTTCGACTGCCCGGAGCGTGTCCGAGGCGCTCACCGACGCTCAGTTGGACAAGGTGTCTCTGGCCGCGAGTGACCTGAAGGGCTTCCTCGTCAAGGAGCCCGGCGCGGCCGAGGTGCTCACGCAGGAGGACGTGCGTACGGGCGAGGCGGACTGTGCGGCGGTCAGCCAGGTCATGTGGGGTGTGGCCTTGGGCGATCCGGCGGCCACCGCACTGCGGCGGGTGACGTCCGAGCTCGACAACGCGGCGATCGACGCTGCGGACTCCGAGGAGGAGTTGGATGCGGCGTTGGCGGTCACCAGCACCACCGTGAGCCTCGCTTCGTACGACAGTCCGGAGCAGGCGCGGACGGCATTCAAGTCCCTCAGCAGCGGGATCGCCGAATGCGACGGAGGGTTTCAGTCCGGCGCCATCGGTACGGGCCACACCGGCAAGGTGAGTTCGGATACCCCGCCCGAAGTGGGTGGCGAGACTGTCGCCTTCACCGCGACGCTCGGTCAGGACGACGGGGGGCTCCTGGGCCCGACGAGGGCCGTGGTCTTCCGCCATGGCAGCACCATCGCCCAGTTCAGTACCGTGAACCCCAACGCTGGGGTGTCGGACATCGACTTCGACGTTCCGAGCACTCTGGTCCAAGCCCAGGACGCGAAGTTGGGCTGAGAAGCCTGGGCCGAGTTCAAGTGCTGTCCCGTAGCTGGTGACTGCGGTCCAGGGGCAGGGCGGCTGGAGTGCGGAAACGATGTGGCCGTGGGGCTCGCCGTGCCGGTATCGTCCGGTCTCCTGATCAGCCGTTTCGGCGGCTTTCGACATGCAGAGAGCGATGCCCGTGACCAGCCGGCAAGCAACGACGACCCTCTGGCGCCCAACTGGCCCCAAGGAGCTGGACCTGGTCCGGGAACTGAACTGGCGCGCCTGGCCGCCCCGCCTCCCCGAGCAGCCGATCTTCTATCCGGTTCTCAACGAGGACTACGCGGTCAAGATCGCGAGGGACTGGAACGTGAAGTACGACGGCGCCGGCTTCGTCACGCGCTTCGAAGTCGAGTCGGATTTCCTCGGCCGGTATCCCATCCAGCAGGCCGGCGGACGGACGATCCTCGAACTGTGGGTTCCGGCCGAGGAACTCGACGAGTTCAACGCCCATATCGTCGGTGAGATCCAGCTGGTTCACGAGTTCACCGAGGGGCGACAGGCATACTGACGAGCAGGGATACACAGTGCGATGATCAGGTTCGACTCGATGTGCCCAGCTTTGCTGCGGGCTCTTGGTGACGCGGGCTGGCACTCCAAGAGGAGGGTGAGTGTCGGCACGTGGCTCGACTCCTTGCACCGGGAAGGCTATTTCCCCAATCTGCAGGCTCAAGAAATCCTGGCCGCACTGGGAGGACTGGTCATTCAGCCGATAAATCGGTCTGGCCCAAACTTCAGTAATGACGAACCCTTCACCTGTGATCCTATTTCGGCAGGATCGGGTCAGCGAAGTCTGGCTTTGGAGATTGAAGGCGCCTTGGGTGGAAAATACTTTCCGATCGGCGAATGGCTCAGCTGGTCGAGCGTTTTTATGGGGACTGGTGGGGAAGTGGTCGCTGCCGGCCTCGGATGGATATGGGGAATGGGCTCCACCTTCGAAGACGCTTTGGAGTTGGCGGTCTGTGCAGACCGGCCCTTGGTGTGTCTGTATTCGCCCCCGGGGCTTCATCCGTGGCCTCGTTGAATCCTCGCCTGTGTGAAGGGTTGTCCCGTCGCGTGAGGGTGCGGGCTTGAGAGCGAGGGCTTCCAGCGGTCGAGATGGTTCGGTCCTTCGCCAACTGGGCCTGTGCGTCCTCGAAGGGGTCGCCGATGACCAGGCGGGAGGCGGCGTCTCGCCATGCCGGGCGGCCTGTGCGGGCCTGCATCTCCATGTCGGCGATCCTGAACTGGATGGCCTGATAGGAGCCGATGTTCCGGCCGAACGAAGCCAGGGATGGGCGGACTCGGATGACGCCCTGGCCAACCCCTGCGAACCCGCCTTTGGCGTCCGCTGCTGTCCGAACGTCGCCGTCTTGTTTTCAGCTTCCTTGCGGCGCTCGCTGGTTGCGATCATGTCCTTACGTGTTCGGCCTTGTGTGTCGGTGATCGGTGATGTTCGGGGGTGTGGTGGCAGCCACGGTGGATGCGACGGGTGTGGAGGCGGTGGTTCGGGGTGACGCGGCGCTGCGGCGGTCCCTGTACGGGCCGGTCGCCGATGCCGTCGGATCCAAGGTGGGGCAGCAGGCGCTGCCGTCCACCGGCGGTGGAGCTCCGCTGCGCCCTTCGATGGTGTACTGGGCCTACCGCAACTACGAGGCTTCCCTGACGAGTTCGGGGACGAGGCTGCGTCGGCGGATCTGGCGGTGGTCCGTCGTGCGGCAGTGGCGGTACGGATCCTGCTGAAGGCCGCGGTCGCGCTCGACGACATCCAGGACGGCAGCGACGTCCGCTATGGCGAGGCCGCACTCCACGTCGCCCATGGCACACCGCTCGCCCTCAACACCGGGTCCTGGCTGATCACCGCCGCGCTGCGGTATGCGGCCGATCCGGCCGTCGTGGAGAGCCTGGTGGGGGCCGTCGGCAAGGGGTTCACCGGTCAGGCCGTCGACATGTCCACGCGTTCGGCGCACACCCGCGCCGAACTGTTGGCCGAGCCCCACGACGCACGCGTCGAGTTCTGGGAGTCGATGTCCGCCCTCAAGACCGGCACGCTGTTCCGTATGCCACTCGACGCGGCGGTGGCAGGCCTGCGCGTCGTGGAGGCTGAGCGGCGCACACTGGATGACGCCATGCGCAAGCTCGGGCTGGCGAGCCAGCTGTTCAACGACCTGACCGACTTCGTGCCCGAACTCGGCGGGGCCAACACCCACGAGGACTTCGGCGGACTGAGCAACCGGGTCTTCCTCGAACTGCTCAAATCCGCGCCGCCCGTTGAGAGCACCGCGGACGAACTGGTCGGCGAGCGGCTGAAGTCGTACGTTCTCGGCCATCCCCAGCTGGAGGAGACGCTCCTCGTCCTCGCGGCGGAAGCGGTCGAACTGAAGCGCGCGGCAAAGGAAGCCGTGCACGGCGTGTGCCGCTCGGACCGCAGCGCGGCGTACTTCGACGTGACGATCGAACGCAAGGGGCACCTCATCGACCGTCTCCATCAGACGGTCCGGCAGCGGAGTGGCGCGTGAGGACCACAGTGGTCGAGCGCCTGCGGGCGGGCACGCGTGCATCGCACGAAGCGTTGGAGGCCACCGCCTTTTCGACCTCGATGTCCGCCGGGACACTGCCACTTGACCGCTACGTCGGGCAACTCGACGTGTACCGCGCGGTCCTGGGAGCGCTGGAGGACGAACTGTCCCGCGCGACCGACCCGTTCGTCCGCTCGGTGTGGTCGGCGGACCTGGCCAAGCTCGCACTCGTCGAGCGGGACCTGAGGTACTTCGCCGACTCCGGTACCGTCCCGAGGCCCTGGCAGCCGCGGAGGCGCAGCTCTTCACGAAGGACGTCCGCCTGACCGCGGCATCGGACCCCCGGGAACTGCTCGGCTTCCTCTACGTCATGGAAGGCTCCACCCTCGGCGCCCTCATGTTGCGCCAGTTCGTCACCGCGGCCTACCGGTTGCACACCACGGAGGGCGTCGCCTACTACAGCAGCGGCGACCGCGACCGTTGGGCGTGCTTCACCGCGCGCATGAACGAGGCCCACTCCCGGCCGGAGGACCAGGAACGCGTCATCGCCGCCGCCCAGCGGGCCTACCATCACATCGCCGTGATCTCACAGGCCCTGTCGGCAGGACTCACGCCGGGCACGTGAACCACAGCGACGATGAGCCGCCTCGCACGAAGACCTGAAACGAGTCAGCCCACCAACCCCAACTCCCGCGCGATCAGCATCCGCTGCACCTCACTCGTCCCCTCCCCGATCTCCAGGATCTTGGAGTCGCGCCACATACGGGCCACCGGGTACTCGTTCATGAAGCCGTAGCCGCCGTGGACCTGGGTGGCGTCGCGGGCGTTGTCGACGGCGACGGTGGAGGAGTAGAGCTTGGCGATGGCCGCCTCCTTCTTGAAGGGCTCTCCGGCGATCAGCCGGGAGGCGGCGTCACGCCATCCGACGCGGGCCATGTGCGCCTTCATCTCCATGTCGGCGATCTTGAACTGGATGGCCTGATAGGAGCCGATGTTCCGGCCGAAGGCGTGGCGCTCCTTCGCGTACTTCACCGACTCGTCCACGCAGCCCTGCGCAAGTCCGGTGGCCAGGGCCGCGATCGCGATGCGGCCCTCGTCCAGGATGCGGAGGAACTGGGCGTAGCCGCGGCCCTCCTCGCCGAGAAGGTTTGCGGCGGGTACGCGTACGTCGGCGAAGGACAACTCACGGGTGTCCGAGGCGTTCCAGCCGACCTTCGAGTACGGGGCCGCGACGGTGAAGCCGGGAGTGCCGGACGGCACGATGATCGCGGAGATGCGCGGCTTGCCGTCGGGCTTGCGGCCCGTGACCGCGGTGACGGTCACCAGGCCCGTGATGTCCGTGCCCGAGTTGGTGATGAAGCACTTGGTGCCGTTGATCACCCACTCGTCCGTGTCCGGGTCGAGCCGGGCCGTCGTACGCGTCGCGCCCGCGTCCGAGCCGCCGTCCGGCTCGGTCAGGCCGAAGGCGCCGAGGATCTCGCCCGAGCAGAGGCGGGGGAGCCACTGCGCCTTCTGGGCCTCGGTGCCGAAGAGGTGGATCGGCATGGCGCCGAGTGAGACGCCCGCCTCCAGGGTGATGGCGACCGACGAGTCGACGCGGGCGAGCTCCTCCAGCGCGACGCCGAGGGCCAGATAGTCGCCGCCCATGCCGCCGTACTCCTCGGGGAACGGCAGCCCGAACAGGCCCATGCGGCCCATCTCGCGCACGATCTCGTACGGGAACTCGTGCCGCTCGTAGAAGTCACCGATCTTCGGCGCGACGACATCGTGGGCGAACTCCTCGACCGTACGGCGGAGTTCGTCGAGTTCGGGGGAGAGGCGGTGGTCCAGGGACATGGGGATCACTCCTGGTGGGAGAGGGCACGGACAGTGCGGGACGGGCTGGGTCGGCCCAATCGGCCGGCCATCCACACGCTGGTGGCGGTGAGACGGCCGAGGTCCACCCCGGTGTCGATACCGAGGCCCTGGAGCATCCACACGAGGTCCTCGGTGGCGAGGTTCCCGGTGGCGGACTTGGCGAACGGGCAGCCGCCGAGGCCGCCCGCCGAGGCGTCGACGGTCGTGACGCCGTGCTGCAGCGCGGCCAGGGTGTTGGCGAGCGCCTGGCCGTACGTGTCGTGGAAGTGCACGCCGATCGAACTGGTCGGCACGCCCTCTTCGTTGAGCTCGGCGAGCAGGCTCTGCACATGGCCGGGCGTCGCCACGCCGATGGTGTCGCCGAGGCTCAGTTCGTCGCAGCCCATGTCGAGCAGCGCCTTGCTGACGCGGACCACCTGGTGGATGGGGACGGCGCCCTCCCAGGGGTCGCCGAAGCACATGGACAGGTAGCCGCGGACATGCAGCCTCTCCTGCCGCGCGTGGGTCACCACCGGCTCGAACATGGCCAGTGCCTCGTCGACCGTCCTGTTCAGGTTGGCCTTCGCGAAGGACTCCGTGGCGCTGGCGAAGACGGCCACGCGGGTGGCGCCCAGGGCGAGAGCCCGGTCGAGACCGCGTGCGTTCGGTACGAGGACGGGGAGGTGGACGCCCGGCAGATCCCGTACGAGGGGGAACAGCTGCTCCGCGTCAGCGAGTTGGGGCACCCACTTCGGGTGGACGAAGCTGGTGGCCTCGATGGTGGTGAGGCCCGCGTCGGCCAGGCGGCGGATGAACTCCGCCTTGACCTCGGTCGGGACCGTGGCGTTCTCGTTCTGCAGGCCGTCGCGCGCGCCGACCTCGTGGATCCGCACCCGGGCGGGAAGGTCCTGGGCCGGTACGACCATGGGGAGGCCGAGTTCGGGGGTGCTCACGCCGTCGCCTCCCCACGCACAGCTTCTGCCGGTGTGATGACCGCCAGGACCTGGTCCATGGCGACCGTTGTGCCCGGCGTGACGTCCAGCTCGCTCACGGTTCCGGCGTGCGGGGCGGAGATGACGTGTTCCATCTTCATCGCCTCGACGACCAACAGGCTCTGCCCGGCGGCCACTTCGTCGCCGACGGCGACCTTTACCACGGTCACCGTGCCGGGCATGGGAGCGGTGAGCGACTCGGCACCGGCGTGCACGGCGCCGGTGAGGGACGCGGCCACGGGGTCGTGGTCGCGGACGTGCCAGGCGTCGCCGTCGCGGCCCAGCCAGTCGCCGGCGCGGTGGAAGGTGTGGCGTACGCCGTCCAGGACCACCGACACCTGGCCGGCGGTGACGGTGTGGGTGCCGCGCGGAACGTACTCCACGGGGTCGAGCACGCGCAGATGGAATCCCACCGGCTTGGGTTCGCCGCCCAGCCGCCAGCCGTTCGGCACCGAGAAGGGGTCGGTCCAGCCGCTCGTGCGGGGGGTGAGGGCGTCGAGGCGTACGGCGGCCGCCGCCGCGTACACCTCCTCCGGCACCTCCGCCGGGACCAGCGAATCCGCCTCCCGCTCCACCAGCCCCGTGTCCAACTCCCCCGCCACCACGGCCGGGTGGGCGAGCAGCCGCCGCAGGAACCCGGCGTTCGTCTGCACCCCCAGCGTCACCGTCTCCGCAAGCGCCGCCCGGAGTTTGCGGAGCGCGGTCGCGCGGTCCGGACCGTACGCGATGACCTTGGACAGCATCGGGTCGTAGAGCGAACCGACCTCGCTGCCCTCGCTCAGCCCGGAGTCGGTGCGTACGCCGTCGCCCTGGGGTTCGTGCAGCGCGAGCACCGTGCCGCCGGAGGGGAGGAATCCGCGCGCGGGGTCCTCGGCGCACACCCGTGCCTCGACCGCATGCCCGGTGAGCGTGATGTCCGCCTGCCCGTACGGCAGTTGCTCGCCCGCCGCCACCCGGAGCTGCCACTCCACCAGGTCCAGGCCCGTGACCAGCTCGGTGACCGGGTGTTCCACCTGGAGGCGGGTGTTCATCTCCATGAAGAAGTACGAGGACGGGTCGCTGCCCGGCACGATGAACTCCACCGTGCCCGCGCCCTCGTAGCCGCAGGACCGGGCCGCCTGGACCGCCGCCTCGCCCATCGCGGCGCGGGTGGCGGCGTCGAGGAACACGCTCGGCGCCTCTTCGATGATCTTCTGGTGGCGGCGCTGGAGGGAGCACTCGCGCTCGCCGAGGTGGACCACGCGCCCGTGGGCGTCCGCCAGGACCTGGATCTCGATGTGCCGGGGGCGGTCGATCCACCGCTCGACGAGGAGGGTGTCGTCGCCGAAGGAGGCGCGGGCCTCGCGCCGGGCGGCCGCGATCTCGTCGGCCAGTGTCGAGGAGTCGCGCACCAGCCGCATGCCCTTGCCGCCCCCGCCCGCGCTGGGCTTCAGCAGTACCGGCATACCGATCTCCCGGGCGGCGTCGGCCAGTTCCGAGTCCGCGAGCCCGCTGCCGGAGGAGCCCGGGACCACCGGGACGCCGGCCGCCTGCACGGTCTCCTTGGCGCGGATCTTGTCGCCCATCAGCGCGATCGCGTCCGCGGGCGGCCCGATGAAGACCAGCCCGGCGTCGGCGCAGGCCCGCGCGAAGGAGGCGTTCTCCGCGAGGAAGCCGTACCCGGGGTGCACCGCCTGCGCTCCCGTCCGTGCGGCGGCTTCGAGGAGTCGCTCGGCGGACAGATAGCTCTCGGCGGCCGGCGCCGGACCGATCCGTACCGCCGTGTCCGCCTCGCGCACATGCCGGGCGTCGGCGTCGGCGTCGCTGAAGACGGCCACTGAGCGCACGCCGAGTGAGCGCAGCGTACGGATGACCCGGACGGCGATCTCTCCCCGGTTGGCCACAAGTACCGTGTCGAACATCAGGTCCCTCACATCCGGAAAACGCCGAACTGGGTCTGCGTCTGATCTTTTTGGCCCAGGGGCGCATTGGCGCACGCGGTCAAGGCAAGCCCCAGCACCTGCCGGGTCTCCATCGGGTCGATCACGCCGTCGTCCCAGAGGCGGGCCGTCGCGTAGTAGGCGCTGCCCTGGCGCTCGTACTGCTCGCGGATCGGGTCCTTGAAGGCCTCTTCGTCCTCGGCGGGCCAGGACTCCCCGCGCCCCTCCAACTGGTCGCGCTTGACGGTCGCGAGGACGGAGGCGGCCTGCTCGCCGCCCATCACGGAGATCTTGGCGTTCGGCCACATCCACAGGAAGCGCGGTGAGTACGCCCGGCCGCACATCGAGTAGTTCCCCGCGCCGTACGACCCGCCCACCACCACGGTCAGCTTGGGCACGCGGGTGCAGGCGACGGCCGTGACCATCTTCGCGCCGTGCTTGGCGATGCCACCGGCCTCGTACTGCCGCCCCACCATGAACCCCGAGATGTTCTGCAGGAAGACCAGGGGGATGCCCCGCTGGTCGCACAGCTCGATGAAGTGGGCGCCCTTCTGGGCGGATTCGGAGAACAGGATGCCGTTGTTGGCGACGATCCCGACCGGGTGGCCGTGGATGTGCGCGAAACCGGTGACCAGGGTCTGCCCGAACTCCGCCTTGAACTCGGCGAAACGCGAACCGTCGACCACGCGCGCGATGACCTCGCGTACGTCATAGGGGGTGCGGGAGTCGACCGGCACCGCGCCGTACAGCCCGTACGGGTCCACCTTCGGCTCGACCGACGTCGCGACCGCCCAGGGCAGGGGGCCGCGCGCGGGGAGGGTGGCGGCGATGTTCCGGACGATCCGCAGCGCGTGTGCGTCGTCCTCCGCGAGGTGGTCGGTGACACCCGACACGCGCGCGTGGACCTCGCCGCCGCCCAGCTCCTCGGCGGTGACGACCTCGCCGGTGGCGGCCTTCACCAGGGGAGGGCCGCCGAGGAAGATCGTGCCCTGATCGCGCACGATCACGGCCTCGTCGCTCATCGCGGGCACATACGCGCCGCCCGCCGTGCAGGAGCCGAGGACGGCCGCGATCTGCGGGATGCCGGCGCCGGACATCCGGGCCTGGTTGTAGAAGATCCGGCCGAAGTGCTCGCGGTCGGGGAAGACCTCGTCCTGCATGGGGAGGAAGGCGCCCCCGGAGTCCACCAGGTACAGACAGGGGAGGCGGTTCTCGAGCGCCACCTCCTGGGCGCGCAGGTGTTTCTTCACCGTCATCGGGTAGTACGTGCCGCCCTTGACGGTCGCGTCATTGGCGACGATCACGCACTCGCGGCCGCTCACCCGGCCGATACCGGCGATCACTCCGGCGGCCGGGGCCTGTCCGTCGTACAGCCCGTCCGCGGCGAGCGGGGCCAGCTCCAGGAAGGGCGAGCCCGGGTCGAGGAGAGCGTCCACGCGGTCGCGCGGCAGCAGCTTCCCGCGCGCGGTGTGCCGGTCGCGGGCCCGTTGGCCGCCACCCAGCCGGGCCGCGGCCAGCTTCCGCCGCAGCTCCTCGCCCAGCGCGCGATGGGCCGCCTCATTGGCGCGCCAGGCCTCCGACGCGGGGTCGCCCGCGCTCGTCAGCTCCGGTGCCTCGTGGTGCATTGCGCGGACCCCTCACCTTGTTAATGAGCGTTAACGCGTTTCCTCCAGGTTAACGACCGCTAACCTCTCTGTCTAGAATTACTTTCATGGCCATGAGAACCGACGCCCCCACCCGTCGCGAGCAGATCCTCAAGGAGGCCGCCCGGCTGTTCGCCGAGCGCGGCTTCCATGGCGTGGGAGTGGATGAGATAGGGGCGGCGGTCGGCATCAGCGGCCCCGGTCTGTACCGGCACTTCCCCGGCAAGGACGCGATGCTCGCCGAGCTGCTGGTGGGGATCAGCGGGCAGCTGCTGACCGGCGCCAAGCGGCGGGTCGCGGACGCCGACGGGAACCCTTCGGAGCGGGTCCTCGACTCGCTCATCGAGGGGCACATCGACTTCGCGCTCGACGACCGCCCCCTGATCACCCTGCACGACCGCGAGCTGGACCGCCTCCGCGACAGCGACCGCAAGCTCGTACGACAGCTCCAGCGGCAGTACGTCGAGCTGTGGGTGGAGGTCGTACGGGCGGTGTATCCGTCCCTGTCGGAGCCCGCCGCGCGCTCGGCCGTGCACTCGGTCTTCGGCCTGCTCAACTCCACACCGCACCTGGGCCGCCCGGGCTCACTGCCGGGCCGCGCCACCACTGCCGCCCTCCTGCACCGGATGGCACGGGGGGCCTTCGAGGCGGCGGGGGCGTGACGAGCGTCTCGGGACGGTTGCTCTGGACGCCGGTCGCGACTGCCCGGTAACCTAAGGCTGAGCAAGCGCTTAGCCATAGGAACCGCAACCATCAATTGAGCAACCCCTATGGCGAGCAACCACATACGCGAGAGCGGCGTCGGTTCAGCCGCAAAGAAGGGGTGTCGGCAGGTGCGCCGTACTGTGTTCAACGAGGACCACGAGGCGTTCCGGGAGACCCTTCGGGCCTTCATCGAGGCCGAGGTCGTCCCCGTCTACGACGAGTGGTTCGCCGCGGGCCAGGCGCCGCGCGACTTCTACTACAAGCTCGCCGAGCTCGGCGTCTTCGGTATCCGCGTCGATGAGGAGTACGGCGGCGCGGGCATCGACTCGTACAAGTTCGAGGCCGTGATGTCCGAGGAGACCGCGCGCGCGGGTGTCTCCTTCGGCGGCTCCGGTGTGCACGTGCTGCTCGGCCTGCCGTACATCAAGGCGCTCGCCACCGACGAGCAGAAGAAGCGCTTCCTGCCGAAGTTCGTCTCCGGCGAGGAGATGTGGGCCCTGGCGATGACCGAGCCGGGTACCGGCTCCGACCTCGCGGGTATGAAGACCACCGCGAAGCTCGCAGAGGACGGCACGCACTACGTCCTGAACGGCGCCAAGACCTTCATCACCGGTGGTGTGCACGCCGACAAGGTCATCGTCTGCGCCCGCACCTCCGCGCCCACGGCCGAGGACCGCCGCTTCGGCATCTCGCTCTTCGCCGTGGACACCAAGTCCGAGGGCTACTCGGTCGGCCGCAAGCTGGACAAGCTCGGCCTGAAGACCTCCGACACCGCCGAGCTGGCGTTCGTCGACGTGAAGGTGCCGGTCGAGGACCTGCTCGGCGAGGAGAACAAGGGCTTCTACTACCTCGGCGGCAACCTGCCCTCCGAGCGCTGGGGCATCGCGTTCGGCGCGTACGCGCAGGCCGCGGCGGCCGTCCGGTTCGCCAAGCAGTACGTCCAGGAGCGCGTCGTCTTCGGCAAGACGGTCGCCCACTTCCAGAACACCAAGTTCGAGCTGGCCGCCTGCCAGGCCGAGGTGGACGCGGCGCAAGCCGTCGCCGACCGCGCCCTTGAGGCCCTCGACGCGGGCGAGCTGTCGCCGGCCGAGGCCGCGAGCGCCAAGCTGTTCTGCACCGAGGTCGCGCACCGCGTCATCGACCGCTGCCTCCAGCTGCACGGCGGCTACGGCTTCATGAACGAGTACCCGATCGCCCGCCTGTACGCGGACAACCGCGTGAACAGGATCTACGGCGGCACCAGCGAGATCATGAAGTCGATCATCGCCAAGGACATGGGCCTCTGACGATCCTTGATAAGGACGATGACCGTTGATAAGGACATGGGCCCGTAAGGTTCTCGAAATTACTGGCCAGTAGAAATGGCTCCATGAGTCAGGCACTTCAGTCTCTCCTCGATCTGCTCGACCTCGAGCAGATCGAGGAGGACATCTTCCGCGGCCAGTCCCGGTCCTCCGTCGTCCCAAGGGTCTTCGGCGGACAGGTCGCCGCACAGGCGCTCGTCGCCGCGGGACGGACGGTCCCCGAGGACCGGTTCGCGCACTCGCTCCACTCGTACTTCCTGCGCACCGGCGACGCGGGCGCGCCCATCGTCTACACCGTGGACCGCATCGGTGACGGCCGCTCCTTCACCACCCGCCGGGTGGTCGCGATCCAGCACGGGCAGCCGATCTTCCACCTCTCCGCTTCCTTCCAGAAGCACGAGGAGGGCTTCGACCACCAGACGCCGATGCCGCCCGCGCCCGACCCCGCCACGCTGCCCACGGCCGAGGAACGGCTCACCTCGTACGAGAACCTCGACCCCGAGGTCGTGGCGAGGATCCTGGAAACGCGCGCCGAGGTCGATCTGCGCTACGTCGACGACCCGCCGTACGGCAGGTACGGGCAGCCGCGCGAACCGCGCTCGCAGGTGTGGTTCCGCGCCAACGGCAAGCTTGCCGACGACCCGCTGCTGCACGTCTGCCTCGCCACCTACGTCTCCGACATGACCCTCCTGGACTCCATCCTGCTCGCCCATGGACGCGGCGGCTGGGCCGTCGGCGACGTCGTCGGCGCCTCCCTCGACCACGCGATGTGGTTCCACCGGCCCTTCCGCGCCGACGAATGGCTGCTGTACGACCAGGAGTCGCCGTCCGCGTCCGGCGGGCGGGGCCTGGGCCAGGCCCGTATTTACACGCAAGACGGACAACTGGCCATCACGGTGATCCAGGAAGGCGTGGTCCGCGTCCCACGGTGAGCGTGGCCCGGGTATGACTTGAGACATGGCTGAGGTTTCTGAGCAGGACAGCGGCGGCGGCGAGAGCACCTCCACGGTGCTCGTGGCCGCCGCGGCCAATCTGGGGATCGCACTCGCCAAGGCCGTCGCCGGGGTGATCAGCGGGTCCAGCGCGATGCTGTCCGAGGCGGCGCACTCGGTCGCGGACACGGTCACCGAGGTGATGCTGCTGGCCGCACTGAAACGCAGCGAGAAACCGGCGGACGAGGACCACCCGCTCGGCTACGGCCCCGAGCGCTACATCTGGGCCCTCCTCGCGGCCGTCGCGACCTTCGTCGGCGGCGCGGTGTTCTCGCTCTACGACGGCATCCACACCCTCGTCGCGGGCGAGGAACTCGGCGACCCGCTGATCTCGTACATCGTGCTCGCCGTCGCCTTCCTCCTGGAGGGCTACTCCCTGCGCACCGGCGTCCGCCAGGCGCGCGGCGAGGCCGAGCGCTTCGGGGCGTCCTTCAAGCTCTACCTCCGGCACACCCCCGACACCGCCGTGAAGGCCGTCGTCCTGGAGGACACGGCCGCCCTGGCGGGCCTGCTGCTCGCCGCGGGCGGCCTGCTCGGCGGACAGCTCACCGGCTCCGGGGTCTGGGACGGCCTCGCGTCCCTGTGCATCGGCGTACTCCTGCTGTACGTCGCCTGGGTCCTCGGCCGTTCCAACGCCGAGCTGCTCATCGGGCGCCCGCTGCCCAAGCCGATGCGGGAGCGGATCAGGGCCGAACTGCTCGCGCTGGAGCACGTGGAAGCCGTACTGGACCTGACGACCCTGGTGCAGGGGCCGCACGAGGCGCTGGTCGCCGCGAAGGTCGACTTCCGGGACGCGTCGACCGCCGCGCAGATCGAGTGGGCCTGCGAGCGGGCGGAGCAGCGGCTGCGGGAGGTGTTTCCCGCGGTGAGCCGGGTGTACCTGGATCCGACGCCCGGGTATGCGCAGCGGCGGGAGGAGGGGCTCAACCCGTGGCCGTGACGGGCGGTACCGGTGGTCAGGTTCTCCCCCACCCGGACCTGTGAGCGGGGCCCCGCGGGCGGCAGGATGGGACGACCGGGCGCGCGAGGGGGAGACATGACCATGACCGAGGTGGACGGCGGTACGTGGAACTGGCGCGGGCCGGGGATTCGGGAGGCCTTCGTGGACGCCGCGGCGTCCGTCGTGGGACTGCTCGGCGAGCCGGCCGTCGCCGGGGCGTGGGAGAAACCCAGCGCGCTGCGGAAGTTCAGCATCGGGGGACTGGCCGGGCACACGGCCTGGCAGGTTCTGTTCATCCCGGAGCTGCTGGCCTCCCCGTCGGCCGACGGGGAGACGGTGTCGCTGCGCGAGTACCTCCTGAACCGCGTGGCGTGGATCGGCGCGGACGTCGACAGCGAGTTCAGCATCGGTATCCGGCGCAGCGGGGACACCGTGGCCGCCCTCGGCCCCGCGGAGCTGGCGGCGCGCGCCGGGGCCGTGGTGGACCTCCTGCGCGCCGAGCTGCCCGAGGCGCCGCCGAGACCGGTCCGGCTGCCGTCCTGGGACGGCTGGGCCCTCGGCCTCGACGACTTCCTCCTCACCCGGCTGCTCGAACTCGTCGTCCACACCGACGACCTGGCCTTCAGCGTGGGCATCCCGACGCCCGAACTGCCCGACCACGTCACGGATTCTCCTCGAACCGTCCCGAGGAGGCTTGATCAGGTTGGTGGGGGCGTTCGAGAAAATTCGCGTGACTCCGAATCGGAGTCACGCCCTCTGACCTGCTGCGGTAGGTACGGGATTTCAACCCACCGGGACTCTCGCCACGTCGGCCTTCACCAGCGCGCGTGGTCGTGGCGCCCTACCAACTGTTGCCGCTGACCGTCGCTTTGAAGCCGGTGGAGTTGTTGACGAACGCCGTCATTCCCGACTTCAGCCCGGTCAGGGTGTTGCCGGTGATCGTCGCGGACCCGGTGGGCGCCGGGTAGTTCGGCGGCGCGACCACGACGCCGTTGCGTCCGGGTGTGGTGATCGTGTTGTTCTGGAGCAGGGTGTTCGTGGACGTGGAGAAACCGACCGCGTCGTAGAACGAGTTGCTGATGGTGTTGCCCGTCAAGGTGACCTTGTCGACGACTCCCACGCCCTGGCCGTCACTGGCGTTGCCGATGTGCACCGTGGGCTGGTTCTGGCTGTAGGCGTTGCCTCCGGATCGCGTGATGACGTTGTTCGTCACCGTCGCCGACGTGAGGTCGCTGCCGTTGACGCCGAACCGGCCGGCCGCCAGGCCGATGAACCGTGAGGTGTCGCTGACGTAGTTGCCGCTGATGACGTGACCGCTGCCGCCGAAAATCCCGACACCCTTGCCACCCCAGGGGGCGATCGCGGTGTTGTTGGTGAACGTGGTGTTCGTCATCGGGGGGAAGTCGATCCTGGTGCCGCTACCGTTGATCTGGTAGGCGGTCGAGTTGATCGCCAACGAGTCGTCACCGGCGCCGCGGATGAAGTTGTTGGTCGCCGTCAGGTTGTTCCCGACCTGGCTCTTGCCGCCGCTGAGCGACTGGTTGTTCAGGTTGATCCCGTCGGCCCAGTTGTCGGTGAAGCGGCTGTTCTGCACCTTGCCGCCGGTGCCCGACGCCCAGATGCCGGACATCGTGTGCTGGGCCCACATGCCGTTGGTCACCCAGTTGGTACCGGTGGTGTCCAGCGCACCCCCGTCACCACCCAGAAGGTAGTTGCGGCTGATGGCGTTGGCGTCGATGTGGAAGTTCTGCACCGTGCACGAGGTCACCGAGAACAGTGCCGCCAGGCCGACGTTGTTGGGCAGCGGCACATCACGGTAGATGGTGCTGTACCACATCCCCGCCCCGGCGATCGTGATCCCGGTGGCCGTCAGGCCGGCGGTGCCCTTCACATAGAACGTTCCCTGCGGGATCCACAGAGTCTTCTTCTCGGTCTGCGCCTGGTTGATGCAGTTCTGGATGGCGGCCCGGCTGTCCACCGACCCGCCGGCAGCCGAACCGTTGGTCGGGGCGGTGCTGACGACCGCGCCGCAGCTCGTGATGGAGATCGAGTTGGCCGGCTGAGCGATCGGCGCCGGCGGGTTCTCCACATCGATCACGTCGATGTCGTAGGAGGACGCTGTGTTCGTCGAGCCCTTCTTCAGCATCAGCGTGCCACCGGCGGCGATGGGGGTGCCGGTGACGAAGGCGTCCGACTCGTCCCAGAAGACACGCGGACTGCCGTGCGCCGGGTTCTGGTCGTCGCTGCTGTTGTAGGTGGTGCCCTCGTAGATCCAGGTCTGCTTGGAGTTGAGGTTCAGCACCTGCCGGAACACACCGTCGACGTACAGGTCCAGCGTGGCGGTGATCCCGCCGCCCGACGCGGAGTCGGGAATGCTCGCGCGCACGTTGACGTAACTGATCGGCTTGCCCGTGTTGTTCGTCCACTGGACCGACTGCCCGGTCGCGCCGAGGTGCGCGTAGGAGTGCCCGGACGCCTCCAACGCCGCACTGGAGTACTTTGTCGTCGGCGCCGCGGTCACTGACACCCTCGTCGCACCGCCGGCCAGACCGCCGGCCTCCCCTTCATAACTGGTGAACGGCGTCGTCGCCCCGGCAGCGGTGACCGCCGCAGGCACGGCAGCAGTGACGGCGGCGGTGGATTCTGTGGCGGCGCTTGCCTCGAAGGAAAACCACCCCGCGCCCGCCACGGCAACGGCGCCGGCAGCGATCACAGCCGGTAGGCGCCGCCGCAACAGACCAATTCGGTGAACACCTCTTGAAATCGCATACATTCGGACACTCCTTGTGGGGGGGGAAATGCCCCGACGCTCGTCCTGGGCCCACGCAATACTCAGGTCGCACACAGGTTCCGACGACGGAGCGCCCCGACCGTACAGAACGCCGTATCGGGGCACAAGAGTTCGAGTAACGGATCAACGGATGAACGGAGATGAAAAGATCCACTAAAAAATGGAATTGGTCCGAGTCGCCTCATCGCCTCCCCTCGCGCAGGGCTGCGGTGCCTGATGAGGCATCAACGTCACCGCGTGGGCGCTGAGTTGGGTGCGTCGGTCAGCTGGGGTGGCCGAAGGCGTGATGGCCCAGGCACGCACCATCGAGCTGCCCAGGAGTCGGCACACCCGTCCCCCGAGCAGAGCAAGGGCAACCACGAGGCGGTCGGCCGCGGATCTCGACACACCCACTCCGCTCTCCCCATGACCGGCCTGTCGACCCACAATCCAGAACCCGCGACCAACCTCTGCGCGGGGTCAGGTCTCCTTATAGGGGGTCAAGGAGCATCCGCGCGAAATAGGGGGTCAAGGAGCATCCGCGCGAAGACCGCTGCTCGTACGTGGCACCACTCCTCCACCCGCCAAACGATCACCATCACTCCGAGCGGCTGGCAGCAGCAGGTCGCGCTCAGGACGCTTCTCTCCGGTGACGTTCCCCTGGACCCCGTGGTCGACCCGATCGATGCTCCGTCGGACTGGGCGGCACGGATCGACTTCAGCGCGGCCAGCGTGTTCACGGCACCCTTCCTGCGGCGGTTGACACCCCACATGCGGTCGTCGCCGACCGAGTAGCAGCCGTGGAAGTACCGGACCCCGAGGGTGCGGTGGTAGGTGGCCGGGAGCCGGTCGGGGCGCCCCTGGCAGTCAGCCCGAGCCTGCGGGTGGCCGGATCCCGCGGGGGCCGAACTCGTCGAACGCGAAGAGCCGGTCCGGGAAGCGGTCCAGGAGCTCCTCGATCCGGTCCAGTTTCGCCTCGCGATCCGGGTCGGGTGACTCCTTCCACGTCTTGGTGCGCTGGAAGGTGACGCCGCGGTCGCTTGACGTCCCTCCCGGCATGCGAGGTCGGCCGAAAGATCGGCGCCGTCCAGTGCCGCCGGGCGTCAACACCCACTACCGCAGGCGCCGCGACGGCCACGGAGACTGGCACGCAGCCGCCCAAAGGAACCTCTTCAACCGCATGCTCGGCCAGCTCTACCACTGCCTCCAGCACCGCGCGTTGTTCGACGAACACACCTCCTGCCCCGTCGAACTCGCCGCCGCAGCTTGACACGTGGAACGCCTGAGGTGTCCATGCGGCCACAGCACTAGCGGGGCCGGGTCAGACCAGGCCCGCCGCGTTCAGCAGGTACGCCGTCATCGGGTCGTAGAACCGCGGGCTGGTGACGTGGTCGTCGAGCGGGATCACGACCTGGAGGGTGCCCTCGGACTCGGCGAGGAACAGGGCGGGATCGTTGCAGTCGGCGTACCCGATGGAGTCGAGGCCCTGCTGGCCCGCGAAGCCGGCCCAGCCGTGGTCGGCGAAGACCAGGTCGGGCAGCGGCCGGCCCGCGCGCTCCAGACCGCCCAGGATCGCGCGCATCGGCTCACCCGAATGGGTGTGCCAAAGCGTGGCGCCGTGCTCAAGCACCGCGACGTCCGCGAACTGCATCACGTACCCTTCGTCCGTCTGCAGCCCGTCCGGGATGACCACGATCTCGCAGCCGGCGGCGCGCAGGGCGGCGGCGGTCGCGCGATGGACATCGAGCAGACCACCGGGGTGCCCGGTCGCGAACAGCACGCTCTGGGTGCCGTCGGCCGCCTTACGCAGTCGCGCCGCCGCCCGGTCCAGCGCGTCGACCGTCAGCTCCGGGTCGATGGTGTCCTGCCCGTAGCGGTACTCCGGGTCGTCGTTCACGCCGCAGCGCTCCGCCATCACCGCGAGCACGTCCTGCTCGTCGGTCCAGCGGTCACCGAGCTCAAGCCCGAGCCACCAGTTGCGCTCGCCGTTCGCCAGCTTGCGGTAGTGGGAGAGGTTGTTCTCGCGGGGCGTCGCTACGTCGCCCGCGATACGCGTCCTGACGAGGTGGTCGACGAGCTCTTGGCGGCTGGGGATCCCGGGTATCGGCATAGGTCCATTGTGCCGTCGGTGCGGGTGTGCGACCTGGATGTCCCGAACGCTGGGACGGGGGTCACTTGGTTCTACGAGGGTGGGGCGGCCCCGGATGGCCTCTTGCCGCCGACCTGCGCGAGCCCGCTACGCCGCTCCGCGGCGTGCCTTCCCCGTCCGCTCCGCCGCTCGGCGGCGTGCCTTCCCCGTCCGCTCCGCGGCAAGATCCGCTCCGCCGCTCCGCGCCGTGCTTCCCGCCAACCCACCCGTCTGGGTTACTTGGAGGGGGCTTGCCCCGCCCGGTCTCTCCACGCCCGCCGGATCCCTCCAAGCCCGCCCGATCCCCCACCCCTCACCCCTCCCGCAACACGAACCACAACTCCATCCGCACATCCGGATCATCGAGGTCCGCCCCCAGCAACGCCGAACACCGCGCGATGCGTTGGCGGACCGTGTTGCGGTGTACGGACAGGGCCACCGCCGTGCGGTCCCAACTGCCGTGCAGGGAGAGCCAGGTGCGGAGCGTCTCGGTGAGGGCGGGGGTCGCGGCGATGGGGGCGAGGAGGGCGCGGGCGTGGGCCTCCGCGTCGGACGCGGGGACGAGGTCGGCGAGGGCGGGGCGCTCGCCGTGGCGGACCAGCGCCGTACGGATCGCGCGGGCGCGGGCCAGCGCGCGGGCGGCCTGCGTGTCGGCCGCCGCCCACTCGTGCGGGCCTGCGGGCGCGCTGACCCCGCAGGTCCAGCCCGCCTGCGGGGCGGGTTCACGGTCGCCGGGCACGAGGACCCTTACGACCTCACCGCCCACGTCGACCAGCGCGGAGCCCAGCGCCGCCCCCAGCGCGGACGCGGCAACGGTGTCCGGCGCGGGGCCGTCCCCGGCGGGCCGCGCGTGTACGACGACCCAGCGCTCACCGCCGCCCAGCAAGGGGGCGACCGCCTCGGGGGAGGCCCCCAGCAGCAACCGCACGAGCGCCGCCGACCGCGCCGCCCCGCTTCCGCTCTGGTGCTCCCCGGTGAGGAGGGAGAGCAGCACGGCCGCCACGGAGGCGATGGTGTGATCCCCGGGCTCACGGCGCGCCGCCCCGATCCCGAGTACGAAGCCCTGTCCGGACCCGAGGGCGTAGGCGGCGAGGTGCGTGCCGCCCACGGTGTTGGTGGCGGAGGAGGGTGTGGCGCCGCCCTGGGTCCCTCCGGGCCGTACGACCCGTGCCAGCTCGGCGAGAGCCTGCTCAGCCGAGGTCTGCCCGCCCGGCGCCTGTGCGGTCGGCGTTTGCCCAGCCGAGGGCTTTGCCGCCGGCGCCTGCTCGCCCGGCGCCCGCGCGGTCGCCCCTTGCCCGCCCGATGCCCGCCCGCCCGGTGCCTGCCCCGCAGCCCCCGTCGGCACCGTCACCCTCCCCGCCCGCGCCAGCTCCGCCCCCTCCGGCCCGTACAGGACGGCCCAGCCGCCCACGCGCTGTGCGAGCTGCCGTAGTACCGTCGCTACCGGATCCGGGCGGGCGGCCGCCGCGGCGAGGCTCTGCTGGGCCTCTGTCACGCGGCGGAGTTCCGTGTGGCGGGCCTGGGCCATGAGCTGCCAGACCGCGCGGGCTACGCCGGAGAAGGTGGTGCGGGGCGGGACCTCGATGAGCGGGAGGCCGTACGTGTCGCAGGCCGCGACGAGCGCGCGCGGGACCGTGTCGTGGACCGGGGCCACGCCGAAGCCGAGGGCCGCGCCGCCCGCGGCGACGATGCGGGCGACGTAGTCGTCGAAGTAGGTACCGGAGCCCGCCGCCTCCGGGATGTGGACACCGGCGGTGAGGAGAAGCTCGCCGCCCAGCAGATACGGGTACGGGTCCGCCATCTCCGAGGTGTGCGCCCAGTGGATCGCCGTGTCCGCATCGGAAGGACCGGCGATCCGGACCAGGCCGAGATCCTCCCGGGCCAGCAACGCGGAGAGCAGCACCGGAGGGGTCGGCGGGACGGGCGGGACAGGTGAGACAGGTGAGACAGGTGAGACAGGCGGGGCGGATGCGTCCGGCACAGTGGACGTTCCCTCCATACAGATCGTCGGCAATGGATGAAACGTACACTTCAGTGTCGCTTTCCGGCCACCTAGTGTCGTGACCGCCGGCAGCCGCGGGTACGGGCGGATGTCCCCGCGACCAGCACCGGCCAAAGCGCCCCCACACACCACCTGCACGACACGCCACCGAGCGCGCGGAGGAGACCCATGGCCGTCGACTACACAGTGATCGTCGTCTATCTGGCCGGCATGCTGGCGATGGGCTGGTGGGGCATGCGCCGCGCCAAGTCGAAGAGCGACTTCCTCGTCGCGGGGCGGCGCCTCGGTCCTGCCATGTACTCCGGGACCATGGCGGCGATCGTCCTCGGCGGCGCGTCCACCATCGGCGGGGTCGGCCTCGGCTACCAGTACGGGCTCTCCGGCGCCTGGATGGTGTTCACCATCGGGCTCGGACTCCTCGCGCTGTCCGTCTTCTTCTCCGCCCGCATCGCCCGCCTGAAGGTCTACACCGTCTCCGAGATGCTCGACCTCCGCTACGGCGGCCGCGCCGGAGTCATCTCCGGCGTCGTGATGTGGGCGTACACCCTCATGCTCGCCGTCACCTCGACCATCGCGTACGCCACGATCTTCGACGTCCTCTTCGACATGAACCGGACGCTCGCGATCGTCCTCGGCGGCTCGATCGTCGTCGCGTACTCGGCGCTCGGCGGCATGTGGTCGATCACCCTCACCGACATGGTGCAGTTCGTCGTCAAGACCATCGGTGTGCTGCTCCTCCTGCTCCCCATCGCCGTCGTGAAGGCCGGCGGGTTCAGCGAGATGAAGGCGAAGCTGCCGACCGAGTACTTCGACCCGCTGGGCATCGGCGGCGAGACGATCTTCACGTACGTCCTCATCTACACGTTCGGCATGCTGATCGGGCAGGACATCTGGCAGCGCGTGTTCACCGCGCGCAGCGACACCACGGCGAAGTGGGGCGGCACGGTCGCCGGTACGTACTGCCTGGTGTACGCCGTCGCGGGCGCCGTCATCGGTACGGCGGCCAAGGTCATGTACCCGACGCTGCCCAGCGCCGACACCGCCTTCGCGACCATCGTGAAGGACGAACTCCCGGTCGGGGTCCGGGGTTTGGTGCTCGCCGCCGCCCTCGCCGCGGTGATGTCGACCTCCTCCGGCGCGCTCATCGCCTGCGCCACCGTCGCCAACAACGACATCTGGTCGCGACTGCGGGGAGCCGCCCCGGACAAGGACGGCGAAGAGCGCGACGAGGTCAGGGGCAACCGCGCCTTCATCCTGATCATGGGCATCGCGGTGATCTGTACGGCGATCGCGCTCAACAACGTCGTCGAGGCGCTGACCGTCGCGTACAACCTGCTGGTCGCTGGGCTCCTCGTCCCGATCCTCGGCGGCCTGCTGTGGAAGCGCGGCACCGCACAGGGTGCGCTCGCCGCCGTCGTGGTCGGTGGCGGCGCGGTCATCGGCCTGATGGCGACGTACGGCATCCTCGCGAACGAGCCCATCTACTACGGGCTGCTCTCCTCGCTCGCCGTGTACGTGATCGTCTCGCTGGCCACCCCCGCGACCGACGCCGCCGTACTGGCCGCCTGGCGTGAACGCCTCGCGGGCCTGCCCGCCGAACCCTTGTCCGAGCCGGTTCCGGCTCACCAGTAGAGTCGTACTAGCAGTACTTAGCAGTACTTAGCTGTATTTAGCTGTATTTAGCTGTATTTAGCTGTGCATACGCGATGTTGCGTAGGAGAGAAGGCATTTCATCATGAGCAGCAACGAGACGCCCCGCGGCCCCGTCGACTCGTCCCGCATTCCGCGGTACGCCGGCCCCGCGACCTTCGCCCGGCTGCCGCGCCTCGACGAGGTCGGCACCGCCGATGTCGCCGTGGTCGGAGTGCCGTTCGACTCGGGCGTCTCCTACCGGCCGGGCGCCCGCTTCGGCGGCAACGCGATCCGCGAGGCGTCCCGGCTGCTGCGCCCCTACAACCCCGCCCAGGACGCCTCGCCCTTCGCCCTCGCGCAGGTCGCGGATGCCGGTGACATCGCGGCGAACCCGTTCAACATCAACGAGGCCGTGGAGAGTGTCGAGGCGGCGGCCGACGAACTGCTCGGCACCGGCGCCCGGTTGATGACGCTGGGCGGCGACCACACCATCGCGCTGCCGCTCCTGCGCTCCGTCGCCAAGAAGCACGGCCCCGTCGCGCTGCTCCACTTCGACGCGCATCTCGACACCTGGGACACGTACTTCGGCGCCGAGTACACGCACGGCACGCCGTTCCGCCGCGCGGTGGAGGAGGGCATCCTCGACACCGAGGCGCTCTCGCACGTCGGCACCCGCGGCCCGCTGTACGGCAAGCAGGACCTCACCGACGACGAGAAGATGGGCTTCGGCATCGTCACCTCGGCGGACATCTACCGCCGCGGCGCCGACGAGGTCGCCGACCAGCTGCGCCAGCGCATCGGCGACCGCCCTCTCTACATCTCCATCGACATCGACTGCCTCGACCCGGCGCACGCGCCCGGCACCGGGACGCCGGAGGCGGGCGGCATGACCTCCCGCGAACTCCTGGAGATCCTGCGCGGGTTGTCGTCCTGCAACCTGGTCTCGGCGGATGTGGTGGAGGTCGCGCCCGCGTACGATCACGCCGAGATCACCGCGGTGGCGGCGTCCCACACGGCGTACGAACTCACCACGATCATGGCCCGCCAGATCGCCGCAGCCCGTCAGGAGGCCTGACCCAAGTGACCCACGACCACGACCTGGTGCTCCGCCCCACGGCCGCCCAGACCTCAGCCGCCCTGAACCCGCCCCCCGGGCGCACCGGCGGGGACCTGGTCGTGGAGACCCTCACCGGTCTCGGCGCGACAACCGTCTTCGGTCTGCCCGGCCAGCACGCGCTGGGCATGTTCGACGCCCTGCGCCGCTCGTCCCTCCAGTACGTGGGCCTGCGTGTCGAGAACAACGCGGGGTTCGCGGCGGACGCGTACGGCCGCATCACCGGCGAGGCGGCCCCCCTGCTGCTGTCGACCGGTCCGGGCGCCCTGACCTCACTGGCCGCGCTCCAGGAGGCGGCCGCGGCCTCCTCGCCCGTCCTCGCCATCAGCAGCCAGATCCCCACCGCCGGGCTCGGCGGCGGACGCCACGGCTATCTGCACGAACTCCCGGACCAGCAGGCGTCGTTCAGGGGAGTGGTGAAGTCCGTGCACACGGTCCGCAGCCAGTCCCAGATCCCGTCGGCGATCGCGGCGGCGTGGGAGTCGGCCCTGACGGTTCCGCACGGCCCGGTGTGGGTGGAGATCCCGCAGGACGTCCTCCTCGCCGAGACGGCCCTGCCGGTGGTGACGGCGATGGACGCGACCCCCGAGGACGTCGTCCCACGCCCCGAACTCACCGCGGTGGCGGCCCAGTTGCTGTCGCACGCCGTCCGCCCCGCGATCATCGCGGGTGGCGGCGTCGTACGGTCGGACGCGTCCGGCAAGCTTCGCCAACTCGCCGAGAAGCTGAACGCCCCGGTCGTCACCACCTTCGGGGGCAAGGGTGCCTTCCCCTGGGAACACCCGCTCTCCCTCCAGTCCTGGCTGGAGGACCGCCACACGACCGACTTCCTGGAGGACGCGGACGTTTTGCTGGTGGTCGGCTCGGGCCTGGGTGAACTGTCCTCGAACTACCACACGTTCAAGCCCCGGGGCCGGGTCATCCAGATCGAGGCGGACCTCGGCAAACTGGAGTCCAACCACCCGGCGCTCGGCATCCACGCCGACGCACGGCTGGCCCTGTCGGCGCTCCTCGAAACCGTGTCCGACCGCAAGGACGACACGGCGCCGGAGCGGGTGCGTACGGTGCTCGCCCGTGTCGGGGAGCGCATCGCCTCCCAGGAACTCACCCTGGAACAGGACGTGTTGGCGTCAGTCCGGCGGGCGCTCCCGGCCGGCTCCCCGTCCTTCTGGGACATGACGATCCTCGCCTACTGGGCCTGGTCCGCCTTCGACCCGCGCGGTGCGAACGCCATGCACTCCGCCCAGGGCGCGGGCGGCCTCGGCTACGGATTCCCCGCCGCACTGGGCGCGGCGACCGCCGACCCAACCCGCCCGGTCCTCGCGGTCTCGGGCGACGGCGGCGCGTTGTATTCCATCGCCGAACTGGCCACAGCCGGCCAGTACGGCCTGAACGTCACCTGGCTGATCGTCGACGACGGCGGCTACGGCATCCTCCGCGAGTACATGACGGACACCTTCGGCCAGTCCACGGCGACGGAGCTGACGCGCCCGGACTATGTGGCCCTCGCCGAGTCCTTCGGGGTGCCGGGCGTGCGCACCACCCCCGAGACGCTGGAGACGGACCTGGCGAAGGCCCTGGCGGCGCCCGGCCCTTCGGTGGTGCTGCTTCCGGCGGTACTGAGGATGTTCGCGCCGACGCACCTGGACTGACCGCCCCGGCCCCCCGGGGTCACCTGGCTCACCTGGGCAGCGCCAGCTCCGCCCAGGCCGCCTTTCCGGTGCCGTGCTGCCGGGGGCAGAAGCCCCAGCGTTCGGCCAGCGCCTGGACGAGGGTGAGCCCTCGGCCGCCTTCGTCTCCGGGGGCCGCCCGACGGGGAACCGGCCGGCGGTCGTCCGCGTCGGTGACCTCCACGCGCAGGAGTCCGTCGTACGTCGCCAGGCGCAGACCGAGTTCGCGGCCGGGCGGGGTGCACGCGTGCTTGAGGGAGTTGGTGATCAGCTCCGAGAGCAACAGCTCGGCCGTTTCGGCCACTTCGCCGTCGATCTGCCAGTCGGCGAGCTGGGTGCGGAGCAGCTGCCGGGCGTGCGGAGCGCTGCGCGCTGCGCGGGGGAGTTGCCAGGTGGCGTCGGTGACGGTGCTGTTGGTGGCAGCGGTGTTGGTGGCGGCGGCTTCGGGCATCGGGGTCCCCTCCTGGCCGAGCAGGTTACGGAGGTTGAACTCCCCGCTGGATACGGGGAGTTCAACCGGTCGGACCGTGCTACCGGATCACCGTCCTACCAGATCGCCTCGACCCACTCGGGGTGGTCGATGAACGGGTTGCGGTTGTGCTGGTAGGTGTCGTAGATGACCTGGTTGCGCTTCTCCTCGAAGGCGCTGGGCGGGTCCGCCTCGTTCCACGCCTTGAGTACGGAGAGCTTGCCCATGTAGGGGTTGCTGCCGTTGTTCACCAGCTGGTTGGGCTCAAGGTTGGCCCAGCCGTCGTCGCCTTCGTAGCGGACGGCCATGTAGAGGATCATGCGGGCGACATCGCCCTTGTCGGCGGCGCGCGGCTCGAACGAGTCGGTGTCCGTGTAGCTGCCGGTCGCGCCGCTGACGGCGCTGCCGCCGTTGTCGAAGTCCTTGTTGCCGCGGATGCTGTTGACCTGGACGTCGGCGGGACGCAGGTGGTGCAGGTCGGTGCCGGGACCGGTCGCCTCGCCGAAGTCGCCGTGGGACTTGGCCCACACGTGCTCGCGGTTCCAGTCGCCCACGTCGCCGCCGTTGAGGGACTTGGCGCGGGAGGTGCCGCTGTACAGCAGGATCACGTTGTTGCTGTTGTTCGGGTCCTGGTCGGTGACCTTGAGCGCGTTCCAGACCGCGTCGTACGAGATCTTGGTCTGGGGGGCGATGATCGTGTGCAGCGAGGACTTCAGGCTCGTGCCGGTCTTGCCGATCGCGTTCTTGTAGTACGTGGTGTCGTACGCGGTGGTTGTGGCGGCGGCGGGGGACGCGACCACGGTCGGGAGGGTGACGCCGACGAGAACGGCGGACGTGGCCACCGCAAGCGCCTTCCATCTACCTATCTGCGCAACGGACATGGGGGGTGCCCTTTCCCGTAATCGGCACGCTTGCGATCGCGGCGCTCGGCTCAACGATGCTGCGATCTACGCGTGTTGACTTTTTTTCGTAACCGGGAGCGTGGCATGTCTTGGGGGTCGGCCGTGTAACCGGTGAGAGGCGTTTGTGTGACGTTCCGGAATAGAGAGCAACCCCTGACCGTGGGAACGGTCAGGGGTTGCTTCAGTCGAGGGTTAACCCCAACTGGCCGAGGGTTTCCCCTAGTTGACGTCGGACGGGTCGAGCCGGTAGAGCGACTGGGTGTTCTGGGTTCCGGTCGCGGTCTCGGAATCGGAGGAAGAGGCGGTGCTGCTGTACTCGCTCGCCTTCACCGCCGTACCGTTCTTCTCCACCCAGGCGGTGACCTCCGAGCTGAGCGTGCTGTTGCCGCCGAAACCGCCGCCGCCGAGCTGGATGTAGTGCAACTCGCCCTTCTTCACCAGCTCCTCGAGCTTGGCGACCGTCATCGCCTGGTCGGTGCCGGTGAAGCCCCACATGGAGATGACGGGCTGCCCGGTGCTCACGATGAGCTGCGAGGCGGCCTGCGAACCGGACACCGCGAGCAGCCACTCGGCGCCGTCACGGTTCTTCTCCAGGTAGGTGATCAGTGCGGTGTCCGTGCCGCCGCCCTCGCGGCCGCCACCCATACCGCCACCCATAGCGCCGCGCTGGCCACCGGCGGCGCCACCGGCCGCCGCACCGGTCCCGCCCGCGCCGTTCGGAGGCGTACCCGTACCGCCGCCCGGTCGCGTACCGCCCTGCTGCCCCCCGGGCATCCCGCCGCCCGGTGCGCCACTGGGCAGGCCACTCGGCGGCGTACCACCGCCACCGGCCTGACCGCCACCGGCCTGACCACCGGGGGCTCCGGCCTGGCCGCCGGCCATGGCGGCACCGCCGCCCGGACGGCCGCCCCCGCCACCGAAACCGCCGCCGCCACCCGTCGAGGGCCCGGCCGTCGGGTTGGTACCGCCCATGCCGCCGCCCGTGCCCGAGGGTACCGACGCGGCGTACGCGGCCGGTCCGGCGAGCGACGCCACGATCGCCGCGACGACGGAGGCCGTCAGCAGCCGTGCCCGGTGACCGGAGCGGAAGACGAGCAGACCCACGATCGCCAGCACCATGACGACCGTGATCGCCGGCCAGAGCCAGGTGTTCCAGTCGGTGGCCCGGCGTAGCAGTACGACGGCCCAGACGGCGGTGACCGCGAGCCCTGCGGGCAGCACCCACGCCCACTTCTTGTCGGTGCGGAAGGCGCGCAGCAGCAGCGCTCCGCCGCCTCCGCACAGTGCCGCGATGCCGGGGGCGAGAGCGGTCGTGTAGTACGGGTGCATGGTGCCCTCGGCCATGCTGAAGGTGAGGAAGTGGAGCGCGGTCCAGCCACCCCACAGCACCAGCGCGGCGCGCGTCAGGTCCGTGCGCGGCGCACGACCGCACAGCACCAGGCCGCCGACCAGCGCGATGCCCGCGAACGGCAGCAGCCAGGAGATCTGGCCGCCCAGGACCTCGTTGAACATCCGGCCGATGCCGGCGGTCCCGGCGAAGGTACCGCCACCTCCTCCTCCGCCACCCGCGCCGTTGCCGTCGCCGCCGAAGACGCGACCGAAGCCGTTGTAGCCCATGATCAGGTTCCAGGCGGTGCCGTCCGTCGAGCCGCCGATGTACGGCCGGTCGGAGGCGGGCACCAGGGAGACGGCCGCCGCCCACCAGAAGCTGGAGACGGCCAGTGTCACGGCGGCCAGCGCCAGGTTCACGGCCTTCTTCTTCCAGCCGAGCTTCGACGCGTACAGGTACACGGCGAAGACGGCGGGCAGGGCGATGTAGGCCTGGAGCATCTTCGTGTTGAAGGCGAGTCCGAAGCAGACCGCCGAGCCGAGCAGCGGCAGCAGCCTGTCGTCCCGCGTCGCACGCAGCGCCAGTGCCGCGCCCGCCACCATGAGGAAGACGAGCAGTGTGTCGGGGTTGTTGTCGCGGTTGATGGCCACCGTGATCGGGGTCAGTGCGAGGACCAGCGCGGCGACGAGGGCCGCGCCGTGTCCGAAGATCCGCTTCACGGAGGAGTGCAGGATCCAGATGGTGCCGAGCGCGGACGCGATCAGGGGCGCCATCATCTGCCACGTGCCGAAGCCGAAGACGCGGCAGGACAGGCCCATGACCATCAGTACGACGGGCGGCTTGTCGACGGTGAGGAAGTTGCCCGCGTCCAGCGAGCCGAAGAACCAGGCCTTCCAGCTCTGCGTGCCGCTGAGCACAGCGGCGCTGTAGAAGGTGTTCAGGCCGGACGAGGACAGACTCCAGGAGTACAGGATCCCGGCCAGCAGCAGAATCGCGATCAGTGCGGGGAGTGACCAGCGCGGTGCCTTGTCCGGTGGCCCGAGGGGTACGGGCGGCGTCGGAGTGGGCGAGTCGGGGGCGGCCACAGGGGCGTGGGGGAGGGGGTCGGTGGCAGATGTCACGGGTGGATCTTCCGCGACCCATGTGGGCGACAGCTGTGCTGAACCTGGGACTTCGCTGTGGGTGGGTGAAGGGGGGCCCATGAATGCGTATGAATGTGTAAAGGGCACCCTTCGGCGCCCTCGCCGACCCGGACGATGTGTCGCGCAGATGCGGTGCTGCCGGTCGAAACAGTCCGCCGGACCGGCCTGGGGCAAGTGATAGTGATCACCGGTACGTACACGGCACGCGGGGACCTCGATCGCCTCATCGTGTTGTTGCGGAAGGAAGTTCCCTAGGGCGGCGGCCCGGGGCGGCCAACGGGCAGGCTGATGTCGCCGAGCTCACACCCCCGGATCAGGGGCCACCGCCGGGGTGTTGGGCACCTCACACCTTCGAGGCAACCGTCGTACAACCATTCCCCCCATCCTGTGAGTCAAGAGATGCGAGCGTGCCGGGGGCGCGTTCGCATCGCTTCTAGGGGATGGGAAGCCTCAATGACTCACCGAATATCGCGGCGTACCCGTGTGCTCGGCGCGGGTGTCGGCGCCGGGATGCTCATGCCGTTGGTGGCGGCGGCCGCGCCCGCCGCCGCGGTGGCGCCGCAGGTCAGCTGTACGTCCGCGAAGGCGGCCCTGGCCACCAAGCTGCAGAAGGACATCACCACGGCGCTCGCGAACCGTACGGGGACCATCGCGGTCGGGCTGTACGACCGTACGACCAAGACGACCTGCACCCTGCGGAACAGTACCGCCTACGACTCGGCCAGCGTCGTCAAGGTCGCCGTCCTCGCCACGCTGCTCTGGGACGCCAAGAAGCACAACCGCTATCTCACGCAGCGTGAGTCCGACCTCGCCAAGGCGATGATCACCAAGTCGGACAACACCGCGACCAGCACCCTGTGGAAGCAGCTCGGCCTGACGAAGATCAAGGGCTTCCTCGCAGCCGCCGGGATGACCCAGACCAAGCCGGGAGCGAACGGCTACTGGGGCCTGACCCAGATCACCGTGCGCGACGAACAGAAGCTGCTCGCGCTCACCACCGCGAAGAACTCGGTGCTCAGCGACAACGCCCGCACGTACATCCTCAAGCTGATGAGCCAGGTCATCTCGTCGCAGCGCTGGGGTACGCCGGCGGGGGCACCCTCCGGCGTCGCCGTGCACGTCAAGAACGGCTGGCTGTCGCGGGCCACGCACGGTTGGCGGGTGCACAGCGTCGGCACCTTCAAGGGCGGCGGCCACGACTACACGATCACCGTCCTGACACACGGCAACAGCACCATGCAGTACGGCATCAACACCATCCAGGCGGTGGCCAAGGTCATCCACAAGGATCTGGCGGCGAGCTGAAGCCCAAGCCCCTGACGCCTAAGACGCCGACCCCTAGGACGCAGGCACCACCTGCGGATACAGCACGCTGGGGTCGGCTGACAGCGCCGCCTTGAGCGCGGCCGTCGCGTCGTCCGCGACGACCTCGATGCGGCCCGCCTCGATGCCGTCAAGAGCGGTGCGTACGACGTCGGCGGGATCGTTCTTCTCGATGTCGAAGCCGGCCATCATGTCGGTGTCCGTGCTGGCCAGGTGTATGCCCGTGACGAGGGTTCCCTGGGCGGCGAGTTCGAGGCGGACGCCGTTGGTGAGGCTCCACTCGGCCGCCTTCGCCGCTCCATAGGCGTTGGCACCGTCGTATGCCAGCCACGACATCGCCGACAGGACGTTCAGGATCGCGCCGCCCTCGTTCGCGGCCAGGACGGGAGCGAACGCCCGGACCACATCGAGCGTGCCGAAGAAGTGCGTGTCCATCTCCAGCCGGATCTTGTCCAGGTCCCCGGCGATGAGGTTCTGGGAGGTGAAGACGCCGGCGTTGTTGATGAGGAAGGTGACATCAGGCGCGGCGGCTGCCGCGGCGGCGACCGACTTCGGGTCGGTGATGTCGAGCCTCAGCACCTCCACACCGGGGATGTCGACGAGCTCGGGCCGGCGTGCGGTCGCGTACACCTTGGCCGCGCCCCGCTCAAGCAGCTGCTGGGCGAAGTGCCGACCGATGCCGCGGTTGGCGCCGGTGACGAGGGCGACGGAGCCTGCGATCTTCATGGGTGTCCTCCTGGATGGACCCGGGTGGGTCCCTGCGCCGCTACGCTAAAACCTGACGTTGACGTCAGGGGCAAGGGCTGTGATCCGGAACACCAGGGAAGAAGCGGTCCGGGACTCAGAGATGACGGAACTCAGGGAAGAGGGAATACGGCATGCGCATCGGTGAAGTGGCCACCAGGGCGGGTGTGAGCGTGCGCGCCCTGCGCTACTACGAGGAGCAGCAGCTGCTCACCTCCGAGCGCAGCCCCAGCGGGCAGCGCCACTACTCGGACGACGCCGTCGAGCGCGTACAACTGATCCAACAGTTGTATGCGGCCGGGCTTGCGAGCCGGACGATCGCGGACCTGATGCCGTGTGTGTTCACCCGTGAGGTGACGCCGGAGCTGCTCGACCGGCTCGTGGCCGAACGCGGCCGCATCGACGAGCAGGTCAGGGGTCTGACGAAGACCCGGAACCGGCTCGACGAGATCATCGGCATGGCCACCACGGCTCATGGCCTGGGCCGACTGTGCCCCAAGGAAGCCCGCGGCTGAAAGCCTCCCCCGGCTCCCGACTCCCCGGAATTCACGACCAGTACGCCTGCCCTGAACCAGCCGCCGCCTACCGTGGCGCCATGCGCCTGCGAACCGTACTCGCCACCGTCACCGCCGGCCTGGCGGCGGCCACCACCCTGACCGCCGCCGGGCCCGCCACCGCCGCTTCGAGCACCAGTGGCCACGCCTGCTCGCCCTCCGTCTCCCTCGCCGGCTTCTCCGACGCGCTCGACAAGACGGCGTACGAGGGCACCTTCGTCGGAAACTTCTCGGCGCTCGCCGTCGACGGGAACGGACAACTCGTCGCCGTCTCCGACCGGTCCGCGCTCTTCACCCTCGGCGCTAAGACGCTGAAGACCCTGGCGCCCACCGGCGTCGTCCCGCTCGCCGACGAGAACGGCGCCGCGCTCGACTCCGAGGGCCTGGTCGTGGATCGCGACGGCACGCGGCTGATCTCGTCCGAGACCGAGCCGTCCGTACGCCGTTACTCCCGCGACGGCAAGATCCTCGACCGTCTCCCCGTGCCGGACGCCCTCAAGGTCGCCCCGGCGGGCCGCGCCACCGCGAACCAGACCTTCGAGGGGTTGACCCTGCTCCCGGGCGGCCGCACCCTCCTCGCCGCGATGGAGAACAGCATCAGCGGCGACGGCACGGGCGTCGTCCGCTTCCAGACCTGGGACCGCCACAAGGGGACCTTCCAGCTCGCCGCCCAGTACGGCTACCGCATCGACACCGGTCTCGGCGTCTCCGAGGTCACCGCCACCCCCGACGGCCGCCTCCTCGTCCTGGAGCGTGGTTTCACCGCGGGCGTCGGCAACACCGTCCGCCTCTACCTGGCGGACCCGCGGCCCGCCACGGACACCGGCGACGAGGCGACACTCACCGGGCAGGACGGTGTACGCCTGGTCGGGAAGACCCTCCTCGCCGACCTGGTGAACTGTCCTTCACTGGGCGCCACGGCCAAGCAGCCGCAGCCCAACCCGCTCCTCGACAACATCGAGGGGCTGACGATCACCGGCTCCGCCCAGGGCCGCCTGAACGTCCTCCTGGTCAGCGACGACAACCAGAACCCGGCCCAGACAACCCGCTTCTACTCCCTCCGGGTCCGCCTGCCACAGAGGCTGCCGTAGGACTCCAATTGTTGCGGAGGGATGAAATCCGCTTCGCCGAGCGTTGGTGCCTTCCGGCGGACTGAGATCTACGGAAGGCACCCGCGTGGCAGCGCAAGGGGGATGGGCACGGCGACTCGCCGGGTACGCGTGGCGGCACCCGAGGGAAGTCGTGCTCGCGCTCGGTTCCTCCTTGGCCGGTATGGCCGTACTGGCGCTCGTCCCGTTGATCACCAAGGTGATCATCGACGACGTGGTCGGGAACCACACCAGGGACATGGCCCCCTGGGCGGGCGCACTGATCGGCGCCGCCTCCCTCGTGTACGTCTTCACCTATATCCGCCGCTACTACGGCGGCCGCCTCGCCCTCGACGTCCAGCACGACCTCCGTACGGCGATGTACGCGACGATCACCCGGCTCGACGGGCGCCGTCAGGACGAACTGTCCACCGGGCAGGTCGTCGGACGCGCCACCAGCGACCTCCAGCTGATCCAGGGCCTCCTCTTCATGCTGCCGATGACCATCGGCAACGTGCTTCTCTTCCTGATCTCGCTCGCGATCATGGCCTGGCTGTCCCTCCCGCTCACCCTCGTCGCGCTCGCCGTCGCGCCCGCTCTGTGGGTGGTCGCCAAGCGGAGCCGCTCCAGGCTCCACCCGTCCACCTGGTACGCGCAGGCCCAGGCGGCCGCCGTCGCGGGTGTGGTCGACGGCGCCGTCAGCGGCGTACGGGTGGTGAAGGGCTTCGGACAGGAGGAGCAGGAGACCGGGAAGCTCCGGGAGGTCGGGCGCAGGCTCTTCGCGGGGCGGCTGCGGACGATCCGGCTGAACTCCAGGTACACCCCGGCCCTCCAGGCCGTCCCCGCCCTCGGCCAGGTCGCGATGCTCGCGCTTGGCGGCTGGCTCGCGGTGCGCGGGCAGGTCACGCTGGGTACGTTCGTCGCGTTCTCCTCGTACCTCTCGCAGCTGGTCGGGCCCGTGCGGATGCTCGCCGTGGTGCTGACCGTCGGGCAGCAGGCCCGTGCCGGTGCCGAGCGCGTGCTCGAACTCATCGACACCGAGCCGTCGATCAAGGACGGGACGAAGATCCTGCCAGCCGACGCGCCCGCGACCGTCGAGTTCGACGACGTGTCCTTCGGATACGAGGAGGGGCGGCCGGTTCTCGACGGGCTGAGCTTCGAGATCCGCCCGGGCGAGACCCTCGCCGTCGTCGGTTCCTCCGGCTCCGGCAAGTCGACCGTCTCGCTGCTGCTGCCGCGCTTCTACGACGTGACGCGCGGCGCTGTTCTCGTCGGCGGCCACGATGTGCGCGAGCTGACCACGGAGTCGTTGCGGGCCGCGATCGGCCTCGTGCCCGAGGACTCCTTCCTCTTCTCCGACACCGTCCGCGCCAACATCGCGTACGGCCGCCCGGACGCGAGTGACGAGGAGATCGTGTCCGCCTCCCGTGCCGCTCAGGCGGACCGTTTCATCGCGGAGCTGCCGAACGGCTACGACACCAAGGTCGGCGAGCACGGCCTCACCCTCTCCGGCGGCCAGCGTCAGCGCGTCGCGCTCGCCCGCGCCATCCTCACCGACCCGCGCCTGCTCGTCCTCGACGACGCCACCTCCGCCGTGGACGCCCGGGTGGAGCACGAGATCCATGAGGCGCTCGGCCAGGTGATGCAGGGCCGCACCACGCTCCTCATCGCGCACCGCCGCTCCACCCTCAACCTCGCCGACCGCATCGCCGTACTCGAAGGCGGGCGGCTGGCAGACATCGGCACGCACGACGAACTCCAGCGGCGCTCCGCGCTGTACCGGCGGCTGCTGACGGACCCGGACGAGCTGGGCGGCGTCTCCCCGGGCCACGCCCTGCCGGTGGCGCCGCAGGAGGACACCTCCGTACGCGACGAGCTGGACGCCGAGTTCGACGCCGAGCGCGGGGTCACTCCCCGGCTGTGGACGGGCGATCGCGAGCCCAAGGACAACGCGCTCGCCGGGATGCCGGTCACCCCCGAACTCCTCACCCAGGTCGAGGCCTTGCCCCCGGCCACCGACACCCCGGGCATCGACGAGGCACGGGCGGTCACGCCTGAGGAGTCGTACGGACTGCGGCGGTTGCTGCGCGGCTTCGGGGCGCCGTTGCTGATCAGCCTCGGTCTTGTCGCCGTCGACGCCGGCATGAGTCTGCTGCTGCCCGTGCTGATCCGGCACGGCATCGACCAGGGTGTCTCCGAGGTCGCGCTCGGCGCGGTGTGGGCGGCGTCCGGTCTTGCGCTGGTCACGGTGCTCGTCCAGTGGGCGGCGCAGATCGGCGAGACACGGATGACCGGACGGACCGGGGAGCGGGTCCTGTACTCGCTCCGACTGAAGATCTTCGCGCAGCTGCAACGCCTCGGACTCGACTACTACGAGCGGGAGTTGACCGGGCGGATCATGACCCGGATGACGACGGACGTGGACGCGCTGTCCACGTTCCTGCAGACCGGTCTCGTCACCGCCTTCGTCTCCGTCGTCACCTTCTTCGGCATCCTGGCCGCGCTGTTGGTGATCGACGTACAGCTGGCGCTGGTCGTCTTCGTGACGCTGCCGCCGCTGATCGTCGGCACCTTCTTCTTCCGCCGGGCGAGTGTGAAGGCGTACGAACTCGCCCGCGAGCGGGTGTCGTTGGTCAACGCCGAACTTCAGGAGTCGGTCTCCGGGCTGCGGATCCTCCAGGCGTTCCGGCGTGAGGGCTCGGGCGTGCGGCGGTTCACGGAGGGCAGTGACAGCTACCGTCAGGCACGCAGGCGCGGGCAGTGGCTGATCTCCGTGTACTTCCCCTTCGTACAGCTGCTGTCGTCGGTGGCCGGCGCGGCGGTGCTCGTGGTGGGTGCGCAGCGTGTCGACGCCGGGACGCTCACGACCGGCGCGCTGGTGGCGTACCTCCTCTACATCGACCTGTTCTTCGCGCCCGTGCAGCAGCTCTCGCAGGTCTTCGACGGCTACCAGCAGGCGACCGTGTCGCTGGGCAGGATCCAGGAGCTGCTGCAGGAGCCGACCTCGACGAAGGCCGCGGACGAGCCGCTGAAGGTGTCCTCCCTGCGGGGCGAAATCGCCTTCGAGGACGTCGACTTCGCGTACGGCGACGCCGAAGAGGCCCTCAGCGGGGTGTCGTTGACCATTCCCGCCGGGCAGACCGTCGCCTTCGTCGGGGAGACCGGCGCGGGCAAGTCGACGCTCGTGAAACTGGTCGCCCGCTTCTACGACCCGACCGGCGGGCGGGTGACCGTCGACGGCAAGGATCTGAGGTCGCTGGACCTGACCTCCTACCGGCACCGGCTCGGCGTCGTCCCCCAGGAGGCCTACCTCTTCCGGGGGACGGTCCGGGATGCCATCGCGTACGGGCGTCCCGACGCGACCGACGCCCAGGTGGAGGCCGCCGCCCGCGCGGTCGGCGCGCACGACATGATCGCCACGCTCGACGGCGGCTACCTCCACGAGGTCGCCGAGCGCGGCCGCAACCTGTCCGCCGGACAGCGCCAGCTGATCGCGCTGGCCCGCGCCGAACTCGTCGACCCGGACATCCTGCTCCTCGACGAGGCCACCGCCGCCCTGGACCTGGCCTCGGAGGCACTGGTCAACCAGGCCACCGACCGGATCGCGGGCCGCCGTACGACCCTCGTCGTCGCCCACCGGCTGACGACGGCCGCACGCGCGGACCGGGTCGTGCTCATGGACCACGGCCGGGTCGCCGAGGACGGCACCCACGAGGAGCTGCTCGCGCTGGGCGGCCGGTACGCCGAGTTGTGGCGGACCTTCGTCGGGGCGCCCGAGCCGGGAGAGCCCGTCGGCCACCCGGCCTGACCCCCTCGCGCAACCATTCGACAGGCGTCGTGCGTCCGTACACCAGTACGCGCATAGGGTTGCGGTACGGGAGGGACGACAGTGGTGGACAGTGCTGCGGTACGCCGGCGGACGGCGCTCGGCGCTGCCGTGCTGACCGCGTCCGTACTGCTCGCGCTGGTGAGCCCCGGCAGCGCGGAGGCCGCGGCCTCGTCCTGCGCGGGGCGCAAGGTCCGCACGCTGCCCTTCTCGACCGGATCCGTGCAGGTCTACAAGCGCGGCGGCTACATCTGCGCCATGACCTTCGCCAGGACGCCGGGGCCCCGCAAGAAGATGTCCGTCAGCGTGCAGGCGCGTGGGGGTCGGCCGGTGGTCGACGACGGGCTCTTCTCGCACCGCGCGGGCCCGGTGACGGTCCATGCGGGGCGGCGCTGCGTGTGGTTCAAGGGCTCCGTCGGCGGGGGGTCGGTGAGTTCGGGCTGGATTCTCTGCTGAGCGCTCCGGATGCTCTGCTCGGCGCGCCGGATCCTCTGCCCGGCGATCCGGATCGCTCAGCAGAATGATCTCGATTCTCGGCCGATTCACCACATACCCACAGGGTTCGCGCAATTGCCCCTGGTGTCACGCGAGTTGCTCCGCTAGGTTCCGGCGGACATCTGCGTTACTCCAGGGGAGGGTGCATGCGCAAGGCGCTCAGATGGCTGCTGGCGCTCACGGTGCTCATAGGCACGTTGAGCACGGCCGGGGCGGCCACCGCCGCCCAGCCGGAGGCCACCACCGGCACCACAGGTACGGCAAGTACAGCTAGTACAGACATACTGGACCGGCTTCTCGCGATACCCGGGATGAGCCTCGTCCAGGAGAAGCCGTACACCGGCTACCGCTTCTTCGTACTCAACTACACCCAGCCGATCGACCACCGGCACCCGTCCAAGGGCACGTTCCAGCAGCGCATCACCGTGCTGCACAAGGACACCGCGCGCCCGACGGTCTTCTACACCGGCGGCTACTTCGTCTCCACGACCCCCAGCCGCCGCGAGCCCACCCAGATCGTGGACGGCAACCAGGTCTCGATGGAGTACCGCTTCTTCACTCCGTCCCGGCCCGACCCGGCCGACTGGTCCAAGCTCGACATCTGGCAGGCGGCCAGCGACCAGCACCGCATCTTCCAGGCCCTCAAGCCGATCTACGACAAGAAGTGGATCTCCACGGGCGGCTCGAAGGGCGGCATGACCGCCACGTACTACGAGCGTTTCTACCCGCGTGACATGGACGGCGTCGTCGCGTACGTCGCGCCCAACGACGTGGTGAACAACGAGGACTCGGCGTACGACACCTTCTTCGAGAACGTCGGCACCAAGGAGTGCCGCGACAGGCTGAACGCCGTGCAGCGCGAGGCGCTGGTACGCCGGGAACCGCTGGAGAAGACGTACGCGGCCTACGCCGCCGAGAACGGGTACACCTTCACCACGATCGGCAGCCTCGACAGGGCGTACGAGGCGGTCGTCCTCGACTACGTGTGGGGCTTCTGGCAGTACAGCCTGCTCGCCGACTGCGACACCATCCCGGCGGACGCGGTGAACGCCACGGACGAGGAGATCTGGACCTCCATCGACACGATCTCCGGGTTCTCCTTCTACACGGACCAGGGCCTGGAGCCGTACACGCCGTACTACTACCAGGCGGGTACGCAGCTCGGTGCGCCCACCATCGACTTCCCGCACATCGAGTCCAGCCTGATCCACTACGGCTACCAGCCGCCGCGGAACTTCGTGCCGCGGGACATCTCCATGAAGTTCCAGCCGTCGGCGATGCGTGACGTGGACTCCTGGGTCAAGAACAACGCCAACCACATGCTGTACGTCTACGGCCAGAACGACCCGTGGGGCGCCGAGCGCTTCCGCCTCGGCAAGGGCGCGCACGACAGTTACGTCTTCACGGCACCCGGCCTGAACCACGGCGCCAACGTCGCGGGCCTCGTCGCGGACGAGAAGGCCCTCGCCACCTCCCGCATCCTGCAGTGGGCGGGCGTCGCCTCGGCCACCGTCCAGGCGGACCCGTCGGCGGCCAAGCCGCTCGCGAAGTTCGACGCGAAGCTGGACACGCGTGACGTGGAGCGCGAGCCCGCGTTGCGGCCGTAACTCCCGGACCGCTCCAGTAGGCAAGTAGGCAACGTCGGTGCTGCGTCCGCCCGTTCAGTAGACCGGGCGGGCGCAGCCCACCGGCCTGGTGCCGCCGAGCTGGACGTACAGCTCCGTGGAGGCCGGGCACTGGGAGCGGTCCTCGACCGACGACATCACCTTGTACTCCGGCGGTTTCCTCCCCTTGCCGTCGCACGCGGTCTCGCGGACCTGGCCGCTGCCGGAGCTGTAGACGCAGTCACCGACGACGGTGCGCGGGCCTCCGCCGCCGCCCGGGTCGCCGGGGTGCGGGGGTTCGAGCTTGCGCATACAGGCGTAGCCCTGCGGGATCACGCCGTCGCCGTCCTCGTCGGAGTCGGGACGCATCTCGCTGATGTGCAGGACGAAGTCCGTGTTCGCGGGGCAGGAGGGGCCGTCCGCCACCTTGCCGTCGTAGCGGGCCACCACCCGCGCGGCCGCCCGTTCGCTGGTGCAGGGCACCTCGGTGAAGCTGGTCGTCCCGAAGGAACTGCACTCCTCGACGCCGAGGAACACCGCGCCGTAGCCCGCGGGCGCCGTCGACGCCGTACCCCCGGAGGCTCCGGACGCGGACGGCTCGGACGGCCCGGACGAGGTCGACAGCGCGTCACAGCCGACGAGTCCCGACACCACCAGCACACACGCCGGCACGCACATCAGCACCCGCGTCGGCAATGTGCGCAGCACGGCACGTGCACTCCGCATGGTTCGCATGGCAATCCCCCCGGTACCCCAACCCAGCGTGACCCGCGACAGCGGGCCACGCCAGGCGTACGGGGGGCTTTGCGCCACTTGGTGTGGGTCCGCCGGGTGTGCGGCGTACGCGCCGTACGTCGGATGACTCGTTCGTACGACACCCCCTGTCCGGCTGTCCGACTAGTACCGCAACCCGTACCCGATCGGATACAGCACCTGCGCCGGATCGTCCGCCCGCTGGACCGGTACCGGTAGCCCGCCCCGTGGCTCCGCGCGGCCCGCGATCACCCGGGCCGCCGCGCGCAGTTCGACGTCGGTCCAGGAGTATGCCGCCAAGTAGGCAGGAACGTCCGGAAGTTGGGCCACGTCGTACGGGTTGCGGATGGCGACCGCGATCACCGGGACGCCCGTGGCGAGGAGTTGGGCGACGAGGGTCTTCTGGGAGCTGGTCGCCGTCACGTTGTACGTCCCGACGACCACCGCGTCCGCGTCGCCGGCCGCCGCGACCGCGCGGGCGATCGTCGCGGCCGAGGGGGCGGTGCCGGTGGACAGTGCCGTCGCCGAGAAGCCCAGCTCGGTGAGGGCGGTGGCGAGGACCCTGGTGGGCGGTCCGTCGGTGCCGGACGGGGAGGCCGGGTCGGCGCCGACGACCAGCACCTTGGGGAAGCGCCGCCGGGAGAGCGGCAGCAGGTCCTCCTCGTTGACGAGCAGGGTGGTCGTGCGCTCGGCGATCCGGTCCGCGGTCCTGAGGTGCGCCGCCGTGCCGACGGCCCTGTCGACACCGGCGTCGGTGACGTAGGGGTTCCTGAGCAGCCCCAGCTTCGACTTGAGACGCAGGACGCGCAGGATCGACTCGTCGAGGCGTGCCTCGGTCAGCTCGCCGCCCCGCACGGCCCTGAGGACGGCGTTCCAGGCGATGTCGAGGGAGGGCGGGTTGAGGAGCTGGTCGACACCGGCCTTGAGGGCCAGTACGGGGACGCGGTCGTCGCCGTACTTCGTGCGCACCCCCTCCATGCCGAGCGAGTCGGTCACCACGAGACCGTCGTAGCCGAGTTCCCCGCGCAGGATGCCGGTGAGGATCGTCGGCGAGAGGGTGGCCGGATCACCGGAGCCGTCCAGCGCCGGGACCATGATGTGCGCGGTCATGATCGAGTCGATGCCGGCGCGGATGGCCGCCCGGAAGGGCGTGGCGTCCAGGGTCTCCCACAGCTCCCGGCTGTGCGTGATGACCGGGAAGCCGTAGTGGCTGTCGACGGCGGTGTCCCCGTGCCCCGGGAAGTGCTTGGCCGTGGACGCCACGCCGGCCCCCTGATACCCCGTCACCTGGGCGGCGACCAGCTCCGCCACGGCGTCCGGGTCGGCGCCGAAGGAACGTACGCCGATCACCGGGTTGGCCGGGTTGACGTTCACGTCGGCGACCGGGGCGTAGTCCTGGCGGATGCCGAGCGCGTGCAGTTCGACGCCGGCGATCCGGCCGGCCGTGCGGGCGTCGCCCCGCGAGCCGCCCGCGCCCAGCGCCATCGCGCCGGGGAGCAGCGTCGCGGGCTTGCCCACCCGTGCCACTATCCCGTGCTCCTGATCGGTGGAGATGAGGACGGGCAGCCCGCGGGGCTGTGCGAGTGAGGCCTGCTGGATCCCGTTCGACAGGGCCGCGATCTGGTGCGGATCACGGGTGTTGTGCGCCCAGGCGAAGTAGATGATCCCGCCGACGCGATACCTGGCGATCAGCTCGGCCGCCGTCCTGACGCCGATCTCCTTGAGATTGGCATCGATGTCGGCCTGGTCGGGCGCGGTCGCCGAGTGCCCGTACACCCGCATCACGAAGAGCTGGCCGACCTTCTCCTCCAGCGTCATACCGGAGATGAGGGCGCGGAGTTCGGTGTCGTCGTGTGGGCCGGTGCCGGCGTACGCGCCCGTACCGCCGGCGAGGGCGGCGGTGACGCCCGCCGTGGCGGCGAGAACGGTACGTCTGGACGGTCGTGCCGTGCTTCCCGTGCTGGAGTCGCGCACGTGGCGCTCCTTCCCTCGTGAAGGAAACTTCCGAGGAGTCACGAATATCCGGGAAGTTTCTTCCAGTCAAGGGTGCGCACATTGACGCGCGGCGGGGTTGTGGTGGGGCCGCCACCGGCGCTGTTGGAGGGGGGCGCGCCGGTGACGGCATGCTGCCGGCCGCAAGTGGCGGAGAGGGTAAGTCAGCTTTCGCAGCCAGCAGCGAGGCCGACACCACTCTGCGGAGACTCATCCAGCAGCGTGGAGGTTGGACGAAGGGGAGGGGGTCCGGGTTCCCCGGAATGCGCGGATGGTCGGAAGTTGGGGTGGGGGGTTCGGGTGGGGGAGAGGGGCCGCTATAACCGTCCTGGCTGTGGGCATGCGTGCCGCTCTGCGGCCGACTTAGCTGTGGGCATGCGTGCCGCTAGGGGCGGCGCCCGTCCCAAAGGAGCGGCACCCCGTACAGCGCCGGGCTGCGCGACCCACCCTGGCCTCCGCCCCCACGCGGGGCAACCGGTAACGCCCCTGACCTCAGCCTCCCACCGGGCACCCGGAAAGCAGCGCCTCAGTGAGAATCGTGCTCCGACACCGCGGGCCAGTGCGCCTGGAGTGTCCGGACCATCTCCGCGATGGCGGGCCGCCGCGTCGCCCCCGTACGCCACAGCGCGTACAGCCGCCGTACGGGCACGGGATCGAGCGAGACTTCGACGACCCCGTCGGGAAGCGGCCCCCGCCCCAGCCGGGGGATGAGCGTGACCCCCAGCCCCGCCGCGACCAGCGCGACCAGCGTCGGGTTCTCTTCCGCCTGATGGGCGATGTCCGGCTCGCACCCCGCCGCCCGCAGCGTCCGTACGAGCCAGTCGTGGCACACCCGCCCCGGCGGCTGACAGATCCACCGCTCACCCTTGAGATCCTCCCGCCGCACGGCCGCCCGCCCGGCGAACGGATGCCCGGTAGGCACCAGCAGATCGCAGGGGTCGTCCCCGATCACCGCCTGCTCCAGCCCTTCGGGGGCGGGCAACCGGGCGATGTCCCAGTCGTGGGCCACGGCCACGTCCATGGCACCCTTGGCGACCAGATCGACGGACAGGTGCGGATCGATCTCGGTCAGCCGGGTGTCCAGCGCGGGATGCCGCCGCGCGAGATCCGCGAGTACGCCGGGCATCAGCCCTCGCGCCGCCGACGCGAACGCCGCCACGCCGAGCCGTCCGGCCGGCAGCCCCCGCCGCTCCTCCAGCTCGATCTCCGCCCGCTCCACAATCGCCAGCAACTCCCTTGCGGTGGCGGCAAGTTGCTCGGCCTGCTCGGTGAGCCGTACGCCACGCCCCTGACGTTCGAGGAGTACGGTCCTGGTCTCCCGCTCCAGTTTCGCGATCTGCTGGGACACGGCCGAGGGTGTGTACCCGAGTGCGGCAGCGGCGGCGCCGACGGTGCCGTGGACGGAGACGGCGTGCAGGGCGCGCAGCCGTTGGAGATCGAGCACGGGGCCTCCCGGGGTGGCGGTGACGTAGCCGCATCGCAGGCGACGTACCCACATCGCATAAGCATCGCTACATCCAACCATGCAGAAATCGGTGCTGGTGCTACATGGTGTGAAGGCCCGATGCTCGACCCATGCGACCCACCCACATTTCCCTCGCCGTCCTCGTCGCCGCCGTCTGGGGCGTGAACTTCACGGTCATCGAGGTCGGCCTCGACCACTTCCCGCCCCTGCTCTTCTCAGCCCTCCGCTTCCTGGTGGCCGCACTGCCCGCGGTCTTCTTCGTGGGCCGCCCGAAGGTGGCGTGGAAGTGGATCGTGACGGTGGGTCTGGTGCTGGGGGTCGCGAAGTTCGGGCTTCTCTTCATCGGCATGGACGCGGGCATGCCGGCCGGCCTGTCCTCCCTGGTAATCCAGATCCAGGCGGTGTTCACGGCCCTGTTCGCCATCGCGTTCCTCGGTGAACGCCTCACCCGCGTAAGGCTGTTGGGCATGGCGGTGGCCCTGTGCGGGGTGGGCCTGGCGGCCGTGGACGAGGGCACGGCCGGCCCCGTCGGCGCCTTCGCCCTGGTCATGGTGGCCGCGGCCTGCTGGGGCGTGTCCAACGTCCTCACCCGCAAGGCGTCCCCGCCGGACTCGCTGAACTTCATGGTGTGGGTCAGCACCGTTCCCGTACTGCCGCTGCTCGGCCTCTCCCTCCTCACCGAGGGCCCGTCCCGCGACCTCGACGCGCTACGCGCCCTGGACTGGCAGGGCGCGGGTGTCGTTGTCTACGTCGCCTGGATCACGACGGTCTTCGGCTTCGGCGCGTGGGGCTGGCTGCTGCACCGCCACCCGGCGTCCACGGTGGCGCCGTTCTCCCTCCTGGTCCCGGTCTTCGGGATGTCGTCCGCGGCGCTCTTCCTGGGCGAGACGATCAGCCCGTTGCGGTGGGGAGCGGCGGCGTTGCTGGTGGGCGGAGTGGGGCTGACGTCGGTGGTGAGGCGGCCCGGGGCAGGGGGAAGGCCCGGGGTGGCTGGAGAGTCCGGGGTGGGGGAAGCGAAGGCGCAGGCAAGGGGGGCTTCCCCCTTGCCTGCGCGAGCCGACGTGTCGTCATGACCCCGCTTATGGGGTGCTCCCGCTGGGTCCCAGCGGTTCTCACTCGTTCCCGCTGGGGCCCGGTGGTTCTCGCCGGCCCGAGTTACTTCAGCCGGAACGGCGCCGACATCGCCGTCAGCATGCTGTGGTCGGCGTCGTCGTCGGACAATTCCCACATGAAGGTGCCCAACAACCCGCTCTGCTCGGCGTAACGGGCCCTGATGCCGATCGACGCCGGATCCTCGTAGCTCACGAACTTCCGCTCGGCGGCGTTGTACAGCCACGGGGACTGCGCCTGCGGACTCCAGTACCGCTGCCAGGCCGGGTCGTCGAGCAGCGGCTCGATCGAGTGCCAGCCGCCGACCTCGAACGTGGACTCGTACGTCTGGTACAGACCGTGGTTCTCGCCCTCCTCGTTCACCACGACGCCGCGGCCGTAGAACGGAGTGCCCAGCACGAGACGGTTGGCGGGGACGCCGTGCAGCCGGTAGTAGGCCACCGCGCCGGTCACGTTGTTCCAGCTCTTGTCCGGCTGTGCCATCGGGTCGGCGGACACCGGCCGCATCGGGGCGTTGAAGGTGGACACCGGTGAGAATCCGGTGCCCATGTCGTAGGTCATGAGGTTGATGAAGTCCAGGAGCTTGGCCAGCTTGCCGAGTTCGAAGCTTTTCGCCGGGTCGTAGGCCCCGTCGGTCTGCAGCCGTCCCGTGGGAAGCGCGGCCGTCACCTCGTACCGCTTGCCGTCCTCCTGGCCGCGCTTGTCGATCTGGGTGCGGAACTCCTGCGTCAGCAGGGTCATGTTCCGGCGGTCCTCGGGCCGGTCGGTGATCTCCGTCGGGCCGCCGTAGACCGGGAACTCCCAGTCGAGGTCGACTCCGTCGAAGCTGCCACGGTAGGTGGAGAAGAACAGATCCAGACAGGAACTCACGAACGTCTGTCGGGAAGCGGCGGTGAGCGCGGCGTCGGAGAACCCGGCCGCACCCCAGCCGCCGATGGAGATCAGCGTGCGGAGCTGGGGGTGTTCACGCTTCAGCTCCGCCAGCTCCGCGAAATCCTGCGCGGCTGACGGCTGAATTGTGCACTTTCCCTGGTCGATCGTCGAGAATGCGTAGAATAGATGGGTTATTCGGTCAGCGGGAATCTGCGATACGGGATACGACTCGCTGTTCCATCCCGCGTAGTACGCGCCGATTACCGGACGCGGCTCCGCGGGTGCTGTCGCGGGTGCTGTGGCGGCAGCTGTATCGGCTCCGACCAGGCACGCCGCCGACGCCAGGCATGTCAGCAACAAGGCCCGCATTCGGCGGAATCGCAACATTCATTACCTCCATGAAGAGTGGGTAATGGTCACGGTAGCGGGCTGGGCGGGCAGGCAGGTATTTTCACCGCGAAGGGCGGAGAATTCGGGAGCGTACGAGTGCCTGGCGCATTGAGTTCGCCTCCCGATTCGGATATTCACGTTCCTCTGAGGCGTTTACGGCCCAGGTGGGGGCGAAACGTCAGTGAGGGATGCCGTCGATGAGTTCGCGGGCGCCCTGGCGCAGGAGGGCGACGGCGACGGAGGTGCCCAGGGTCGCGGGATCGAGGCGGCCCGCCCACTCGTGGGCGTTGAGTACGGTCTTGCCGTCCGGGGTGAACACACAGGCCCGCAGGGACAGTTCGCCGCCGCGCTCGGACTTCGCGTAGCCGGCGATCGGCGAGTTGCAGTGGCCCTGGAGGACGTGCAGGAACATGCGCTCGGCGGTGGCCTCACGGTGCGTGGCCGGATCGCCGAGGCCGCTGACGGTGTCGATCACCGCCGTGTCGCCCTCGCGGCACTGGAGGGCCAGGATGCCCGCGCCGATCGGCGGCATCAGCGTCTCCGGCGACAGGATCTCGGTGATCACGTCCACTCGCCCGATGCGCTCCAGGCCGGACACCGCGAGCAGCAGCGCGTCCGCCTCACCGGCCGCCAGTTTCTCCAGACGCCGGTTGGCATTCCCGCGGAACGGCACGCAGTCCAGGTGCGGATGGGAGGCGGCGAGTTGCGCGACGCGGCGCACGGAGGAGGTGCCGACCCGGGTGCCCGGCGGCAGTTCGTCGAGGGTGAGCCCGCCGGGGTGGATCAGCGCGTCACGGATGTCGTCCCGCGCGAGGAAGGCGGCGAACATCGTCCCGGCCGGCAGTGGCCGGTCCGCCGGGATGTCCTTGACGCAGTGCACCGCGAGATCCGCCTCGCCCGCCAGCAGCGCGGCGTCAACCTCCTTGGTGAACGCCCCCTTGCCCTCGACCTGCGCCAGATCACCCATCCACTTGTCCCCGGTCGTCCTCACCGGGACGACCTCGGTACGGACACCGGGGTGCAGCACGGCCAACTCGGCGCGAACACGCTCCACTTGGGCCAGCGCCATGGGCGAGTCGCGGGAGACGATACGGAGGGTTTCCGGGGCGGACATGACGTTCACGATAGCGGCCCGACGGGCGGACCGACGCTCGCGTAGGGTCGTACGCCATGATCCTCTGGCTGAACGGCACCTTCGGCGCGGGCAAGACCACCACCGCGAAGGAACTGGCCTCCCGCATACCGGAGGCCAGGCTCTTCGACCCCGAACAGGTGGGGTACATGCTCTGGCACGTCCTGGGGAAGCCACGGGACTTCCAGGACTTCCCGCCGTGGCGCGGGCTGGTGGTCGAGACGGCACGCCAGGTCCTTGACCACGTGGGCGGAACGCTCGTCGTCCCGCAGACGGTCCTCAACGAGCGGTACTGGCACGAGATCCGCACGGGCTTCGCCAAGGCGGGCATCCCGGTACGCCACTACCTCCTCCACAGCGACCACGACACCCTCGTCCACCGCATCGAGACCGACACCGACCCCGAGAGCGCCGGCGCCCGTCAGTGGCGCCTGGACCACCTCGCCGACTACCAACGCGCCCTGCCCTGGCTCCGGGAGAAAGCGGAAGTCGTCGACACGACCGGCATCCCGCCGTCGCGGGTCGCAGAACTTGTCATCGCCGGGCGGGGGAACGGGTGAGTTGGTCCCGCTGGGCCCGGGTGCCAGGAATATGGTTCGACGGCTCCCGGAGGGAGCCGTCAAGACCCTGTGGGCCCGTGTACTCAGCTGACCAACTCGGCCGCCGTGGCGAGCAGTTGTTCCTGTACGGCGGTCAGTACGGGGTCGCCCTCGGACCCCGTACGTACCGCCATGAAGACGTTGCGGGTCGGTGGGGTGCCGTCGGGGGTCAGGAGGGCGAGGCGGCGGTGGGCGTACAGGGGGTGGACCATGCGGGGGATCAGGGCTACTCCCTGGCCTGCCTCGACCAGGGCGGCGAGTGCGCCCCAGTCGTTGACGGCATGGCGGATGTCGGGCGTGAAACCGGCCGCCGCGCAGATCGTGCGGGCGACCGCGCCGCAGCAGCTGTCGGCGTCGCCGACGATCCAGGGGTCGGTGGCGAGCTCGCGGAGCGCGACCCGGTCGCGGTCGGCGAGGCGGTGGCCGGACGGTACGGCGAGGTCGAGGACGTCGGTCAGCAGGTCGGTGCGGGCGTAGCGGAGGTCGGTGTGCGGGGGCGTGGCCGGGAAGTCCACGGCGACGGCGATGTCGACCTGGCCCGCGTCGAGGGCGGTGAACAGGTCGGGCGGCTGGGCCTCGACGACGTCGATACGGACGTGGGGCAGCCGCTCGGCGAGGGCGGCGAGCGTGTCGGGCAGGAGGCCGAGGATGCCGCTGGACAGGGCGCCGACGGTGACGGACGCCCGGCCGCCGCCCTCGCCGTAGGCGGCCAAGTCGGCGCGCGCCCGCTCCAGTTGGGCGGCGATGAGATCGGCGTGCGCCAGTAGTACCCGGGCCTGACCGGTCAGTCGTACGCCCCGGCCGTCGCGCTCGGTCAGTGGGACGCCGGCCTCGCGGGCGAGGGCGGCGATCTGCTGGGAGACCGCCGACGGGGTGAGGTGCAGGGCTTCCGCGGCCCGGGCGAGGCTGCCGCGCCGCTGGAGTTCGCGCAGGACGGTCAGTCGGCGGAGGTCCATGGTGAAGGTCTCGCTTACCTGTTCCACCCTGAAAGATTAACTGGACCGTCGTGCGGGTGATCGGAAACCATCAACCCATGACCTCCCGGAACTTTCTCATCCTCCACGGCTGGCAGAACCACCGCCCGCCCGGCCACTGGCAGCACTGGCTGGCCGACCAACTGACCGACCTGGGGCACCTCGTCGTCTACCCCCAGCTGCCCGACCCCGACGACCCGGACCTGGAGGTGTGGCTGGCGGAGTTGTCCCGACACCTCGAAGGTCTGCCGCGCGGCGCCGAGCGCGTGGTGATCGCCCACAGCCTGTCCGTTCTGCTGTGGCTGCACGCGGTCGCGCGCGGTGCCAAGGGCCTCGACGTCGACCGGGTCCTGTTCGTGGGGCCGCCGTCCGCGTCCACACTCCTGGGGATCCCGGAGGTCGCGGCGTTCGCCCCGCCCGCCTTCCCGCTCGCCCTGCCGGGGCCGACCCGCCTGGTCGCGGGCGACGACGACCCGTACTGCACGGAGGGCGCCCTCGCCGCCTATGGCGACCCCCTGGGCATCCCCACCGAGCTCATCCCGGGCGCGCGCCACCTCGACCTGGACGCCGGGTACGGGTCCTGGCCGGCGGTACTGGACTGGTGCGTCGACGGCACCGATTCCGGCGCTGTCGGAGGTTCCGGTTCCGGTTCCGGCTCCGTGAAGTTCACCGCCCGACTCAGTTGACGACGACGCCCTTCGTGCGGGGTTCGTCCGGCTCGCCGGACTCGGAGCCACGCAGCTCCGGCGTGGTCGCCGCCACGGCGGCGACCGCCAGTACGCACAGCACCCCGCCGCTGACCAGCGCGGTCACGCCGGACGTCCAGCCGGCGACCAGGCCGCCGCGCAGGTTGCCGAGGTTGGGCCCGGCCTGGCCCACGATCTGCTCGGCGGCTGTCACCCGGCCGAGGAGGGCGTCCGGCGTACGGGTCTGCACGATGGTGCCGCGCGAGATGACGGAGACGGTGTCGGCGGCGCCCGCCAGGACCAGCAGGCCCAGGCCGGCCCACGGGTTGGGGACCAGGCCGAACAGCGCGAGCGCGGTCCCCCAGGTCGCCGCTCCGCAGAGCATCACCAGGCCCGGACGGCCGAGGCGGGTGATCGAACCGGACAGGGTCGACGCGGTGATGCCTCCGACGGCCACCGCGGACAGGAACAGACCGAGGGTGCGCGGGTTGTCGCCGAGACGCTCGGCGTTGACCAGCGGGAAGAGGCTCATCGGCATCGCCAGCACGGTGGCGGCCAGGTCGGTGATCAGCGCGCCGCGCACCGCCCGGTGCCCGGCCAGGAAACGCAGCCCGTCCACCACCCCGCGCAGCCCGGCCCGGGCCGGCTCGCCCTCGGGTGGCAGCTTCGGCAGGCCGAGGGCGCCGTAGAAGGCCATCCCGAAGCTCAGCGCGTCGATCAGGTAGCAGCCGCCCACGCCCAGCCAGCCCACCAGCAGGCCGCCGAGCGCGGGACCGGCCAGCATTGTCGCCTGGAACGAGACCATGTTGAGCGCCAGCCCGGCACCCACCTGGTCCTTGGCCAGCAGACGCCGGACGAACGAGCCCGCCGCGGGGCCGCCGACCGCCCCGAAGCAGGACTGCGCGGCAACCAGCGCGAGCACCCCGATCACCGGCACATGACCGAAGAAGCCCTGCACCGCGAGCAGCAGCGAGACGACCGCCTGCCCGACCGTGCTCACCAGATAGATCTGCCGCCGGTCCCGCCGGTCGGCCAGCGAACCCGCGAACAGCCCGAACGCCACCATCGGCAACGCCTGCGCCAGCCCGACCGCACCCGTCCAGACCGTGCTGTGCGTCATCAGCCAGACCTGGTACATGACGGCGACCATGGTCATCATGGCGCCCAACATGGAAACCGTCCGCCCGATCAGCAGCCTTCGGAAGGCGGGAGAGGCCCGCAACGGCCGGACATCGAGCAACGTACGGGTCAGCTGCGGCTTCAGCTTCATGAGAGGGCGACGGGGCGCACGGGCGGAATCACCGGGCGGAGGCTAGCCTGCCGGCCCGGCCCACGGCCACTGAATAACCGGGGGCCGCGCTCGGATACGCCGACTTCGTTGTGCAGGGGTGCGGGGTGTTCCCGCCTTACGCGGTCTCGTTGTGCAGGGGTGCGGGGTGCTTCCGGCTACGCGGTCTCGTCGAGCAGCCGTGCGGGGCGCTCCCGGCTACGCCGACTGGTTGTGCAGTGGTCCGGGGCGCTCCCGGCTACGCCGACTCGTTCAGCAGGCGTGCGAGGTGCTCCCGGCTACGCCGACTGGTTGTGCAGTGGTCCGGAGTGCCCCCGGCTACGCCGACTCGTTCAGCAGGCGTGCGAGGTGCTCCCGGCCCGCGCCCAGCAGGTCCGCGAGCGGCGCGGCCCCCTCGTACCACCGCTTCTCGTACTCCCAGCACAGCCAGCCGTCCCAGCCCTCGCGGGAGAGCAGGTCCACGCACTCGGTGAGCGGGAGCACCCCCGCTCCGAGCGGCAGCGGGGTGGTGTCCTCGGCGGACGCGATGTCCTTGACCTGGACGTAGCCGAGGTGAGGGGCCAGCGCCGCGTACGTCGACGGCGGCTGTTCGCCGCCCAGCCAGGTGTGCATGACGTCCCACAGTGAGCCCACCTGCCGGTGGCCGACCGGGCCGAGGATGCGGATCGCGGCCGCGCCGGTGCGGTGCGAGTCGTGGGTCTCCAGAAGGATCCGTACGCCCACCTCGGCGGCGTACTCCGCCGCGGTGCCCAGGCGTCGGGCAGCCGTCGCGTCCGCCTCCTCGGGGCGCTGGTCGGTCCCCGCCCCCGGGAAGACGCGGACGAAGGGAGCACCCAAGTCCCTTGCCAGGTCCAGGAGTTCACGGATCTCCGCGAGTACGGCGGTGTCGTCGCCCGGCGCGGCGACGCGCGCGTATCCCGCCAGGCCGAGGATCTCGATGCCGGACGCCTTGAACTCCGCGGCCACGTCCGCCCGTTCGGCCGGTCCGATACCGGGGTGCACGGGTTCCTCAGGATGCGCGCGCAGTTCGACGCCGTGGTAGCCGTGGGTGACGGCCAGGCGCAGGACGTCGGAGATGGGGAGTGCGGGGACGCCGAGGGTGGAGAAGGCCAGCTTCATGAGGGCGACTTTACCCGTCACTCAGCGTTGCCGCGCAGGTCCAGGCGCCAGTCCTGGCCGACCAGATCCGCGCCGAAGGAGCGGTGCGGTTTCTCGGAGACGAGGACGAAACCGTGGCGCTGGTAGACGCGGCGGGCGGCGGCGAGAACGTCGTTGGTCCACAGGACGAGATCGTGGTAGCCGACGCCGCGTGCGAAGTCCTTTACGGTCGTGACGAGTTGGTCGCCGACGCCGAGGCCGCGCGCGTCCGGTTCGACGAGGAGGAGGCGCAGGCGGGCCGTCGCCGGCGCGTCGTCCCGTACGCACATCACGCAGCCCACCGGCCGGCCGTCGAGCTCGGCGATCCACACCCGCTCCAGGTGCGGATCGCGATCCTCGGCGAAGTCGGCGACGATCCTCGCCACCAGGCCCTCGTAGTCGGTGTTCCACCCGTACTCCGCCGCGTACAGCGCGGCGTTGCGCTGCACGATCCAGCCGAGGTCACCGGGGCCGGGCTCGCGCAGCACCACGTCCTCGCGGCGGGGAGCCCGGCCCCGTCCGTCGCCCAGGAGCGTCCGTACCGTCCGCAGCGCCTCCGCGAGCCGCGGCCGGTCGGCCGGGGGCACCGTGGCGAGCAGCGAACCGACCGTCTCGCGCGCCCTCTCGTCCAGCAGGCCGGCCGCCTCCCGGCCACGCGCGGTGAGAGTGACGCGACGGCGCCGCGGGTCCTTCTCCGACGGGGCGCGCTCGACCAGGCCGTCCTGCTCGAACCTGTTGAGGATGCGGCTCAAGTACCCCGCGTCCAGGGAGAGTTCGGTGCGGAGATCGGCGACGTCCGTACGAGGGGAGTGCGCGAGTTCGTACAGGACGCGCGACTCCGTGAGCGTGTAGGGGGCGTAGAGGTGGCGGCCGTAGTCGAGCGCGCCGATGACGTTCGTGTAGAAGCGGTTGAAGGAGCGGATGTCCTGGACGGTCATGATCGGTCCCGGTTTGTCGGCTCTGGGGCGGTTCTGACGGCAGCTCTGGGGGCGGCTCTGCGTGTGGTTCTGGGGTGGTTCCGAGGGTGTTTGTGAGGCGGCCCAGATGGTTGACTCAGTCAGAGATGTCCTTCGAGCCTAAGGGGCGGCCTGGCTGCCGTCCACCGTTTCGATCCTGATCCGTCCGTACCGGCACGGCCCCTTCCGTGCTTCGGCGGCTGCCGGTGCGCGGGGGCTCGTGCCGGCTCCGCGCTCAGCTCAGGTGCTGGGCGAAGAAGGGCATCGTTGCGTCCATGGAGGCGGGCCACTGGGGGCCGAAGGCGTGGCCCTCGCCCTCGTACTCCTTGAGTTGTACGTCCTTGCCCGCTGCCTTGAAGGCGGCCATGGTCTGGCGCGACCAGGTGATGGGGCAGGTGTCGTCGCCGGTGCCGTGGTGGATCAGCAGCGGCTCGCTCAGGCGGTCGGCGTACGTGATGGGGGAGACCTCCTGCCGGAACGTCGGGTTCTCCTCGGGTGTGCCGTGGGCTGCCTCGATCTCGGCGACGAGCGGGTCGCCGTCGCTACGCTGGAACCGGTCGACGTCCTCGGCAGGACGTGAGCTCACCGGCGCGAACACCACGGCGGCGTCCACCAGGCCGGGTGCCACGACCAGCGTGTTGTACGCGATGCCGCCGCCCATCGACCGGCCCAGCAGGCCGATCCGGTCGCCGTCGATCTCCGCGCGGGTGGAGGAGCGAGGGGCCAGAACGGCGCCGATGACGTCCTCGGTGTATCCGAGGCGGAGGTTGACGTCGTTGTCCGGGTCGTTGTCGGAGCCTGCGTGGTTGCGGTAGTCGGTGTGCAGGACGACGTAGCCGTTGCGGGCGAGGTGGTCCTGTTCCCGGGCCAGCCCGCGACCGGTGGTGTAGACGTCCGGGTCGATGTATCCGTGCGCCGGCACGACGGACGGGAAGGGGCCCTTGCCTTCGGGGATGTTCATGATTCCCGAGATCGTCAGACCGTTGGCCTCGTACCTCACCGCGTAGCGGGGGTAGGCGTCGGTTCAGTCGAGTACGTCGCCGAGGCGGAGGTTCGAGCCCGTGTGCTTGCACTCCATCAGGGCCGGGATCGACACCGGGTTGGCGGGGGAGGGGGGAGGAGTTGACGTCCTGGTGGGGGCGGAGGGATCGGCTGTGGTCGACGTCGGCACGCCTGTGGGTTCGGCGGCATCGGTGGCGTCGCCGCCGGTGCCGCCGGCCGTCGTCAGGAGTAGCAGCCCGGTGGCTGCCGCAGCCATGTCGCGAATTAACCGCCTGGGGCCAGTATCCCCCTACGGGGATGCGGGGGCGGAGTGTGGTCGCTCGGGGGTGAGGCCCGTGGGTATCTTCAGGGGGCTCACCCCCTTGGCGGCGCGAACTCGAACGCCGGAGTCGACGACTCAGCTGGTTATGTCTAGCTTGCTCACCTTGATGACCGAGGTGTCGTACTCCCAGACGACGAAGAACTTGCCGGGCGCGTACTCGTCGGCCATGGGATAGGTGTCCCAGCCGGCGCCCGTGCCTGCCGGTGTCGGGTCGTATGCGGGGCCGTCGGCGAAGAGCTTGCTCGTTCCCCAGGCCGCGCCGGGGCTCTTGACCTTGTAGTTCAGGGTCAGCCGATAAGCGCTGGTGGCGTAGGAGGTGTTGGCGATGGTCAGATACCGGCCGGCGCTGTCCTTCGTGAAGTAGACCTTGGAGTCGTTGCTGGGAATGTTGCTGTCCAGCGCGAAGTTGGACCAGGACTTGCCGCCGTCGGTGCTGGTGGCCGTCACCGCGGATGTCTTCGAGACGGCGTAGCTGCTGCGGGCGACCATGAGCAGCTTGTTCGGGTCGTCCTGCGAGACGACCAGCTGCGGTTCACCGCCGAGGTAGCTGTTCGGGTCCCCCGCAGGGGTGCCGGCCGTCCAGTTCACCAGGTCGGTGGAGTACAGCGCCCCGTTCTGCCGGCCCGACGCCCAGTACGGCATGACGTGCGTTCCGTCGGCCAGTTGGACCGGGCGTCCGGCGAAGGCGAGGTTCCCCAGGCCCTCGACGACGGTCGGGGTGTCCGGGTTGTCGAGCGGCATGTTGACGGTGAAGTCCTGCCAGGTGTGTCCCTGGTCGGTGCTCTTCTTGGCGACGATGGCGTTGATCGGCAGGCCCGTGCGGTTCGCGGGCGAGGTCCGGCCCAGGTACGCGTAGATCGTGTCGCCCACCTGGTAGAGGGTGACGAAGTGCCAGGAGTACTCGCTGGTCTCCTGCGCCAGCGTCTGTGCGGGGCTCCAGGTCGCGCCGCCGTCGGTGGTGTACGAGTACCGCATGTACCCGTGGTCGACGACGCTGCCGGACTCGCCGACCACCGCAGCGGTCGTACCCTCCCGCCAGACCACGACCGCGTTGTTCGCGCTGGTGCTGATGATGTCGGGCACCCGGGTTCCGTCGCCCTCGGTCGCGGTGTTCTCGTAGACCGTCACCGCGCCGGAGACCCCCGCCGCGGACGCACGGTCGGGGAAGACGAGGAAGCCCCCGACCAGGGCGGCGACGAGGGCGAGCAGTGCCGTCAGGAGTACCGGCCGGGTCCGCCGCGTGGTCCGCTGTTCCGCTACCAGAGCCACTGCTGGTCCTTGTTCCCGGAGCAGGCCCATTGGAAAGCCTTGGTTCCGTCGGTAGTTGAGGTGTTGGGGATGGCCAGGCAGAGCGAGCTGGCCTTGTTCGTCAGCTGGCCGAGGTCACCGCGAATCCAGATCTGCGAGTTGCTGGTGCTGCTGCACGTCCACTGGATGGCAGTGACGCCCTCCGTCGGGCTGCCGCTGGGGATGGCCAGGCACTGGTCGCTCGCCTGGTTGCGCACCAGGTAGCCGCCCGTCACCGCTTCGAGCTTCCAGTACTCGCTCGTGCTGGTGCTGCATGGCCACTGGATCAGCTCGGTTCCGGCGGTCGGGCTGCCGCTGGGGACGGCGAGGCACTTGCCGGTGCCCTGGTTGTAGAGCCGTGCGTAGACGTCGGTCGCGACGGCCGTAGTGGTCTCGGCGGCCTTGGCGCTCTCGGCTGCCGATGCCGTGCCGGTCAGTGAGGAGCCCGTGAGCACGGGCGCGCTCAACAGGGCGACGGCCGCCGCGGCGACGGCAAGTCTTCTTATTCGGGAGGTTCCTGGCAATCCGCGCTGCATCTGGCTTGTCCGTTCCTTCGCATTCGCTAGCGATGGGCGGCTCTGAGCAGAGCCTTCCTCGAAGTTCATCGAATCGTTCCATCGGTGGGGTACGACAGCGTTCCCGGATCGAGAACAGTATGCGAAACCATCCCACCAGTTTGGGGGGCGACTCCTGAGGCTGTCGTTGGCTGTGAGTCCACTGATGCTCGGCATCGCGTCTACTCCGGCGCGGAGATGGACGCTGGCTTGAGGCTGTGGCGGCCGCGTGCGGCGCAATTCGATCGCCGAACGGACCGGCGGTCAGCTCGATAGCATCTACGAGGTTCACTGAGCGGAGCCCGTCGGCATGCGGCTGATCATCAAGGGGTACGCCGACCAGTGGCGCTGGAAACAGGCGAAGGAAGCGCGCGTGTACTGGCTGCCCGTCGGGCACGGGGCGGTACGGGTCCCCTCCGCGCCGGTTGAGGGAGGTGTCTTGCCTCGGTGCACCGCATCGGGCAGGGCTCCTACGGTTACCTCGCCACCGGGTTCGGGGCTCATGCAGGTTCTACGCCCAAGCCCCGTGAGTTCCTACGACCGCGGCGCTCCCGTCGAACCCCGTACCGTCAACTCCCCTCGCACCGAGGCGATCCCCCCGGGCGGCGGTTCCTCACGCCCCATGGCGATCCGCCCGGCCCGCGCCCCCGCCTCGGTCAGTGGCAGCCGTATCGTCGTCAGTGCGGGCACCGCGTCGATGCTGAACGGGAGGTCGTCGAACCCCGCCACGGACACGTCGTCCGGAATCCGCAGGCCCGAGTCCCGCAGGGCGGCGCACGCGCCCAGGGCGACGGTGTCGTTGGCGGCGACGACGGCGGTCAACGACGGTTCGCGGCGCAGGAGTTCGAGTGTCGCCTCGTAGCCGGAGCGGCGGTCGTAGCGCCCGTGCACGGTGCGCAGGGGGTCGTCCTTGATTCCGTGTGCGGCCAGTGCGTCCCGGTGGCCCTCGAGTCGGTGCCGGGTCGTCGTGCGCTCCTCGGGGCCGGCGATATAGCCGAGCCGTCGGTGCCCGAGGCCGATCAGATGCTCGGTGAGCTCCTGGCCGCCGCCACGGTTGTCGAAGGTGAGGGCGATCGCCTCGGCGGCCTCGGGCGAGGGCGGCCGTCCGCAGAGGACGACCCTGGTCCCGGCCTCCGTCAGCCGGCGCAGCTTCGCGGCGACGGCGGTGGCGTGCGTGGCGTCCTCGATCGCGCCGCCGGTGAGGACGACGGCGGCGGCGCGTTGGCGCTGAAGGAGCGTGAGGTACGTCAGTTCGCGCTCCGGGGAGCCGCCCGTGTTGCACACCACCCCGAGGCGCTCCCCGCCCGCGCGGCCGCCGGGGCCGCCGATCTCCGACTGGATCGCGGCCGCCATGATTCCGAAGAAGGGGTCGGCGATGTCGTTGACGAGGATCCCGACGAGGTCGGACGTCGCGGCGGCCAGCGAACTCGCGGGCCCGTTCAGCACGTAGTCCAGCTCGTTCACTGCGTGTAGCACCCGCTCGCGGGTGGCCTCCGCGACGGGATAGTTCCCGTTCAGCACCCGGGACACGGTCGCGGGCGAGACCTGCGCACGCGCTGCCACGTCCGCCAGGGTCACGGTCATCTCGTCGTCCTCCGGTTGCGCAACTCGTTGTCGTCTTCGTCAAGGGCGTGCGGCCACATATTTCCCGACTTCCCGGGCTCCGGGTGTTCGTACGGCCCCCATCCCTCTGTGGTCTTGTCCAATCGGCTCAGCAGAGGCTAGCTTCTCCCTGTGTAGAAAGCGCTTGCTGTCGCGCTCGCCAGTTCCTCGATGGGGCGTACGGGGCGCGGAACCCGCGTACGAAGGGAATGACGTGACACGCAAGACGGTGCGTATCGCCATGAACGGCGTGACGGGGCGCATGGGTCACCGCCAGCACCTTGTCCGCTCGATCCTCGCCCTGCGCGAACAGGGCGGCCTCGACCTGGGCGACGGCACCGTGCTGTGGCCCGAACCCGTCCTCGTCGGCCGCCGCGAGTACGCCCTGAAGGCGCTCGCCGAGCAGCACGGCCTGGAGGAGTGGTCCACCGACCTGGACGCCGTTCTGGCCGACCCCACCATCGACCTCTACTTCGACGCGCAGGTCACCTCCGCCCGCGAGGAGGCGCTCAGGGCGGCGATCGCGGCGGGCAAGCACATCTACACCGAGAAGCCGACCGCGACCGGTCTCGACGGCGCGCTGGAACTGGCCCGCCTCGCTCACGACAGGGGCATCAAGCACGGCGTCGTCCAGGACAAGCTCTTCCTCCCCGGCCTGCTCAAGCTCAAGCGCCTCATCGACGGCGGCTTCTTCGGCCGGATCCTGTCCATCCGCGGGGAGTTCGGCTACTGGGTCTTCGAGGGCGACTGGCAGTCCGCCCAGCGGCCCTCCTGGAACTACCGTGCCGAGGACGGCGGCGGCATCGTCGTCGACATGTTCCCGCACTGGGAGTACGTGCTGCACGAGCTCTTCGGGCGGGTCACCTCCGTCCAGGCCCTCACCGCCACCCACATCCCGCAGCGTTGGGACGAGGGGGACAAGCCGTATGACGCGACGGCGGACGACGCGGCTTACGGCGTCTTCGAGTTGGAGAGTGGTGCGATCGCCCAGATCAACTCGTCGTGGGCCGTGCGCGTCCATCGCGACGAGCTCGTGGAGTTCCAGGTGGACGGTACGGAGGGGTCTGCGGTTGCCGGGTTGCGCAACTGCCGTGTGCAGCACCGAAGTTCGACCCCCAAGCCGGTCTGGAACCCCGACATCCCGGCCACCTACTCCTTCCGCGACCAGTGGCAGGAGGTCCCCGACAACACCGAGTTCGACAACGGATTCAAGGCCCAGTGGGAGCTGTTCCTCCGGCACCTGTACGCCGATGCGCCCTACCGCTGGGACCTCCTGGCCGGCGCCCGCGGTGTCCAGCTCGCCGAACTCGGCCTGAAGTCCTCGGCCGAGGGCCGCCGTCTCGCCGTACCGGAGATCTCGCTGTGAGTGTCATCCAACTGCCGGGAACGGGAGGAGAGCTGCGTGCCTATACACCGCGCTGCGAATCCCTCGTCCGCGCTGCCGGCGCGGCCTTCACCTCCCGTACGGTCTTCTCGGCGGCGCACGTCGTCGCCGACCCGTACGCGGACGTGTCCCCCGACTCGGCCGCGGCCGTCGACTGGGACGCGACCCTCGCCTTCCGGCGCCATCTGTGGTCCCACGGGCTCGGTGTCGCCGAGGCGATGGACACCGCGCAGCGGGGGATGGGCCTCGACTGGGCGGGCGCGGCGGAGCTGATCCGCCGGTCGGCCGCCGAGGCCAGGGCCGTCGGCGGGCGGATCGCGTGCGGCGTCGGCACGGACCAGCTCGCGGACGGTTCGCCGGCCGAGATCCGGAAGGCTTACGAGGAGCAGCTGGCCCTCGTCGAGGAGTCGGGCGCCCAGGCGATCCTGATGGCCTCACGGGCGCTGGCAGCGGCCGCCACCGGGCCCGAGGACTACCTGGAGGTGTACGGCCAGCTGCTCCGGCAGTCGTCCGAACCCGTGATCCTGCACTGGCTCGGGCCGATGTTCGACCCGGCGCTGGAGGGCTACTGGGGTTCCAGCGACCTTGACGCGGCCACGGAGGTTTTTCTCCAGGTCATCGCGGCCCACCCGGACAAGGTGGACGGCATCAAGGTCTCGCTGCTGGACGCCCGGCGCGAGATCGAGATCCGCCGCCGCCTTCCGCAGGGCGTGCGCTGCTACACCGGCGACGACTTCAACTACCCCGAGTTGATCGCGGGCGACGAACAGGGCTTCAGTCACGCACTGTTGGGCATCTTCGACCCGCTGGGGCCGCTGGCGGCGGAGGCGGTACGTGTCCTGGACACCGGTGATGTGCAGGGCTTCCGTGAACTCCTCGACCCGACCGTCGAGTTGTCCCGGCACCTCTTCCAGGCCCCGACCCGCTTCTACAAGACGGGAGTTGTCTTCCTGGCATGGCTCGCCGGTCACCAGTCCCACTTCACCATGGTCGGCGGTCTGCAGTCGGCGCGCTCGCTCCCGCACTTCGCCCGCGCCTACGAACTGGCCGACGGCCTGGGCCTCTTCCCGAACCCGGAGCTGGCCGAGACGAGGATGAGGACGATGCTGTCCCTGTACGGAGTGGCTCAGTGAACCTGTCGCGATTCTCCATCAACCAGATGACGGTGAAACAGCTGTCCATGCCCGAACTGGTCGATGCCTGTGTGGAGTTGGGCGTCCGGGGAGTTGGTCTCTGGCGCGAACCGGTCCAGGTGTACGGGCTCGACGCGACCGCCAAGCTGGTCCGTGACGCGGGTCTGGCGGTGACCACCCTGTGCCGGGGCGGCTTCCTCACGGCGATCGGTCCGGCCGAGCGGGCCGCCGCCCTGGCGGACAACCGCTCGGCGATCGACGAGGCGGCCACGCTCGGCACGGACACCCTGGTCCTGGTCTCCGGCGGACTGCCGCCCGGAGACAAGGATCTGCGCGGCGCGCGGGAGCGCATCGCGGACGCGCTGGGGGAGTTGGGCCCGTACGCTGCGGAACGGGGCGTACGCCTGGCCATCGAGCCGCTGCACCCCATGTACGCCTCGGACCGTTGTGTGGTGTCGACCCTGGCCCAGGCCCTGGACCTCGCGGAACGCTTCCCCGCGGACCAGGTCGGCGTCACGGTGGACACGTACCACATCTGGTGGGACGACACGGCTCCCGATCAGATCGCCCGCGCGGGCGCCGGCGGCCGTATCCACACCTTCCAACTCGCCGACTGGATCACCCCGTTGCCCGAGGGTGTCCTCAACGGACGCGGGCAGATCGGCGACGGCTCGATCGACATGCGGGAGTGGCGCTCGTACGTCGAGGCGGCGGGCTACACCGGTCCCATCGAAGTCGAGCTGTTCAACGACGGGTTGTGGGCGCGGGACGGGCGTGAGGTGCTGGCGGAGACGGCGGCGCGGTTCGTGGAGCACGCGGGGTAGGGCCGCCCGGGGCGTGAGGCCCGGGGCGCGGGAATGTCTTGGTGTTCCATCCCTCCCCGGTAGGGATGGAACACCAGGTTCCAGAATGCGGGGTGATCCTGTGGCTGTCGTTGGCAGTGAGTCCACAGGTACTTGGCGTTGCGTCTACTTCCGTACAGCCGACACCTGGAACCGGTACTCCTGGGGGGAGATCCCGTACGCGCTGCGGAAGACGCGGGTGAATCCGGCGCTGTGCGGGAGGCCCCAGCGGGAGGCGATGACGTGGATCGGGGTGGCGTGCAGTGCCGGGTCCGCCAAGTCGCGGCGGGCGGCCTCCAGCCGCCGGCCGCGGATCCAGGCCGCGACCGTTTCGCCGCCCGCCTCCTCCTGGAAGAGGCGGTGCAGGTAGCTGAGGGAGATGTGGTGCGCGGCGGCGATCGCGGGCGGTGTCAGCTCGGGGTCGTGCAGGTTCTGGCGGATGAACGCCCGTATGCGCTCGGTTATGGCCCGATGGCGGGTCTCCGGCGGCAGGGCCGCCTCCGCCTCCAGCAGCTGGGCGAACCAGGCTGACAGGAGGTCGACCAGGACCGTACCCAGGCGTGGCGCGTCGGACGGCTGGAGGGAGTCGGCCTGCCTGTCCAGGCCGGTGAGGAACCCGGTCAGCAGGGCGCCGGTTCCCTCCCGCCCCGACAGCCGTCTGCCCAGCAGTTCCCCGATCCGGTCCTGGGGCAGGGGCAGTAGTGCCTTGGGGAAATCCACACCCACCCCCGTGACCACCTGGAGGTCCGAGGCGTCCGACGGTCCTACGTCGTAGGGCCGCGAGCTGTCGGACACCCACAGGTCGCGCGGGCCGTACATGTCGCTGCGCCCGGCGTGGTCGACGCCCAGCCCGCCGCCGAGCACCAGCGACAGATGGAACAGTTCGGGGTCGGTCTGCAGCACCATCTTCTCGGTGCGCCGGAACCGAGTCGGCAGGAACGACGTCGGCCACACCATCACAGGACCCAGTTCCAGCAGCCGCTGCTCGGCCCAGAAGTCGGCGGCGTGCTCGCTGCTGATGTCGGTGGGCGCGATCGCCCTGTGGACCAGATCCCGCCAGTACTCGAACCTGTCCTCCGCGGGCACGTCCTCGCTCCGGAACACCGTCCCGATCATTCCGCCCCGTTCTTCCCCAAGTCCCCCTGCCATACGCTTCTTTCGGCGCAGTGGCACCTTATCTTCGCGGGGAGACCCGCGGGTCGGCGGATTTCGAGAGGAAGGCCCGGCGTGGGGAGCGCGCCGGGCCTTCCAGGTTCAGCAGATCGGTCTCCCGGGCAGGTCCGCGTCGAGGCGGGCGCCTGCGTCGCCGGTGGCTGTGTCGGTCGCGTGAAGTCGGGCGGCTGGTCCGGGGGAGTGCGCGGCCTGTTCCAGAAGTTTATCGAGACTCAATTCCACAGGCCTTTCAAATACGTGCAGATCAGGGTTGATGCATCTGACACGTTTCCTGTGATTTAGCTGTTGACCTGGTCTTTCTTGCGGATTGAGGGAACCGCAATTGCTTGGGCCGTGTCTGTATGGTCAAGTTCGCTGCAAGGGGTGTGCGGCGGGTTTCCAGAGAAAAGGCAATTGACCAAGGAGTTCGCTGTGAACATTCGAATCGCCGCTGTTTCCCTCGCCACCGCCGCACTCGTCGCCGGAGGTGCCACGGCTGCCAACGCCGCCGTACCGACGGCGAAGGCTCCCACCATCACCGTCTCGACGAGCACCACCAAGGCGAAGACCGGCCAGTCGATCACCGTCACCGGCCGTGTCACCGGTCTGAAGGACGGCAGCAAGGTGACCCTCCAGGAGAAGGTCAACGGCAAGTGGGTCACCCTGTCGGAAAGCGCCACCGTCAAGAAGGGCACCTACAAGATCTCCGACAAGCTCAAGACCAAGGGGACGGAGACCCTGCGCGTCGTCGACGGCAAGACGGTCTCCAAGGCGGTGACCGTCACCGTCCGGTAACGCTCCGGCGGCGGGAAAACCCGCAACGGCGGTATCGCCGCGCCCGCACCCTGCCCCACCTCTGCCGTCGCGGGGTGGGGCAGGGCCGTCGGGCCCCTCCGCCGAGCCGACCCGATTCCTTAGCGAAAGAATCTCAGAACTCCGTGCAACCGTTCCCCCACCTTGTGGGTCGTACATGGCATCAGGACTTCTGGAGGGGGATCTGGGGGGATCGCGGGGGTTCTGATGTGGAGGGGAACCCGAGGGGGGCCCGGTCGACGGACCGGACCCCCCTCGAAACACTTTCTGGTGCAGAAGGCCGGGTCCTGAAGACCGTGCCCGGAGGACTTGGCTGAAGCAGGCCGGTTCCGGAAGGCCAGACTGAGCCAGGCCGGTTCCGGAAGACCAGACTGAGCCAGGCCGTGCCCGGAAGACCTGGCTGAATCAGGCCTGGTTAAGGCCTGATTCAAAGGCCTGGTTCAGAAGAACACCCCGCACCGCAGCAGCACGTTCGCGTACGGCCGGGCCTCCCCGGTCCGTACGATCAGCCGCGCCCCCGCCGACAACGCCTTCAGCTCCTCGTGCGAGACCGTCCACAAACCCGGGAAGCGCGCTTCCAGCAGCGCCATGGCCTCCGGGTTGGCCTTGCGGACCTCACGCGCGGCGGTGGCGCCCTCCAGCACCAGCTCGTCCAGCAGCCCGTCCAGCACCTCGGCGAAGGACGGCACCCCGGCCCGGAAGGCCAGGTCCACGACCCGCGGCCCCGCCGGTATCGGCATCCCCGCGTCGCACACCAGAACTCCGTCACCGTGGCCCAACTCGGCCAGCGCGCCCGCGAGATGACGGTTCAGAATTCCGGCCTTCTTCACAGAGAAGCGACCTCCTCCGCCGTCGGGAAGGACTCCTGCGCCCCGGCCCGCGTGACCGCCGCGGCCCCGACCCGGGCGGCGTACGCGGCGGCCTCGGCCAGCGACTCCCCACGCCCCAGCCGCCAGGCCAGCGCCGCGGTGAACGCGTCACCCGCCCCGGTCGTGTCCACGGCCTCCACCCGCACGGACGGCACCCGGACCCGGGCCCCGGCCCGCCGGGCGACCAGCGCGCCCTCCCCGCCCAGCGTGATGACCACGGAGATCGGACCGAGAGCGAGCAGGCGCCGCGCCCAGTCCTCGGGCTCCGGACCCGCGTCCGCGCCGATCAGCACCCGCGCCTCGTGCTCGTTCACGATCAGCGGGTCGCAGGCCACCAGCACCTCGCGGGGCAACGGCCGGGGCGGCGAGGGATTCAGTACGAAACGGCTGTCGTCGGCGAGATTCCGTACGACCTCCACGACGGTCTCCAACGGGATCTCCAACTGCGCCGAGACCACCCGGGAGGCCTGGAAGAGGCTCCCGGCCGCGCGGATGTCCCCGGGCGTCAGCCGCCCGTTCGCGCCGGGCGAGACCACGATGCTGTTGTCCCCGGACGGATCCACCGTGATCAGCGCGACCCCGGTGGGTGCCCCGCCGACCAGGACGCCCACGGTGTCGACACCGGCCGCCCGCTGCGAGTCGAGCAGCAGCCGCCCGTGCGCGTCGTTGCCGACGCGGGCCAACAGGGCCGTACGGGCGCCGAGTCGGGCGGCGGCGACGGCCTGGTTGGCGCCCTTGCCGCCGGGGTGGACGGTCAGGTCGGAGCCGAGCACCGTCTCCCCGGCCGCGGGCCGTCGCTCGACGCCGATCACCAGGTCGGCGTTGGCCGAACCCACGACCAGCAGGTCGTAGTCGTACATGAAGTGTCTCCCCACAATGGTGACTTGACCGCTGTCAGCCGGTGAACCCGGCAACGTTCTCCTTCGTGACGACCTTCACCGGCACCTTCACCGTCGTCTGCACCTTCTTGCCCTGGGCGGCGCGCAGCGCGTTGTCCACGGCGATCTTGCCGAGCCGGCTCGGCTGCTGTGCCACGGACGCGTACAGGCTGCCCTGCTTGACCGCCGTCAGGCCGTCGGGCGTGCCGTCGAAGCCGACGACCGAGACCGACGTGCCGGCCCTGGAGCCCAGCGCCTTGATCGCGCCGAGCGCCATCTCGTCGTTGGCGGCGATGACGCCCTGGACGTCGGGGTGGGCCTGGAGCAGGTTCGACATCACGTCGAGGCCCTTGGTGCGGTCGAAGTCGGCCGGCTGCTGGGCGAGGACCTGGATGCCGGGGTAGGCCTTGAGGCCGTCGGCGAAGCCCTGGGCGCGCTCGCGGGCGGCCGATGTGCCCGCCTGGCCCTGGAGGATCACGATCTTGCCGGTGCCGCCGAGCTTCTCGGCGATCGTCTTGGCGGCGAGTTCACCACCGGCGATGTTGTCGGAGGCGACCAGCGCGTCCACGGTCGCCTTGTTGACGTCTCGGTCGACGGCGATCACGGGGATCTTCGCCTTGTCGGCGGCCTTCACGGAGTTGCTCGCCGCGTCCGAGTCCACCGGGTTGACGATGATCGCGCCGTAGTTCGAACTGGTGAAGTTCTGGAGTTGGTTGGCCTGCTGGGAGGCGTCGTTCTGGGCGTCCGTGACCGTCAGGTCCAGGCCCAGCTTCTTCGCCTCGGCCTGGGCGCCCGCCCGGATCTGCACGAAGAACGGGTTGTTGAGCGTGGAGAGGGACAGGCCGACCTTGGGCTTCGTGCTCGTGGCGGAGTCGTGGTGCAGGAACGAGGTCGCGCCGACGATCGCCACCGTGACCACGGCCGCGAGCACGTACGTCGTGGCCTGCCTGCCCTTGCCGCCGCCGCCCGCACCGGCGCCCACCGGCGTGGCACCGGCCTTGCGGCGCACGGTGTCGAGCAGCACCGCGAGCGCGATGACGACACCGATGACGACCTGCTGCCAGAAGGCGGACACGGAAAGGAGGTTGAGCCCGTTGCGCAGCACCGCGAGGATCAGCGCGCCGATCAGGGTTCCGGACGCCTTGCCGGTGCCGCCCGCGAGGGAGGCCCCGCCGATGACGACCGCGGCGATCGCGTCCAGTTCGTAGCCGTCGGCGGCCTGCGGCTGCGCGGAGGAGAGCCGGGAGGCGAGGACGATGCCCGCGGCGGCGGCGAAGACACCGGAGAAGGCGTAGATGGCGAGCTTCTGCCTGGACACGCGCAGCCCCGACAGGCGCGCGGCCTCCTCGTTGCCGCCGATCGCGTACATGGAGCGGCCGATGTACGTCCGGCCGAGCACGAAGGCCGCGACGAGGCCCATCACGATCATGACGAGGACCGGCACCGGCAGCCAGCCGCCCAGGGTGTCGCCGAGGTGCGAGACCGAGGCCGGGAAGGCGATCGGGGAGCCCTGGGAGATCACCAGCGAGAGACCGCGGGCCACCGACAGCATGGCCAGCGTCGCGATGAACGGCGGCAGCTTGCCGTAGGCGATGAGGAAGCCGTTGACCAGGCCGGCCGCGATGCCGGTGGCGATGGCCACCAGAACGGCCAGGACGACCGGCACACCATGTGAAGTGGCGCTCCAGGCAAGGACCGTGGCCGACAGGGCCGCCACCGAACCGACCGACAGGTCGATGCCCGCCGAGACGATCACGAAGGTCACGCCGAAGGCGAGGATGGCGGTCACGGCCGCCTGCACGCCGACGTTCAGGAGGTTGTCGGTGGTCAGGAAGTCGCCGGACAGCGCCGACATGGCGATGACCAGGACGATGAGCGCGGTGAGCGCGCCGTTGTCGAGCAGGAGCCGGCGGATTCCCGAGGCGCCACTCGCGCCCGTCGTGCTCAGATGCGTGTCAGTGGCCACGGCGGCCCTCCACAGCGGTAGTTGCCTGGGTCGGTGTGCTGACGGCGAGTGCCATCACGGAGTCCTGGGTCGCCTCGTCGGCGGACAGCTCGCCCGCGATCCGGCCCTGTGCCATCACCAGCACCCGGTCGCTCATGCCGAGGACCTCCGGCAGATCACTGGAGATCATCAGCACCGCGGCACCGGCCGCCGTCAACTCGTTGATCAGCTGGTAGATCTCGACCTTGGCGCCGACGTCGATACCGCGCGTCGGCTCGTCGAGGATCAGCACCTTGGTGTCGGCGAGCAGCCACTTGCCGATGACGACCTTCTGCTGGTTGCCGCCGGACAACGTCCGTACGTGCTGGCCGAGTCCGGCCATCCGTACGCCCAACTTCTCGGCGATACCGGCGGCGGCCTCGCGCTGCCCCTTGAGGTCCACCAGGCCGCCCTTGGTGGCGGCCCGCATGGTGACGAGCCCGAGGTTCTCCTCCACCGACTGGTCGAGCACCAGCCCCTGGCCCTTGCGGTCCTCGGGCACCAGCCCGATGCCCGCGGTCATCGCCGCGCTGACGTCGTGCCCGGGGACGGAGGCACCGGAGACCCTGACAGCCCCCTTGTCGTACGGATCGGCCCCGAAGACCGCCCGTACGACCTCCGTACGACCGGCCCCGACGAGCCCGGCGATCCCGACGACCTCACTGGCCCGTACCGCGAAGCTCACGTCGTGGAAGACGCCGTCCCGGGTCAGCCCCTCGACCGTGAGCAACGCGGCCCCGGAGTCGGCCCGTTCGCGCGGGTACTGCTGCTCGATGGAACGGCCCACCATGAGCCGTACGAGCTCGTCCTGGGGCGTGGAAGCGGGCACCTGGCCGACGCTCCTGCCGTCGCGGATGACCGTGACCCGGTCGCCGATGGCGGCGATCTCCTCCAGGTGATGGGTGATGAACACGATCCCGACGCCGTCCTCGCGGAGCAGACGCACGATCGCGAAGAGCTTCTCGACCTCCTCGGAGGTGAGCACCGCGGTCGGCTCGTCCATGATCAGCACGCGCGCGTCCAGGCTCAGCGCCTTCGCGATCTCGACCATCTGGAGGCGTGCGATACCGAGTTCACGCACCCGCGCGCGGGGGGACACGTTCACCCCGACCCGATCGAGGAGCAGGGCGGCCTCGGCCTCCATCGTCCTCCGGTCGATCATCCCGAAGCGGCGCGGCTGCCTCCCCAGGAAGATGTTCTCGGCGACCGTCAGATCGGGGACGAGATTGAACTCCTGGTAGATGGTCGCGATCCCGAGACGCTCGGAGTCCTGCGCCCCCTGGATACGGACCTCCTCGCCGTCCACGAGGACCCGCCCGGCGTCCGGGTGGTAGGCGCCGGAGAGCATCTTGATGAGGGTGCTCTTGCCCGCGCCGTTCTCGCCGAGCAGCACGTGCACCTCACCGCGGCGCAGATCGAAGTCCACGCTGTCGAGCGCGACGACGCCGGGAAAGGTCTTGCGCATGCCTTCGATACGCAGCAGTTCGCGTGAATCGGCAAGCGGCAACTTGTTCGAACCGGTGCGAGGTGACTCGTCCGAGTCGCTACCCGGCAACTCGTCTGGGCGGCGGCTCACGGGTTGCACCTCTCTGTGACGGGTTCTGTGACAGGGGCCTCGCCGCACGAACGGCGTACGACGAGACGGGCGGGGAGGGTGACCGACTGCGGGGGCCGCCCCTCGATGCGGTCGATCAGGGCGCGTACGGCGGTCCGGCCCAGCTCGCCCGTCGGCTGGGCGATCGCGGTGATCGGCGGATCGGTGTGCACGAACCAGGGGATGTCGTCGAACGCGGCGAGTGCGATGTCGTGAGGAATCCGCATCCCGCGCGCGCGGACCGCGTCCAGCGCGCCGAGCGCCATCAGGTTGTCGGCGGCGAAGACGACTTCGGGCGGCTCGGGGAGTTCGAGGAACCGCTCGGTGGCCCGGCGCCCGCTCTCGGCCTGGAAATCGCCCTGCCCCATGTAGGCGTCGGGGAGCGGAAGCCCGTACGCGGCCAGGGCCTCCCTGAAGGCCTCGACCCGCTCGCTGCCGGTCGTGGTTGCCGCCGGGCCCGTGATGATGGCGAGCCTGCGGTGCCCGAGCCCGTGCAGATGGGCGACGAGATCGCGTACCGCCGCACGCCCGTCCGCCCGTACGACGGGCACGTCCAGGCCCGGGATCCAGCGGTCCACGAAGACCATCGGGGTCCCCGCGCGCGCGACGTCCAGCATCCCGGGGGAGCCGCCGTCGGTGGGGGAGACCAGGAGGCCGTCGATGCGGCGGTCCAGCAGGGTCCGTACGTGGTGATCCTGAAGGTCGGGACGCTCGTCGGCGTTTCCGATGATCACGCTGTAGCCGAGGGCACGGGCCGCCTCCTCGACGGAGCGGGCCAGCTCGGTGAAGTACGGGTTCATCACGTCGCTGATGACCAGGCCGAGGGTGCGGGTCCGGTCGGTGCGCAGGGAGCGGGCGACGGCGTTCGGGCGGTAGCCCAGAATCTCCACGGCGGTCAGCACACGCACGCGTGCGTCCACGCTGACCGACGGATGGTCGTTCAGGACCCGCGAGACCGTGGCGACGGATACGCCGGCCTCGGCGGCAACGTCCTTGATGCTCGCCATCGCCGCTCCACCTCCTTGTGGAATCGATTACACGGAGGATTGGAATCGATTCCACCGGCGATGACAAGACCCTGAGACCGGATCGTGATGAAGCGGGCGGACGGGAAGACGGCTTCGGAGTTGTTCGCAGGCGTCCCGGGCTGTCAGACCTTGGCGGTAGCGTCGGATCATGTCTCAGCTGGCTGTCCTGGAAGGCGTGCTCGAACGGATCACGTACGCCAACGAGGAGAACGGATACACCGTCGCGCGCGTCGACACCGGCCGCGGCGGCGGCGATCTGCTCACCGTCGTGGGCTCGCTGCTCGGCGCGCAGGTGGGGGAGTCACTCCGCATGGAGGGCCGCTGGGGCTCCCACGCCCAGTACGGCAAGCAGTTCACGGTGGAGAACTACACGACCCTGCTCCCAGCCACCGTCCAGGGCATCCGCCGTTATCTCGGCTCCGGCCTGGTCAAGGGCATCGGCCCCGTCTTCGCCGACCGCATCACCCAGCACTTCGGCCTGGACACCCTGCAGATCATCGAGGAGGAGCCGAAGCGGCTCATCGAGGTCCCCGGGCTCGGCCCCAAGCGCACCAAGAAGATCGCCGACGCCTGGGAGGAGCAGAAGGCGATCAAGGAGGTCATGCTCTTCCTCCAGACCGTCGAGGTGTCCACGTCCATCGCGGTCCGCATCTACAAGAAGTACGGCGACGCGTCGATCTCCGTGGTCAAGAACCAGCCCTACCGGCTCGCGTCGGACGTCTGGGGCATCGGCTTCCTCACCGCCGACAAGATCGCCCAGTCCGTCGGCATCCCGCACGACAGCCCGGAGCGCGTCAAGGCCGGTCTTCAGTACGCCCTTTCGCAGTCCACCGACCAGGGCCACTGCTACCTCCCCGAGGAGCGGCTGATCGCGGACGCGGTGAAGCTGCTCCAGGTGGACACGGGCCTTGTCATCGAGTGCCTCGCGGAGCTGGCGGCACCTTCCGAGGAGGGCGAGGACCCCGGTGTCGTCCGGGAAAAGGTGCCGGGCCCGGACGGCGACCCGGTGACGGCCATCTACCTGGTCCCCTTCCACCGCGCCGAACTCTCCCTCTCGGCCCAGCTGTTGCGCCTCCTGCGCACCGACCAGGACCGGATGCCCGGTTTCCACGACGTGGTGTGGGACAAGGCACTGGCCTGGCTGAAGGGGCGTACGGGCACGGAGTTGGCGCCCGAGCAGGAGGACGCGGTCCGGCTCGCGCTCACCAAGAAGGTCGCCGTGCTCACCGGCGGCCCCGGCTGCGGCAAGTCGTTCACGGTCCGCTCGATCGTGGAACTGGCGCGCGCCAAGCAGGCGAAGGTCGTCCTGGCCGCCCCCACGGGCCGCGCCGCCAAGCGTCTCGCCGAGCTGACCGGCGCCGACGCCTCCACCGTGCACCGGCTCCTGGAGCTGAAGCCGGGCGGCGACGCGGCATACGACAAGGACCGGCCGCTGGACGCCGACCTGGTGGTGGTGGACGAGGCCTCGATGCTCGACCTCCTCCTCGCCAACAAGCTGGTCAAAGCGGTCCCTCCGGGCGCGCACCTCCTCTTCGTGGGAGACGTCGACCAGCTCCCCAGCGTCGGCGCCGGCGAGGTGCTGCGCGATCTGCTCGCCGACGGCGGCCCGGTCCCGGCGGTCCGCCTCACCCGGGTCTTCCGCCAGGCCCAGCAGTCCGGGGTGGTGACGAACGCGCACCGGATCAACTCGGGGCAGCACCCGCACACGGAGAACATGAAGGACTTCTTCCTCTTCGTCGAGGACGAGACCGAGGAGGCGGGCCGGCTCGCGGTGGACGTGGCGGCGCGGCGGATTCCGGCCAAGTTCGGGCTCGACCCGCGCCGCGATGTGCAGGTCCTCGCGCCGATGCACCGGGGCCCGGCAGGAGCGGGAGTCCTGAACGGCCTTCTCCAGCAGGCCATCACACCCGCCCGCCCCGACCTCCCCGAAAAGCGCTTCGGCGGCCGGGTCTTCCGCGTCGGCGACAAGGTCACCCAGATCCGCAACAACTACGAGAAGGGCGAGAACGGCGTCTTCAACGGCACGGTCGGAGTCGTCACCTCCCTCGACGTGGAGGAGCAGCGTCTGACGGTGCTGACGGACGAGGACGAGGAGGTGCCGTACGACTTCGACGAACTCGACGAGCTGGCGCATGCGTACGCGATGACCATCCACCGCTCGCAGGGCAGCGAGTACCCGGCGGTGGTGATCCCGGTGACCACGAGCGCGTGGATGATGCTGCAGCGCAACCTCCTCTACACGGCCGTCACCCGCGCCAAGAAGCTGGTCGTCCTCGTCGGCTCCCGCAAGGCGATAGGCCAGGCGGTCCGTACGGTGTCCGCCGGACGGCGGTGCACGGCGCTGGACTTCCGCCTGGGACAGGCCTGATGGCTCCCGGGGAGCCTCGTGGGAGCCCTCGTACGGCCCCTCGTGAAAAATGATCGATCAAACGAGTCGCAAAGGTCACACAGCACTTCCGGAACCAGGGCGAAGGGGGGCAGGATGAGTAAGTTGGCGGCACTCAGTGCCGCCAATAGGCCCAATGGTCGACCCCGAGTGCACTCTCCAGGGCCAAATGGGGGATGGTAGAGACAGTCAGGGCACCTCGAAGAAGAGGGACAACGTCGGTGAGGGATGACGTGAGCGACAACTCTGTAGTAGTGCGTTACGGCGATGGCGAGTACACCTACCCGGTGATCGACAGCACCGTCGGCGACAAGGGCTTCGACATCGGGAAGCTGCGCGCACAGACGGGTCTGGTGACGCTGGACAGCGGATACGGGAACACCGCCGCCTATAAATCCGCGATCACCTATCTCGACGGTGAGCAGGGCATCCTCCGGTACCGCGGGTACCCGATCGAGCAGCTCGCCGAGCAGTCCACCTTCCTTGAGGTGGCCTCGCTGCTGATCAACGGTGAACTGCCGAACGTGGACGAGCTCTCCACCTTCAAGAACGAGATCACGCAGCACACCCTGCTGCACGAGGACGTCAAGCGTTTCTTCCAGGGCTTCCCGCGCGACGCCCACCCGATGGCGATGCTGTCGTCGGTGGTCAGCGCCCTGTCGACGTTCTACCAGGACAGTCACAACCCGTTCGACGAGAAGCAGCGGCACCTCTCGACGATCCGCCTTCTCGCCAAGCTTCCGACGATCGCGGCGTACGCGTACAAGAAGTCGATCGGCCACCCCTTCGTCTACCCGCGCAACGACCTCGGGTACGTCGAGAACTTCCTCCGCATGACGTTCTCGGTCCCGGCGCAGGAGTACGAGCCCGACCCGGTCGTCGTCTCCGCGCTGGAGAAGCTGCTCATCCTGCACGCGGATCACGAGCAGAACTGTTCGACCTCCACGGTCCGTCTGGTCGGCTCCTCGCAGGCGAACATGTTCGCCTCGATCTCGGCCGGCATCTCCGCCCTCTGGGGCCCGCTGCACGGCGGCGCCAACGCGTCCGTCCTGGAGATGCTGGAAGGCATCCAGGCCAACGGCGGAGACGTCGACTCCTTCATCCGCAAGGTGAAGAACAAGGAGGACGGCGTCCGCCTGATGGGCTTCGGCCACCGGGTGTACAAGTCCTTCGACCCGCGCGCGAAGATCATCAAGGCCGCCGCGCACGATGTCCTCTCGGCCCTCGGCAAGTCCGACGAGCTGCTGGACATCGCCCTCAAGCTGGAGGAGCACGCGCTCTCCGACGAGTACTTCGTCTCGCGCAACCTCTACCCGAACGTGGACTTCTACACCGGCTTGATCTACCGCGCCATGGGCTTCCCGACCGAGATGTTCACGGTCCTCTTCGCGCTGGGCCGCCTCCCGGGCTGGATCGCCCAGTGGCACGAGATGATCAAGGAGCCCGGCTCCCGCATCGGCCGCCCTCGCCAGATCTACACGGGCGAGGTCCTGCGCGACTTCGTCCCGGTCGAGAGCCGCTAGCCAGGCCCGGGTCACTCGCAGTGCTCTGAGGCGAACCGAGCCACGCGAGTCGCATGGCTGCACGAGCCACAAAAAATACGGAAAGCGCCCTGCTACCGGTCCCCCCACGGGCCGGCAGTCAGGGCGCTTTCCTTGTCCCGGTGCGGATTCCCCCCACGGGATCCGGCCGGGCGTCTATGGACAGCGCCTGAATCGCTGTGATCTTGCTACGGGCTGATTGCGAACTGGTTGCGAGCAAAACGAGCAAAACTTCGGTCACGCCGGTGCGGTTGGCCGGGACGCGTACCTCCGGGAGGGCCGCTCAAAGCTCCCCGGTGTACGTGCCCCGGCAACGCAGTTCCAGGAACGTCCCCCAAGACATCCCCAGATGCCAGTCACGCCCCCCAAGACGCTTCTGACATCGCCAACTTAGACTCACGAACCCCTTCGATGGTTACGTTCACATCACTGTGACCTGCGTCTCTTGCATATGTCCTGAAGATAGGCAAGAGACCTATATGCGAATCGGAGCCCAAGCGTAAGGAAGATGCGCGAGCCTTGTGAAGAGCTTATGTGAGGCTCTCTCCGGACTCTAGGGGGGCTCTCACTCGAACATCATGAGAATGCCTTGAGCCGGAGGCTGTTCGTCACCACGAACACCGACGAGAAGGCCATCGCCGCCCCCGCGATCATGGGGTTGAGCAGTCCCATCGCCGCCAGCGGCAGCGCCGCCACGTTGTATCCGAACGCCCAGACGAGATTCCCCTTGATGATGGCGAGGGTCCGGCGCGACAGCCGGATCGCGTCCGCGGCCACCCGCAGATCCCCGCGTACGAGCGTCAGATCGCTCGCCTCGATCGCCGCATCCGTGCCGGTGCCCATCGCGAGACCCAGGTCGGCGGTGGCAAGGGCTGCCGCGTCATTCACCCCGTCCCCCACCATCGCGACGCTCCGCCCCTCGCCCTGGAGCCGCCTGACGACGTCGACCTTGTCCTCGGGCAGCACCTCGGCGATCACGTCTGCGGTGTCGATCCCGACGGCACGCGCCACGGACTCGGCGACCGCCCGGTTGTCGCCGGTCAGCAGCATCGGCGTGAGCCCGAGGGCGCGCAGTGCGCGTACGGCCTCGGCGCTGGTCTCCTTGACCGCGTCGGCGACGGTCAGCACACCGATCGCCGTACCGTCCCGGGTGACCACGACGGCCGTACGTCCTTCCGCCTCGGCCGCCGACTTGGCCCGCGCCAACTCGGCGGGGAGTACGCCCTCGAACCGGCCCACCGTGACCTCGTGACCCTCCACGCGCCCGCGCACACCCCGCCCCGGAACGTTCACGAAGTGCTCCGGCGGCGAAAACGCGCCAACGCGCTCCTGAGCGCCCGCGGCGACCGCCTGGGCAATCGGATGCTCCGAGGCGTGCTCCAGGGCGCCTGCGAGCCGCAGAACGTGGTTCTCGGCGGTGCCGTCGGCGACGTAGACCTCTTGAAGTTTCATCCGTCCGGTCGTCACCGTCCCGGTCTTGTCCAGGACGACGGTGTCGACGCGGCGCGTGGACTCCAGGACATCGGGTCCCTTGATGAGGATGCCGAGCTGCGCGCCGCGTCCCGTGCCGACCATCAGGGCGGTCGGCGTGGCGAGCCCCAGCGCGCACGGGCAGGCGATGATCAGTACCGCGACGGCGGCGGTGAAGGCGGCGACCGTGTCACCGGTGACCGCCAGCCAGACACCGAAGGTGCCGAGCGCGATCAGCAGCACCACCGGAACGAAGATCCCGGAGATCCGGTCGGCGAGCCGCTGCACCTCGGCCTTGCCGTTCTGCGCGTCCTCCACGAGCCGCGCCATCCGCGCGAGTTGGGTGTCCGCGCCGACCCGGCTCGCCTCGACGACCAGCCGGCCCCCGGCGTTCACGGTCGCGCCGGTCACCGCGTCACCGGCCGACACGTCGGCCGGCACCGACTCGCCGGTCAGCATGGAGGCGTCGACGGCCGAGACGCCCTCGACGACGGTGCCGTCCGTGGCGATCTTCTCGCCGGGCCGTACGACGAAACGGTCCCCGACGGCCAACAGGTCCACCGGAACACGTACTTCACGGCCGTCCCGCAGTACGGACACGTCCTTCGCGCCCAGCTCCATCAAGGCTCGCAGCGCGGCCCCCGCCTGCCGCTTGGAGCGGGCCTCCAGATAGCGGCCGAGCAGGATGAACGCGACGACACCGGCGGCGACTTCGAGATAGATCGCCGAGGTCCCCTCCGTACGGGAGACGGTGAACGAGAAGCTCTCCTGCATGCCCTCCATCCCAGCGTCCCCGAAGAACAGTGCCCACAGGGACCAGCCGAACGCGGCCAGCGTGCCGATCGAGATGAGGGTGTCCATGGTGGCCGCGCCGTGCCGCGCATTGGTGAACGCGGCCCTGTGGAACGGGAGTCCGCCCCACACGACGACGGGCGCGGCGAGCGTCAGCGCCAGCCACTGCCAGTTGTCGAACTGCAGCGCCGGGATCATCGACAGAAGGGCCACGGGGAGGGCGAGGAGGACGGAGACGACGAGCCGCTCGCGCAGGGCGGCCAGTTCGGAGTCGCGCTCGCCGACGGTGTCCGCCGCGGGCTCCGGCGGCGCGGGCTCCTCGGCCGTGTACCCGGTCTTCACCACGGTGGCGATCAGATCGGCGACCCGCACCCCCGCCGGGTACGCGACCTTCGCCTTCTCCGTCGCGTAGTTGACGGTGGCGGTGACGCCGTCCATGCGGTTGAGCTTCTTCTCGACGCGGGCCGCGCAGGAGGCACAGGTCATGCCCCCGATGGCGAGCTCGACCTCCGACGTGCCGGCGGTCTCCGTTATGGATGTCTCGGGTGCTGCGATGGTCATGGTCCGGCTCCAAGGAAGGAACCGGGCCGTACGGAGCCAGTATCAGCTGGTCGGTACGGCCCGGTGGGGAGAGCTAGAGCCTGTCTGACAATTCCCGTCTGCCCCGCCGGGCGACGACGGGAATTGTCAGACAGGCCCTAGGTGATACGCGGAGGTCCGCTCAGGCCTTGCCGACAAGCTCGAAGCCCGCCTCGTCGACCGCGGCGCGCACCACGTCCTCGTCCAGGGCGGCGGCGGAGACCACGGTCACCTCACCGGTGGAGGACACCGCCTTCACCGAGCTGACGCCGGCGATCCCGGAGAGCTCGCCGGAGACGGAGCCTTCACAGTGCCCGCAGCTCATTCCGCTCACCTGGTAGACGGTCGTGACGGAACCCTGGGTGTCGGTCTGCGCGGTCATGGCGTTACTCCTCATTGAGGCAGGTCGGGCGTGCGTACGTAGAGCGGGGGAGGAGTCCTGTGGCTCCAGGGTTTCCTCCTGCTACGCAGGCTATACCCCTAGGGGGTACTTCTCCAAGTGGGGTCCCGACGGGCGAGCGAGCGCACCCAGCCGATGCCGGCGAGCGAGACGATGACCATGGCGCCGATCGAGAACAGCGTGAAGAGATGCTTCTGCACGTCGGTGGGCCCCGGGATGTAGCCCTCCGCGAACAGCGCCCTGTCGAGGCCCGTGTCGGTCAGCCGCGCCACCAGCCAGAGTGCGATGCCGTGCGTCGAGTCCCACAGGGCGTGCAGCAGTGAGACGCCGACATAGGTGCCGAGCACGGGCCGGTTGAACTGGAAGCGCCCGCTCGGGTGGCGGTACGCGAGCAGCACCGCGCCCGCGATCGCCGTCCACAGGCCGTGCCCGAAGGGGGCGAGCACCCCGCGCAGGATCTCGGTCTCCAGGAGTGCGCGCAGGTCGACGCCCTTGAGTGAGACGGCGGCGTTGAACGCGTACCCCGCGCTCTCCAGGGCCGCGAAACCGAACCCGACGGTCGCGCCGAGCACGAGCCCGGACCGCAGCCCGTGGATCCGGGGGTGCCTGCGCAGCATGAACATCAGCGCCGCGAGCTTCACCGCCTCCTCGATCAGCCCGACGCCGACGTACATCCACAAGGAGGGGTGCAGCAGGTAGTACTCCATGACCGACGCGCCCAGCACGCCGAGGGTGCCGCCGGTCAGGAAGCAGCCGAGGATCAGGTTCACGCCCAGGTCGCGGCCGTGCCGCTCGTACGCCCAGAGCACGAAGGTGACGGGGACCAGGAAGCTGCCGAGCAGGATCAGGGTCGGCAGCAGGGTGGTGTTCTTGGTCGCGTACGTGACGATCGCGGTCAGCACCCAGAGCGCGAGTCCGCCCCACAGGCAGTGCTTCCAGAGTCCGGCGCGGATCGGCAGGTACGACGACGGGGGCTGCTGGGGTGCGGGAATGCGGGCTTGAGGTGCACCGGGCGGCTGATTCTGGGTCACGGCTCATCCCTCGGGCTCGGACAGAGGCTGTCCATTCGGGCGGAGGCTGTCCACGGGGCGTCGGCTGTCCGACCGGGACGGATTTGTAGAACCCTATGGCGAACAGTCCGGCGCCGCAGTTCGGGAAAACTGGTCTCCGGGAACGGTGATCTGCGCACCGAAGGCGACGGGTGACGGACGAAGGCGAGGGGTGAGACGGATGCGGGCAGTGGTGTTCGAGCGGTACGGGAAGCCGGCCGAGGTACGTGAGGTGGCTGATCCGGCGCCCGCGGAGCACGGGGTCGTGGTGCGGGTCGAGGCCACCGGGCTGTGCCGGAGCGACTGGCACGGCTGGATGGGCCATGACCCGGACATCGCGCTGCCGCACGTACCGGGTCACGAACTCGCCGGGGTCGTCGAGGCGGTGGGCGCCCGCGTCACCGGTTGGCACCCCGGAGACCGGGTCACCGTGCCGTTCGTGTGCGCCTGCGGAAGCTGTCCCTCGTGCGCCGCGGGGGACCAGCAGGTGTGCGAGCGCCAGACCCAGCCGGGGTTCACCCACTGGGGTTCCTTCGCGCAGTACGTGGCCCTGGAGCACGCCGACGTGAACCTGGTCGCGGCGCCGGACGAACTGTCGTACGCGACGGCGGCCTCGCTGGGCTGCCGGTTCGCCACGGCCTACCGCGCGGTGGTCGCGCAGGGCCGGGCGGCCGCGGGGGAGTGGGTCGCCGTACACGGCTGCGGGGGCGTCGGTCTGTCCGCCGTGATGATCGCGGCGGCCGCCGGGGCACGGGTCGCCGCCGTCGACGTGTCGCCCCAGGCGCTGGACCTGGCCCGCAAGTTCGGGGCGGCGGAAACGGTGGACGCGTCGGGGGCGGTGGACACGGCAGAGGCGGTACGCGAACTGACGGGCGGCGGCGCCCACTTGTCACTGGACGCCCTCGGATCGCCGGTCACCTGCGCGGCCTCGGTGAACGGCCTGCGCCGCCGGGGCCGCCACGTCCAGGTCGGGCTGCTGCCCGTGGCTCCCGAGATCCCCATGGCCCGGGTGATCGGCTTCGAACTCGAACTCCTCGGCAGCCACGGGATGGCGGCGCACGCCTACCCCGGGATGCTGGAGCTGGTCCGGGCCGGCGTACTCCGCCCCGACCTCCTGGTCACCGCCACCATCCCGCTGGACGCGGCACCGGCCGCGCTGGCGGCGATGGGGACGGCGCCAGGAGCCGGCGTGACGGTCATCGAGCCGTGGACGTGACTGTGCCCCGCGCACGGGCGGGGCACAGGGGAGGAAGGGGTCAGGCCTCTCTGCGACCGCGGTTTCCCGGCCGGGAGGCGACCCAGGCCCGGACGGTGTCCGCGTACCAGTAGGGCTTGCCGCTCTCCACGTGGTCGGGCGGGGGGAGCATTCCGTGCTTGCGGTACGACCTCACGGTGTCCGGCTGCACCTTGATGTGCGCCGCGATCTCCTTGTACGACCAAAGCCTGCGGTCGGTCATGAGTGGCACCTCCCTGCGCGTACCGCGGCGGCGGCCGGGGGCGGCCGTCGGGGGAGCCGGGCACTGCGCTGGTGATCAACAAACCCTGTGCTTCGTGAACGACACAGAGTGAGTGCCGGGAAGTGCCTGTGGTCCGGGTGTGACCCAAGACCCGCGTACACGCGACATGTGTGACGGGAAGGGGTCATTTGTGACAGGAGCGATGCAATTGGCAGGCGGTCACCAGTAGGCCGGGTGGGCCCGCCGAGCCCCGAGCACTCGGCGGGCCCCTCCCACGGCGCCCCCGCACTACGCCCCGCAGGACCTCAGGAACGCCCGCGTGCGCTCCGCGATCGGCAGCGGCTTGTCCGGCGGACACGGGTACATGTCCTGCTCGACGATCGCGAAGAGCTCGACGTCCAGCTTCTGTGCGGCGGCCAGGACGGGCTCCAGAGCCGGTACGCCCGTCGGTGGTTCGCACATCACGCCACGCGCCACGGCCGGACCGAACGGCACCTCGTCCGCCCGCACCTCGGCCAGGATCGCCGGATCCACCTGCTTGAGGTGCAGGTACCCGATGCGTTCCCCGTACGTCTCGATGAGCTTGACGCTGTCGCCGCCGCAGTACGCGTAGTGCCCGGTGTCCAGGCACAGCGACACCAGCGAGGAATCCGTCGCGTCGAGGAAACGCGTGACGTTCTCCTCGCTGTCGATGTGCGTGTCGGCATGCGGGTGGACGACGATCCGCAGCCCGTACCGCTCACGCACCTCATGCGCCAGCCGCTCGGTCTGAGCGGTGAGATTGCGCCATTGTGCGGGCGTCAGCGTGCTGTCCTCCAGCACCTCGCCCGTCTTGTCGTCCCGCCAGAACGCGGGGATGACCACCAGATGCTCGGCGCCCATCGCCTGGGTGAGCGCCGCGATGTCCGAGACGTGCGCCCAGGTGGACTCCCACACCTCGGGGCCACGGTGCAGCCCGGTGAAGACCGTTCCGGCGGAGACGGTGAGCCCGCGCTTGGCGGTCTCGGCCTTCAGGACGGCCGGATCGCTGGGGAGATAGCCGTACGGGCCCAACTCGATCCACTCGTAGCCGGACCCGGAGACCTCGTCGAGGAAGCGCTGCCAGGGGACCTGCTGGGGGTCGTCCGGGAACCAGACGCCCCAGGAGTCGGGAGCCGAACCGATCCGGATACGGGACAGTGAGGACGGAGGCGATGCCTCCGGTGACAACGACGTCATGGGCGTCAGCTTCCGGCGGCCTCCAAGGACGTGTCAATACCTCGTCCGAATGTCTGGACAAAACGTTGACAGGGCTCCCCGGACCCGACTAGACCTTTGGGTGCAGCCGAAGCGAAGGGAACTCGATGGCGTACGACCTGATCACCATGGGGCGGATCGGCGTGGACCTCTACCCGTTGCAGACGGGGGTCCCGCTGGCGAGGGTGACCACGTTCGGGAAGTTCCTCGGTGGCTCGGCGACGAACGTCGCGGTGGCCGCGGCCCGGCTCGGCCGGCGTACGGCGGTGATCACGCGCACGGGCGACGACCCCTTCGGCACCTACCTCCACGAGGCGCTGCGCGACTTCGGCGTCGACGACCGCTGGGTCACCCCGGTCCCCGGCCTGCCCACCCCGGTCACGTTCTGCGAGATCTTCCCGCCGGACGACTTCCCGCTGTACTTCTACCGGCAGCCCAAGGCCCCCGACCTGGAGATCGACGCCCACGAGCTCGACCTCGACGCCGTCCACGAGGCCCGCATCTTCTGGATGACGGGCACCGGCCTGAGCGAGGAGCCCAGCCGCACGGCGACGCTCGCGGCGCTGGCCCACCGTGCCAGGTCCGGTACGGCGGTCTTCGACCTCGACTGGCGCCCCATGTTCTGGACGGACCCCGACTCCGCCCGCCCCTTCTACGCCGAGGCCCTGCGCCACACCACCGTCGCCGTCGGCAACATCGACGAGGTCGAGATCGCCACCGGCGAACGCGAACCGCATGCCGCCGCCCGCGCCCTGCTCGACGCCGGCGTCGAGCTCGCCGTCGTCAAGCAGGGCCCCAAGGGCGTCCTCGCCGTCCACCGCGACGGCACCTCCGCCGAGGTCCCACCCCTCCCGGTGACCGTCCTGAACGGTCTCGGCGCCGGCGACGCCTTCGGCGGCTCCCTCTGCCACGGCCTGCTCGCCGGCTGGGACCTGGAGCGGATCATGCGGTACGCCAACGCCGCGGGCGCCATCGTCGCCTCCCGCCTGGAGTGCTCCTCCGCGATGCCGACCCCGGCCGAGGTCGAGGACGCGCTCACGGCAGGAGCGGTGCTGTGAGGGCGGGCCAGGTCGGGGGCGCGAGACACGAGGGCGGCGATCCGGCGTCGCGCGAGGGCGCCGATCCGGCGCCGCGTAGAGGCGGTGGCTCGGGTGTGCGCGGGGGCGGCGATCCGGCGTCGCGCGAAGGCGGAGACTCGGCCGCGCGCGAAGGCGGCGCTTCCGCGACGTACGAAGGCGGTGACGCTCGCGAACGCGGTGGCGCGGCTGCGCGCGAGGGCGGCGATCCGGCGCCGCGTAGAGGCGGTGGCTCGGGTGTGCGCGGGGGCGGCGATCCGGCGTCGCGCGAAGGCGGAGACTCGGCCGCGCGCGAAGGCGGCGCTTCCGCGACGTATGAAGGCGGTGACGCTCGCGAACGCGGTGGCGCGGCTGCGCGCGAGGGCGCCGATCCGGCGCCGCGTAGAGGCGGTGGCTCGGGTGTGCGCGAGGGCGGCCACCCGGCGCCGCGCAAGGGCGCCGGTACAACCGTGCGCAAAGGCGGCCATCCGGCGCCGTACGGGCGAGTCGACGTAGCCGACCTCGTCCGCACCCGCACTCACCACCCCGAAGCCATCGCCGAGGCCGCGGCCCGTCGCCTCCGCCGCCCCCTCGTCGACGACAGCGGCCGTCTGATGATCGTCGCCGCGGACCACCCGGCCCGCGGCGCACTCGCCGTCGGCGACCGCAAGTTCGCGATGGCGAGCCGCGCCGATCTGCTGGAGCGGCTCTGCACCGCACTCGCCCGCCCGGGAGTCGACGGCGTCCTCGCCACCGCCGACATCCTCGACGACCTGCTGCTGCTCGGCGCGCTCGACCACAAGGTCGTGCTCGGGTCGATGAACCGAGGCGGACTCGCGGGCGCCTCCTTCGAGTTGGACGACCGGTTCACCGGGCACCGCCCGCAGGACATCGAGCGGCTCGGCTTCGACGCGGGCAAGCTGCTGCTGCGTATCGACTACGACGACCCGGGCTCGCTGCGCACCCTGGAGTCCACCGCCCGTGTCATCGACGAGATGGCGCAGCGGCAACTCCCGGTGTTCGTCGAGCCGTTCCTCTGCCGTCGCCGCGAGGACGGCACCCTCCGAAACGATCTCAGCGCCGAGGCGGTCACCAAGTCCATCGCCATCGCGAGCGGCCTCGGCGGCAGTTCGGCGTACACCTGGCTGAAGGTCCCCGTCACCGAGAACCCCGACGACATGGCCCGCGTCATGGAGACGTCCACGCTGCCCGCCGTGCTCCTCGGCGGTGATGTCGGCGAGGACCAGGAGGGCGCGTACGAGAAGTGGCGCGGCGCTCTTCAACTCCCCACCGTCCAGGGCCTGGTGGTCGGCCGTTCGCTGCTCTACCCGGCGGACGGCGATGTGACCGCGGCCGTGGACACCGCCGTCGGACTGCTGTGAGGACCGGATGACCAGCAACGGCCTGTACGTCCCGAAGGGGAGCGCTGCCAACGCGCAGTACGTCCTCGACATCGACCCCAAGCGGGCCGGCTGGTCCCACACCAGCCTGCGCGTCGTCGAACTCGCCCCCGGCGGCACGCACACCTTCACCACCGGCGACAGCGAGTGGATCGTGCTGCCGCTCAGCGGCGGCTGTACGGTGGACATAGAGGGCGAACACTTCCAAATCCTGGGCAGGGACAGTGTGTTCAGCGGGGTCACCGACTTCGCGTACCTGCCCCGTGACGCCCGGGCACAGATCGCCTCCGGCGTGGGAGGCCGCTTCGCCCTGGCAGGAGCGAAGTGCGAGCGACTACTCCCCGCCCGCTACGGCCCCGCGCCGGAGGTACCCGTCGAAGACCGCGGCAGCGGCAACTGCGCCCGCCAGGTGCGCAATTTCGCCTCCGCCGACGCCTTCGAGTGCGACAGGCTGATCGCCGTCGAGGTCATCACGCCCGGCGGCAACTGGTCCTCGTATCCGCCCCACAAGCACGACGAACACCGGCCGGGCCTGGAGTCGGAACTCGAGGAGATCTACTACTTCGAGATCGACGGCCCGAACGGATTCGGCTATCAGCGCGTATTCCCTTCGCACGAGGGCGGATCCGACGTCCTCACCGAGGTCCGTACCGGCGATGCCGTCCTCGTTCCCGACGGATGGCACGGCCCGTCCATCGCCCAGCCCGGCCACACGATGTACTACCTGAACGTGATGGCGGGACCGGGGGAGGGGCGGGAGTGGCGGATCTGCTTCCACCCAGAGCACACCGAGGGGTACCAATGACGGATCCGATGGCAACGGTGCCAAGGGCGACGAAGGTGTCGAGGACGCCGGGCGCGACGACCAGGCTGACGGTCGCCCAGGCGCTGGTGCGGTTCCTGGCCGCGCAGTACACGGAACGGGACGGCGAGCGGCGGCGGTTGATCGGCGCCACCTGGGGGATCTTCGGCCACGGCAACGTCGCAGGGCTCGGCCAGGCGCTCGTCGAGTACGCGGACGAGATGCCGTACCACCAGGGCCGTAACGAACAGTCCATGGTGCACGCGGCAGTCGGCTTCGCGCGTCAGTCCAACCGGCTCGCCACGCACGCCGTCACCACGTCCATCGGCCCCGGCGCCACGAACCTGGTGACCGGCGCCGCCCTCGCGACGATCAACCACATCCCGGTCCTGCTCCTCCCCGGCGACACCTTCGCGACCCGCCCCGCCGATCCGGTCCTCCAGCAGCTCGAAGTCCCCTACGCGGGCGATGTGTCGGTCAACGACTGCCTGCGCCCGGTGTCGAGGTACTTCGACCGGATCACCCGCCCCGAGGCCCTGATCCCCGCCGCCCTCCAGGCGATGCGGGTGCTCAGCGACCCGGTCGAGACGGGTGCGGTCACGCTCGCGCTGCCGCAGGACGTGCAGGCGGAGGCGTACGACTGGCCCGAGGAGTTCTTCGCGGAGCGGACCTGGACCGTGCGCCGCCCGGCGGCCGATCAGGGCGAACTGACCGCCGCCGTAAGGGCGATCCGCGAGGCCCGCCGCCCCCTCATCGTCGCGGGCGGCGGCGTCCACCACAGCCGCGCCGAGGAGGCGCTCGCCGAACTCGCCGCCGCCACCCGCATTCCCGTCGCCTCCACGCAGGCAGGCAAGGGCTCGCTGCGCTTCGACCACCCGCAGGACGTCGGCGGCATCGGCCACACCGGCACGGCGACCGCCTGCGAACTCGCCCGCACCGCCGACCTGGTGATCGGCGTGGGCACCCGCTACACCGACTTCACCACCGCCTCCGGCACCCTCTTCGCCGGCTCGGGCGTCCGCTTCCTGAACCTCAACATCGCGCCGTACGACGGTCACAAGCTCTCGGGGATCCCGCTGATCGCCGACGCGCGCGCCGGACTCGAGGCCCTCACCGAGGCCTTGCTGCTGCACAAGCACCGCACCGAACCGGCGTACGCCACCGAGTACAGCGACGACAAGGAGCGCTGGGAGTACCGCGTCGACGCGGCCTACGAGGCCGAGGACCTCGACATCCGGCCCACCCAGCCCCAAGTCCTCGGCGTCCTGGACGAGTTGGTCACGGAGGACGACATCCTGATCAACGCGGCCGGCTCACTCCCCGGCGACCTGCACAAGCTGTGGCGGGCGCGGTCGCGGGACCAGTACCACGTCGAGTACGGCTACTCGTGCATGGGCTACGAGATCCCGGCCGCGATCGGCGTACGGATGGCGGCGCCCGACCGTCCCGTCTGGGCGCTGGTCGGCGACGGTACGTATCTGATGATGCCGACCGAGATCGTCACGGCCGTGCAGGAGGGCATCGCGATCAAGGTCCTCATCCTGCAGAACCACGGGTACGCCTCCATCGGCGGCCTCTCCGAGTCGGTGGGCGGCGAGCGGTACGGCACCGCGTACCGCTTCCGGGCCGAGGACGGTACGTACACGGGGGCGCCGCTGCCGGTGGATCTCGCCGCCAACGCGGCCAGTCTGGGGATGCGCGTCCTACGCGCGAAGACCGTCCGTGACCTGCGTGCGGCCCTCGCCGAGGCACGGAGCGCGGACACTCCCACTTGTGTCTACGTGGAGACCGAAACGGCAGACACAGTGTCGGGCGCGCCTCCAGCCCAAGCCTGGTGGGATGTACCTGTGGCCGAGACCGCGACCCGCTCGTCGGCGGTCAAGGCGCGCGAGGAGTACGAAAGGCACGTCGCCGCCCGACGCCGCCATCTGTGAAGGAGTTCTTGGCCATGACGAAGACTGTCGACCACTGGATCGGTGGCAAGGTTGTCGAGGGTGCGTCGGGTACGTACGGGCCGGTCACCGACCCGGCGACCGGCGCCGTGACCACCCGGGTCGCCTTCGCGACCGTCGACGAGGTGGACGCCGCGGTCGCCGCCGCGAAGGACGCCTACGCGACCTGGGGCCAGTCCTCGCTGGCCAGGCGGACCACGATCCTCTTCAAGTTCCGCGCCCTGCTGGACGCCAACCGTGACGCGATCGCCGAGCTGATCACCGCCGAGCACGGCAAGGTCCACTCGGACGCGCTCGGCGAGGTGGCGCGCGGCCTGGAGATCGTCGACCTGGCCTGCGGGATCACCGTGCAGCTGAAGGGCGAGCTGTCGACCGAGGTGGCGTCCCGCGTCGACGTGGCCTCGATCCGGCAGCCGCTGGGCGTCGTCGCGGGCATCACGCCGTTCAACTTCCCGGCCATGGTGCCGATGTGGATGTTCCCGCTCGCCATCGCCTGCGGCAACACCTTCATCCTCAAGCCGTCGGAGAAGGACCCGTCGCCCGCGATGAAGATCGCCGAGCTGCTCGCGGAGGCGGGTCTGCCGGACGGCGTCTTCAACGTCGTGCACGGCGACAAGGTGGCCGTCGACCGCCTCCTGGAGCACCCGGACGTCAAGGCGGTCTCCTTCGTCGGCTCGACCCCGATCGCCCGCTACATCCACACCACCGCAGCCGCGAACCACAAGCGCGTCCAGGCCCTGGGCGGCGCCAAGAACCACATGCTGGTCCTCCCGGACGCCGACCTGGACGCGGCGGCGGACGCGGCGGTGTCCGCGGCCTACGGCTCGGCGGGCGAGCGCTGCATGGCGATCTCGGCCGTCGTGGCCGTCGGCGCGATCGGCGACGAGCTGGTGGAGAAGATCCGCGAGCGCGCCGAGAAGATCAAGATCGGCCCGGGCAACGACCCGGCCTCCGAGATGGGCCCGCTGATCACGGCCGCCCACCGCGACAAGGTCGCCTCGTACGTGACGGGCGCGGCGGCGCAGGGCTCCGAGGTCGTCCTCGACGGCACCGGCCACACGGTGGAGGGCTTCGAGGACGGCCACTGGATCGGCCTCTCGCTGCTCGACCGGGTGCCGGTCACCTCGGACGCGTACCGGGACGAGATCTTCGGCCCGGTGCTGTGCGTGCTGCGCGTGGAGACGTACGAGGAGGGCGTGGCCCTCATCAACGGCTCGCCGTTCGGCAACGGCACCGCGATCTTCACGCGGGACGGCGGCGCGGCCCGGCGCTTCCAGCTGGAGATCGAGGCGGGCATGGTCGGCGTGAACGTGCCGATCCCGGTCCCCGTCGGCTACCACTCCTTCGGTGGCTGGAAGGACTCCCTCTTCGGCGACCACCACATCTACGGCAACGACGGCACGCACTTCTACACCCGCGGCAAGGTCGTCACCACCCGCTGGCCCGACCCGGCCGACGCCCCCACGGGCGTCGACCTCGGCTTCCCGCGCAACCACTGAGACCCTCCGGCAGGGCTTGTGAGGCCGTCCGTATCGCGGACGGCCTCACTTTTTTCTTCGCCCGCGCTGCGGTTCCCGTAGGGAGGCAAGAAACCCCTGCGCTTGACCTGTTGTGCCCTGATGGGCATTCGGGAGGCCTTCTGAGTGCGGATTCCGTAGGTGAACAGCCATTGACGCACGGTTTCCGTCAAGGTTCCATCAACGCCGGGAGCGGACAAAGAGATGAACGACACGAGCCGCCGGAGGCGATAACGCTCCCGCCCGAGCCATCTGACGCACGACACGAGTCGATCGGAACCGCCGCATGACCGACACGCTCCGCCCTGTCGAGACCGCCGTCCCGGACCCCGCCCCCACGGCGTCCGACGGCCCCCGCAAGCTCAAGCGCTCCATCGGCATCGTCGGCGGCACCCTGCTGACGCTCTCCTGCGTGACACCGGCCTCCACGCTCTTCGTGGTCGTGCCCGACCTCTTCTCGTCCCTCGGCACGGCGACCGCGCTCACCATCGCGATCGGCTCCCTGCTCTGTATCGCCGTGGCGTTCTGCTACTCCGAGCTTGGCACCCTCATCCCCAGCGCGGGCGGCGAGTACGCCATGGTCTCGACGATGGCCGGCCGGCTCGCGGGCTGGCTGGTCTTCGTCCTCTCCCTCCTGGTCGTCATGATCGTGCCGCCGGTGATCGCCATGGGCACGGCGGACTACCTGGCACCGATCGTGCATCTGAACCCCTCGATGGCGGGCGCCGGCGTGATGCTGCTCGCCACCCTCGCGGGCCTGCTCGACCTGCGGGCCAACGCCTGGATCACCGGCGTCTTCCTGGTCCTCGAAGTCATCGCGGCGGCCGTCGTCGCGGTCCTCGGCTTCTCGCACAGCGAGCGCGGCCTCGGCAGCCTCACCTCGATGCAGGTGGCCGGATCCGGAGGCCATACGGACACGGTGACCGCCATGCTGGTGGTCTCCGGACTCGCGATCGCGCTCTTCATCACCCAGGGCTTCTCGACCGCGGTCTACCTCTCCGAGGAGCTGGAGAACCCGCGCCGCAACGTCGCCCGCACCGTCCTGGCCACCCTCGCCATCTCCACGGTGATCATCCTGGTCCCGGTCGTCGCGATCACCATGGGCGCCCCCGACCTCGCCGCCCTCACCGGGGGCGACATCAGCACCATGGTCACCGCCTGGTCGAACTCCGCCGTCGGCACCTTCGTCAGCCTCTGTGTGGCCCTCGCGATCATCAACGCCGGCATCGTCATGGTCATCCAGAACTCCCGCGTCCTGTTCGCCTCGGCCCGCGACAAGGCCTGGCCCGAGCCGGTCAACGGCGTCCTGTCCAGGCTCGGCCGCTTCGGCTCCCCGTGGGTCGCCACCCTCCTGGTGGGCATCCCCGGCGCGGCCCTCTGCTTCGTCAACCTGGACACCCTGTACGGCGTCACGGGCGTCTCGGTGACCGGCATGTACCTGCTCGTCGCGGTCGCCGCACTGTTCGCCCGGCGCGGCCCGCACACCCACACGCCCGCCTGGCGCATGCCCCTGTGGCCCGCCGTACCGGTCCTGCTGATCGCCGTCCTCGCGTACGTCCTCAGCATGCAGGCGGCCGAGTACCTCCTGTGGACCGGCGGCATCGTGGCCGTCGCCACCCTGTACTGGGCCTTCTACCTGCGGCCGCGCCGCGGGACCCGGTGGCTGGTGTCGATCCCGGAGGACGCCCGGGCATAACCGGACAGTCGGGCAGGCAGCTCGTACCACGGTCGCGGTATGCCGGAGCGGGCCCGTACTCCCGTGGGAGGGGCGGGGGTTCAGACCGGCGGCGGCATCGGTTGACAGCGGTGGGCCTTACCGTTGACGCATGGATCTTCGACTGCCCCGACCCCGGGTGCCCGTACTGCGGAGGCCGCGACGGTGGATCGCCGCCGCGGCCGCCGTCGTGGTGCTCGCCGGCGCCGGGACGTGGACGGCTGTCGCCTCCGACGACGCCCCGTCCGTACAGCGCGCCGACCGCCTCATGGACATGGGCGACGGGGTGAACATCGACACCTCGTACTTCACCGCGGGACCGAGCGCGGACCGCCGCCCCGCCGTACTTCTCGGGCACGGCTTCGGCGGCAGCAAGGACGACGTGCAGGCGCAGGCCGAACAGCTCGCGCGGGACGGATACGCGGTGCTGACCTGGTCGGCGCGCGGTTTCGGCAAGTCCACGGGCAAGATCGGGCTGAACGACCCGAAGGGCGAGGTCGCCGACGTCTCCAAGCTCATCGACTGGCTGGCGAAGCGCCCGGAGGTCCAGCTCGACAAGACCGGTGACCCGCGCGTGGGCGTCACCGGCGCCTCGTACGGCGGGGCGATCGCTCTGGAGGCCGCCGCCTACGACCAGCGGGTGGACGCGATCGCCCCGGAGATCACCTACTGGAACCTGTCGGACGCGCTCTTCCCGAACGGCGTCTTCAAGAAGCTCTGGGCCGGCATCTTCATCAACTCCGGCGGCGGCTGCGACAAGTTCGAGACCCAGCTGTGCGAGATGTACAACCGTGTCGCGGAATCCGGACAGCCGGACGCGGCGGCCACCAAACTCCTTGAGGCACGCAGCCCCTCCGCGGTCGGCGACCGCATCAAGGTGCCCACCCTCATCGTGCAGGGCCAGACCGACTCCCTCTTCCCGCTCGGCCAGGCCGACGCCATGGCCCAGCAGATCCGCGCCAACGGCGCACCCGTGGACGTCGACTGGATCTCCGGCGGGCACGACGGCGGCGACTTGGAGGCGGGCCGCGTCCAGGCCCGGGTCGGCTCCTGGTTCGACCGGTATCTGAAGGACGAGACGGGCGTCGACACCGGCCCCGCGTTCCGCGTCACTCGCACCGGAGGCGTCGACTCCACCGACGGCGCCGCCCTGCTCCGGGGCGCGAGCGGCGACAGCTATCCCGGCCTGGAGAACGGCGAGCACGCCGTGGCGCTGGTCGGCCGCGAGCAGAGCTTCGAGAACCCGGCGGGCGCGAACCCGCCCGCCATCTCGGCCCTCCCCGGCCTCGGTGGCGCGGGCGGCCTCTCCCAGCTCTCCTCCCTCGGCGTCGGGGTGTCGCTCGACTTCCCGGGCCAGTACGCGCAGTTCGTGTCCGCCTCCCTCGGCAGCGACCTGCGGATCACCGGATCGCCCACGGTGACCGTGCACGTCACGTCCAGCACCGACGAGGCGGTCCTCTTCGCGAAGGTGTACGACGTCGGCCCCGGCGGCGGACAACAGGTGCTCCCCTCCCAGCTGGTGACCCCCATCCGGGTCGAGGGAGCCAAGGCGGGCAAGGACGTCACCATCACCCTGCCGGCCATCGACTACGAGGTGCAGGAGGGCCACCGGCTGCGCCTGGTCCTGGCCTCGACGGACCTCGGCTATGCGTCGCCGTCGGCCCCGGCGACGTACACGGTCTCCCTGAAGGGCGACCTCAAGGTCCCCACCGCCCCCGCCGTGACGACGGCCGCCGCGGCGCTCCCCTCCTGGGTGTGGTGGCTGCCGCTCGCCGGAGCACTGGCCGCGCTCGCCCTGCTGCTGACCGGCCGGCGCCGTACGACCGCCGGACCGCCCGACCCCGAGCTGGCCGAAGTCCCGCTCCAGATCACCGACTTGAGCAAGCGGTACGCGAAGTCGGCGGACCGGTACGCGGTACGGGAGCTGTCGTTCCGCGTGGAGAAGGGCCAGGTGCTGGGTCTCCTCGGGCCGAACGGCGCGGGCAAGACGACCACCCTGCGCATGCTGATGGGTCTGATCAAGCCGGACGGCGGCGAGATCCGCGTCTTCGGCCACGAGATCCAGCCGGGCGCGCCGGTCCTCTCCCGGGTCGGCGCCTTCGTCGAGGGCGCGGGCTTCCTCCCGCACCTCTCGGGCCGCGACAACCTGGAGCTGTACTGGCAGGCCACCGGCCGTCCGGCCGAGGACGCCCACCTGGAGGAGGCTCTGGAGATCGCGGGTCTCGGCGACGCGCTGGCCCGCGCGGTCCGCACCTACTCCCAGGGCATGCGCCAGCGCCTGGCCATCGCCCAGGCCATGCTCGGCCTCCCGGACCTGCTGATCCTCGACGAGCCCACCAACGGCCTGGACCCGCCGCAGATCCGTGAGATGCGCGAGGTGATGATCCGCTACGCCGCCGCAGGGCGTACGGTCATCGTCTCCAGCCACCTGCTGGCCGAGGTCGAGCAGACCTGCACCCACCTGGTGGTCATGGACCGCGGACGGCTGATGCAGGCGGGCCCGGTCTCTGAGATCATCGGCTCGGGCGACACCCTCCTCATCGGCACCGGGTTCCCCGTGGACGAACCGGTCGCCGAGAAGATCGGCGCGCTGCCGGGCGTGGCCTCGGCCGTCGTCACGGACGACGGGATCCTGGTCCGGCTCGAAACCGGCGCAAGCGCACAGCGCCTGGTCGTGGAGCTCGTACGGCTCGAAGTACCCGTGGAATCGGTGGGCCCGCACCGCCGACTCGAAGACGCCTTCCTCACCCTGATCGGGGGCAACGCATGAGCACCCTCGTCGAGCGGGCCGAGACGGCCGACGGATACCGGGCGCGGCGGACACTGCCGCTGCGTGTGGAGCTGCTCCGGCAGCTGAAGCGGCGTCGCACCCTCGTGATGGGGGCGATCCTCGCGGCGCTGCCCTTCGTGCTGGTCGCGGCGTTCGCGATCGGCGGTACGCCGGGTGGGCGGAGCAATCAGATCACCCTGATGGACACGGCCACCGCGTCGGGCGCGAACTTCGCCGCGGTGAACCTCTTCGTCTCCGCGGGCTTCCTGCTGGTGATCCCCGTCGCGCTGTTCTGCGGGGACACCATCGCCTCCGAGGCGAGCTGGTCCTCGTTGCGCTACCTGCTGGCGGCTCCCGTGCCCAGGGCCCGCCTCCTCTGGTCCAAGCTGACCGTCGCGCTGGGCCTCAGCCTCGCCGCGATGGTGCTGCTGCCGATCGTCGCACTCGTGGCCGGCACCGCGGCCTACGGCTGGGGCCCCCTGGAGATCCCCACCGGCGGTGCGCTCTCCGCGGGCACCGCGGCACAGCGCCTGCTGGTCGTGGTGGCGTACATCTTCGTCTCCCAACTGGTCACCGCGGGGCTCGCGTTCTGGCTGTCGACCAAGACGGACGCCCCCCTCGGCGCGGTCGGCGGAGCGGTCGGCCTGACGATCGTGGGGAACGTGCTGGACGCCGTCACCGCCCTCGGTCACTGGCGCGACTTCCTGCCCGCACACTGGCAGTTCGCCTGGGCGGACGCCGTCCAGCCACAACTGGAGTGGTCCGGCATGATCCAGGGCGCCGCGATTTCGGTAACGTACGCGCTCGTCCTGTTTGCCCTGGCCTTCCGGGGTTTCCGGCGCAAGGACATCGTGTCGTAGGTCTCCGGAGGATCTCCTACCGGTCTCGACGGCCGCCCGCCGTGGCCGCTTCGAGATCCATCCGCAACGCTCCGTCACGCACAGCTCGGCCCCCTCGGACGTCACAGTCACAGACGTAGGCCCATATACAGGCCGCTCACCGAGGGGGCACAGATGGGGAACGACCACATACGGGCGAGGGCTGTCACCACTCGCAGCCGTCGACTGCACGGCACGCTGCTCGCCCTGACAACCGCGGGCGCCCTGCTGCTCACCGGCTGCAGCGGCGCGGGCGACAGCGACCACGGCTACTCATCGGACCGGAACGACGGCACGGCCCCGCTGCCCGCCCCCGCCTACCCCTCGGGTACCGCGCAGGGCGAACAGAGCGGTGAGCAACAGGGCGACGAGGGCCGCGAGTTCGCCCCGTCCCCCGACTACCTCTCCACCTTCGCCCTGGACGTCGACACCGCCTCGTACGGCTACGCCCGCCGCACCCTCGCGGACGGCAGGATGCCCGACCCGTCGACCATCCGCCCCGAGGAGTTCGTCAACAGCTTCCGGCAGAACTACGAACGCCCCGACGGCAACGGCTTCTCGGTCACCGTCGACGGCGCCCGCACCGACGAAGAGGACTGGTCGCTCGTCCGGGTCGGCCTCGCCACCCGCGCCGAGGAGGACGACGACGAACGCCCGCCCGCCGCCCTCACGTTCGTCATCGACGTGTCCGGCTCCATGGACGAACCGGGCCGCCTCGACCTGGCCAAGGACTCCCTCGACGTGATGACGGACCGTCTCCGCGACGACGACTCGGTCGCCCTGGTCACCTTCAGCGACGAGGCCGAGACCGTCCTCCCGATGACCCGGCTCGGCGACCACCGGGGCCGCGTCCACGATGCCGTCGACCGCCTGGAACCCCAGTCCTCGACCAACCTCGGCGCCGGCGTCGAAACCGGCTACGCCACCGCCACCAAGGGCCTGCGCGAGGGCGCCACCAACCGCGTCGTCCTCGTCTCCGACGCCCTCGCCAACACCGGCGACACCGACGCCGACACGATCCTGGAGCGCATCGCGGACAACCGCCGCGAGCACGGCATCACCCTCTTCGGTGTCGGCGTGGGCAGCGACTACGGCGACGAGCTGATGGAACAACTCGCCGACAAGGGCGACGGCCACACGACGTACGTCTCGGACACCGAGGACGCCCGCGAGGTCTTCTGCGAGGAACTCCCGCAGAACATCGACCTCACCGCCCGCGACGCCAAGGCGCAGGTAGCCTTCGACCCGGAGACGGTCGAGCAGTTCCGGCTCATCGGCTACGACAACCGCCAGGTCGCCGACGAGGACTTCCGCAACGACCGCGTGGACGGCGGCGAGGTGGGTCCCGGCCACACGGTGACCGCCCTCTACGCGGTCCGCACCAAGCCCGGCACCTCCGGCCACCTCGCCACGGCGAGCGTCCGCTGGCTCGACCCCGAAACCCGCTCCCCGCACGAGGAGTCCGGCCAACTGGAGGCCGGGACCCTCGACGACAGGCTCTGGACCTCCTCCGACGGCCTCCAGGTCGCAGCCGTCGCCGCCTACTTCGCCGACGCCCTCCGCCAGGGGGACAAGCGCTGGACACGACTCCCGGGCAGCCTCCCCCTGACCGAACTCGGCTCCCGCGCCCACGAGTTGGCGAACAGCACAGCGGACAAGGCGGTACGCGAACTCGCCGACGCCATCGAAACTGCGACCGGCCTCAGGCGCTGAGTCAGACGGCGCCGGGCCGCCGCCCGGCGCCGTGCAGCAGCGTGTCGACGATGAGCGTCGCGAGGGCGTCGGGATCGGCGTCCGGCTGTTCGTCGCCGTGCATGGCCTCGCCGATCAGGGCGTAGTAGACGCGGCGGACCCACTCCAGGTCCGCCGCCGGGTCGAGCAGGCCTTCGTCCCTGGCTCGTCCCAGGAGTTCGAGGCAGCGCGCCCCGAGCTCGTTCCAGTCTGCCGGGGCGCCGCCGCCCTCGTCGGTCGGCTGTCCCAGGGCATAGCTCCAAGCCCCCTTGATCCGCAGTACGTTGGCGGTGACGCGGTGCAGCGCGACCAGCGGCGGCGTGGTCTCGGGCCGCGCGTCGTCGATGGCCCGCACGAGCTGCCGTACGGCCGACTCGGCGAGCGCCTCGATCAGCGCCTGCCGACTGGCGAAGCGCCGGTGGACCGTCGTTCTGGCGACCCCGGCCGCCTCGGCGATCTGCTCCATGGACGCGCCCGGATCGGCGGCGAGCACCCGCTCGGCCGCCTCCAGAATCGCGCGCACACTGCGCTCGGCATCGGCCCGCAGCGCTCGGCCCATGGGCTCCTCCACTCCGTCGGCTCCTGACCCCAGTGAACATAGACGATACGTGCAAGTTGCCGTTGCTCGGATATCTGCATCAGCACTGTTGCAATTAATGGAATAAGAGATACAGTCGTGTCTTAGTTAATTGTTCCGGCTCGTCTTAACCCCGACCTTCTGAAGGGGAACAGTCATGACCGACACATCCACCGGACCCACTGCCCTCGTCACCGGCGCTTCCTCCGGGCTGGGCACCGAGTTCGCCACCCAGCTCGCCGCCCGCGGCCACGACGTGATCCTCGTCGCCCGCTCCCGGGACCGCCTCGAAGAGGTGGCCGACCGGCTGCGTAAGCTGCACGGCGTCCAGGCGCACGTCCTGCCCCAGGACCTCGCCGAGCCCGACGCCGCCGACCGCGTAGCGGAGGCCCTCACCGCCCGCGGCCTCACCGTCGACCTGCTGGTCAACAACGCCGGCTTCGGCACCTGCGGCCGCTTCGAGGAGATCGACCCGCGACGCGAGCACGACGAGATCATGGTCAACGTCGTCGCTCTCGTCGACCTCACCCACGCTCTGCTCCCCGGAATGCTGGAGCGCGGCTCCGGAGCCGTTCTCAACGTCGGTTCCACGGCGGGCTATCAGCCGGGCCCGTACTTCGCGGTCTACTGCGCCACCAAGGTTTTCGTCCTCAACTTCTCGCTGGCGCTGCGCCAGGAGTACCGGGGACGCGGTATCCGTGTCACGGCCCTGTGCCCGGGCCCGGTCGAGACGAGCTTCTTCGAGGCGATCGGCACCCGCAAGGCCGCATTGACCGGCCCCTTCACCACCACGGAACCGGTCGTCCGCGCCGCCCTGCGCGCCCTCGACCGCGACCGCGCGTACGTCACACCGGGGTTGGCCAACGCACTCGGTGCCCACCTGACCCCGCGTCGCCCGCGCACCATGGTGGCTGCGATCGCCAAGCGCGTCACGCGCAGGGTGCTGGAGCCGGAGCAGAGGTCCTCCGAACCGGCGACCACGTGAACGAGGCGGTCTCGCGCGCCGAGTCCATCCGCCGGTTCACCCTGGTGGCAGGCGAGTTCACCTGATTCTTGCGAGGATGCCCCGGCGTTCACGCCGGGGAGGAATCGCATCCCAACCGGTGACGCGGAGCGTCACCGCGTCGAGGTCGAGTACGGAGTGTCCGTATCACTGTCCGGCGGAGCCGGGAAATGCGCACGCGTGTGCGGGACGGTCGCGTTCACCTCGCAGCGCTGCCCGCGCTGCGGGCACACCGAGAGGGCCAACCGGCCCGATCGGGACCGCTTTTGTTGTCGTCGGTGCGGCCTCGCTGGGCCTGCCGACCACATCGCCGGGGTCAACGTGCGTGATCGCGCACGCTCGGCGTGGGTGTTTGTCACCGCACCCGTCCCCGCACCGGCCTGACCAGGCCGGACTGTGGGGAGATGCGACCCGTGACCGTCCTGTCGTAGGGGCAGTCGGGAGCGCGACAAGGTGTGAACGACCGAGTACACAAGCTCGGCCGTCCACGGCCGAGAAGGTGACCGAGGACAACGGACTGCTCACCCCGTCCCTGGAGGTCAGACGCCACGCGGTGACTGCGGCGTACGCGGAGGAGATAGAGGCGCTGTACCGGAGCTGAGAATCCCACCCGCGGACCCGGGAGGGGGAGACCTTCCGGCGGGCATGAGAACAGCGGGCCGCTCCGAAGAGCGACCCGCTGTCCATGGTGCCGAGAGTGATCAGCTGTGGCTGGCGCCGTTGCCGGACAGGACCGGGATGTTGTCCAGGATGTGCGAGAGCGGCTCGTCGCCCTTGGCCTGGGTGGAGTTCTCGGTGCACTGCTGGTTCTGCGGGGCCGAGAGGATCGGCACGTCCTGGAGGACGGTGACCGGCACCAGGCCGACGAGCGAGGCCAGGTTGGCCTTGGCCGGCAGGCCGACACACGGCTTGTTCAGGGAGCCCTGCACGAGCGCGAGCTGGGGGCTCATGTCGCCGTGCGTGGCCTGGTTGCCGTAACTCTGGACGGCAGCGTTGCCGTTGGTGGTGGTGACACCCTCGTCGTTGCCGATGGCGAGGGCCTGGGGCGCGGCGGTGGCTGAGATTCCGGCGACGGAGGCGGCGATGGCGGCGGTTGCCCACAGCTTCTTCATGTTCGTTCGTTCCCTTCGGAGAGTGGACTCCGTTTGTGGAGCCGCGTGGTGATCAACAGTGCGGTGGACGGCGTGGTTGCGCGGTGTGCCCCATTTGGCCCACAGGGGTTCCGCAGGACCGGAGCTGACGCGTCGCCGTTGATGGTGAGAGGAGCCGCGGGCCGCGCGAAGAGCGTCCCGCGGCCCGCGATGCTGAGTGATCAGCTGCGGTCGGCACCGTTGCCGGACAGGACCGGGATGTTGTCCAGGATGTGCGAGAGCGGCTCGTCGCCCTTGGCCTGGGTGGAGTTCTCGGTGCACTGCTGGTTCTGCGGGGCCGAGAGGATCGGCACGTCCTGGAGGACGGTGACCGGCACCAGGCCGACGAGCGAGGCCAGGTTGGCCTTGACCGGCAGGCCGATGCAGGGCTTGTTCAGGGAGCCCTGGACGAGCGCCATCTGCGGGCTCATCTTCCCGTAGGTCTCCTGGTTGCCGTAGATCTGCTGGGCAGCGTTGCCGTTGGTGGTGGTGACACCCTCGTCGTTGCCGATCGCCAGCGCCTGGGGCGCGGCGGCAGCCGAGATACCGGCGACGGAAGCGGCGACCGCCGCGGCAGCCATAACCTTCTTGATCACTTGCATGGTCCCTTCTGGAGTAACCCCGTCCACCGGAGCGCTCTGGACAACTGCGCCCGGGCCGCATAGTTGCTGCGATTCACCCCAATGGCCCATTTGCGAAAGCCGTTGGTACGGAGCACGCGCGCGAGCTTTTCCGTGAATTCCGGGAACCTGAACGGGCCAATCGGGTGACCTTGAGGAACCATTCGCCCAGCCCACAGTTGAGGCGGAGCAGGCACGTGTGTGTCTCGCCACGAAAGGAAACCGGAGAAATGTTCAAGAAGGCAATGGCCACGGCTGCGGTCGCCGTTTCAGTCGTCGGTGTCTCGGCGGCTTCCGCCCCTCAGGCGCTTGCCATCGGGAACGACGAGGGTGTCACCACCATGAACGGCAACGGCGCCGAGCAGTCGTACGGCAACGCCAAGACGAAGGGAGAGAAGAGCCCCCACCTCTCACTGGTACAGGGCTCCCTGAACAAGCTCTGCGTCGGCCTGCCGGTCAAGGCCAACCTGGCCTCGATCGTCGGCGTCCTGGTGCCGGTCACCGTCCTCCAGGACGTGCCGATCCTCTCGGCCCCTCAGGACCAGCAGTGCACCGAGAACTCCACCCAGGCCAAGGGCGACGAGCCGCTCTCGCACATCCTGGACAACATCCCGGTCCTGTCCGGCAACGGCGCCAGCCACAGCTGATCCGTCGCCCCGTAGCGGCTCGGGCCGCCCGTCGTGTTCACGTGCGGGCCGCCCGGGCTCTTCCGTAATTCTTTCCGTTGAGTGAAGTGTTCGGCCGAAGCCTTTTGTCGAAGCGCCTCTTCCCTTGTGAAGCCTCCGTATTGACGCGACACAGGGCGATTCGAGTGAATTCCCAAACGGCTTACTTCGCGTAGTTTCTTCGGCCGTCTTTCCCTCGTTTACAGCCTGTAGGTCATGGTGCGAGCCGTTCATGCTGTGCTCGCTCGGTTTCGGCCGTCATAGGGGCATGACCGTAGAGAAGGGAAAGCACATGAAGCTCAAGAAGAGCGCTGCCATCGTCGCGGGCGCGATCATGGCCCTGGGACTCGCCTCCCCCGCGTTCGCGGACGCCGAAGCCGAGGGTGCGGCCATCGGTTCGCCGGGCGTCCTGTCGGGCAACGTGGTCCAGGTTCCCGTCCACGTTCCTGTCAACGTGTGCGGCAACTCGATCGACGTCATCGGTCTGCTGAACCCCGCGTTCGGCAACACCTGCGTCAACGACTGACGCAGACAGCACAGCAGCCACATCGGCTGGGTCACAGCCGGTCTTGGAACGCCTTTCGGTTCCAGGGCCGGCTTTCCTCACTTCATCGAGCAGGAAGGCAAGAGATTGCGACAGACCCTGAGTAGGGGAATGGTCGTGGCCGCGGCCACGACGAGCATCCTGTCCCTGTACGGCACCCCCGCCTTCGCCGACTCGCACGCGAACGGAAGCGCCCAGGACTCGCCCGGCGCAGGGTCGGGCAACAACCTCCAGCTTCCGGTGAACGTACCGGTGAACGCCTGTGGCAACACCGTCGACGTGATCGGCGCGCTCAACCCGGCGTTCGGGAACTCCTGTGCCAACGGCTCCGGTTCGGGTTCCCACGGGTCCCACGGCGCGCCGCACGGCTCCTCCGGCCGTGACGACTCGTCGGGCTACGGTTCCGGCCACTCGGGCGGCTATGGCGGTGACCAGGGTGGTGGCTCCGGCTCCTCTGCGTACGGCGAGACGCACGGTTCGCCCGGCGTCCTGTCGGGCAACAGCGTCCAGGCCCCGGTGGACGTGCCGGTGAACGCGTGCGGCAACACGGCGGACGTGGTCGGTGTGGGCAACCCCGCCTTCGGCAACGACTGCGGCAACGGCCCCGCGGGCTACGGCGACACCCCGCCGACCACGCCCCCGACGACGCCTCCCACCACCCCTCCCAAGACACCCCCGACGACGCCTCCCACGACGCCGCCGACCCTCCCACCCACCAAGCCGCCGACGGCGCCTCCCACGACGCCGCCGACGACACCTCCCACCACCCCGCCGACGACCCCTCCCACCACCCCGCCCACGACCCCTCCCCCTACCGTTCCCGGCACCCCGCCTGGGACTCCCTCCGGGCCCCCGCCCGCCCTGCCGCACACCGGCAGTGAGGGACTGCTCGCCACCTCGGCCGCCAGCGCCGCTCTCCTCGTGGGCGGAACCGTCCTGTACCGACGAGGCCGAGCCGCGTCCCGTCGCTAGGTTCTGTCGTCACATTCCCGTCGCGAGGCAGACGGGCATGTGACGACAGGGCTTAGCACGTCCCTCGGGTGCCGGACGCGTCACGCGCCCGGCACCCGGGCCTGCGTCACCGCCGAGCCGGGTCCGGTGCCTCGCGCCGCCGCTGCGGTACCGGCACAGGCATCGTGCGCAGCCGTCGCCGTACCCCGCGTACGAGTGTCTCGGCCGTGAACGCGGCGCCGTGCACGAAGCGCATCGCGGGGCCGAAGCCGGCCGCCGTCACCAGGCCCGCCATGAAGAGGCCGGGCACCGAGGACTCGAAGTCCCGGCCGACCTCGGGGGAACCGTCGGCCACCGCGGCGAGGTCCCCGCGCAACTCGTCGGCGAGCAGGCCGAGCCGTTCGCGGGTCGCCCTGAACCCCGTGGCGGCGATGACGTGTTCGGTCTCCAGTGACGTCAGCTCACCGCCGCCGCCCACCGTCTCCAGGCGTACGCCGCCGCCGGAGGGGTAGGCCGCCGCGACCTGGTGGCCAAGGAGCAGTTCGACGGCCGGCTCGACGCGGTCGCGTACCCACCAGGCGCCCGCCGGACCCAGGGCCGTGGCCGCGATCCGGGCGCGGGTGGTCTCCGGGAGCCGGTGGAAGAGACCGGGGCGCTCGGCGTAGAACCAGTTGCGCCAGCCGGGGCCCAGACCGCTGTGCGGGGTGCGGACCGACTCCCACCACGGGCGCTCCCAGGCGGGCGGCACGTCGTTCCAGTTCAGTTGGTCGGCGCGGGCCAGGACCCGGACACGGGTGCCCTGTTCGGCGAGGATGGCCGCCGTCTCCAGCGCTGCCTGACCACCGCCGATCACGGTGACGTCCTGGCCGCGGAAACGGTCGAGGTCGCCGTGGTGACTGCTGTGCGAGACGTACGAGGGACCGAGCTCACGCAGGGCGGCCGGTACCTCGACGAAGGGCAGGACGCCGATGGCGAGGACGACCGTGCGGGCGTGCAGGATCCCGCCGTCGTCCAGGACCGCCTCGAAGCCGCCGGGGACGGAGCTCACCCGGACCACCGTGCGCTCGTCGACCTCGGGCACCGCGTTGCGGGCGAACCACAGCCCGTACGAGGCGAACATCTCGACCGGGATGGGCTCGCCGTGCCGGGCCTGGACGCCCTGACCGGCGCAGTAGGTGTCGAGGCGCCAGCGGCCCGCGGGGTCGGAGAGGTTCGACGCCCACGGCTCCGACTTCAGGAACATGCCGCGGGGCATGTGGTCACGCCAGGACGCCATGGGCCGGCCGAGGACGCGCAGGCTCAGCCCGGCCGCCGCGGCGTGGGAGGCGACGGACAGGCCGTACGGGCCGGCTCCCACCACCAGGAGGTCGTACATCAGCAGCTACTCGCTTTCTCGTCGTCGGTCAGGGGAGCCGGGGTCGGGGTGCCCGGCTGTCGTACGACCCGCGCCCGATCGGCGACAGGCGCCGAACGCCGTACGCGGTCCAGCAGGCGCCGGATCACATGGCGGCCCCACAGGGCCCACATCGTGAGCCCGGGCGCGAGATCGTCCCGTGCGTGCCAGGCGAGCTCGCACCCGTCGGGCCGGGGGAGCAGCGCGCTGAGCGGGGCGTAGTTCTCCACCACGAACGCGCGGCCGGGAAGCGGCGCGGGGTCCGGCAGCGGACGGTGCGTCAGGTCCAGGTGCAGGGCGCGTACGACATCCAGGCCCGCCCCGTCGGCGAAGAGCCGGAACTGGGCGCCGGGGCGGGGGTTGAAGTCGAGCAGGTGGTAGCGGCCGCTCGCGCCGTCCCTGCGGAAGTCGAGGTCGAAGACGCCGCGGTAGCCCAGCGCCCCGATGAGCTGTTCAACGAGCGACTGGAGCTGTGGGTTGGGGGTCCAGCGGCCGACCGCGGTCAGCCCGGCACCGCGTGGCCAGGCGCGCTGCTTGCGGCCGGGCCCGCCTCCGCACACCGCCCCGGACCGGTCGGCGTACCCGTGGAAGAACCAGTCGCGGTCGGGACCCGGCGGCAGGAACGCCTGCAACAGCAGTCGGCTGCCCGCCTCCTCGGTGCGCAGATACAGCGCCTGCGCCTCCTGCGGCGAGCGCACCACCACCGTGCTGCGCAGCCCCGACCCGGCGGGCACCAGCCAGGGGCGGCTCCACTTCGCCACCACCGGCAGCCCCAACTGCAAGGCCGCAGCGACCGCCTGCGCCGGACTGTCCGGAATCAGCGTCACCGGGTGCGGAATGCCCGCGCTCTCGCACACGGCGGCCAGTTCCGCCTTGTCGGCCACGCGCTCGGCGAGCGCGTCGGGCTGCTGAGGCAGCAGATAGGAAGGGGCGAGTTGTTCACGGCACCGGCCGACCGCGACGGCGCTCGCGTCATCCATCGGGATGAGTACGGCGGGACGGGATACGCGCGCGGCCACTCGGCGCAATGCGGTGACGATTTCTCCGGCGGATGCGCCGGGCGGTGGCGGGGGATGCATCTCGCTGACAAAACGCGACCTGCGGACGGGACTTCCCGTTGAATCGGCGACGACATGCACCTCCACGCCCGCTCTGCCGAGCGAGCGTGCGGCCCCCAGCGTTCCGTGGTGAAAGGGGTTCCGGTCGATCCGTAGAAGCACGGCGGGGACGCGGGTGTCGAGAAGCGGCACGGAATTTCCTTCGGGTCGGTCACCCGTGCGGGTGATCGGCGCACACAAAGGCCGGAGCCTCGGTTGGCGGAATGGGTATTCATATGACTGAGTGTCAGTAGGCAGAAGTAGCCAGAAGGCAAATCGAGTACCGGAAGACGGAATGTGCCGTCGGAACAGCAGAGTGGAGAGAGGAGCAGGCATGGCCCCTCAGCAGCAACGGCTCCGGAGCAGACGGCTGGCGTGCGTCGCGGCCGGCATCGTCGCGTCGGTCGCCCTGGCGTCGGGTCCGGGATACGCCGTGGGCGCCGGGGTGGTGGGAGTCGACGACCCGGCGCCGACACCGGCGTCGGTGACCCCGGCGACGACACCTGTGACGCCCGCACCACTCACGCCACCCGCGTCACCTACGGTGCCCGTGACTCCCACGGACACGACCGAACCGAAGCCCGCCGACAAGGCACCCGCGTTCGGCGCCTACCTGGACTACGGCGCCCGCGGTGTCGCCCGGATCGCCGAGCTCAGCAAGTGGCTGGGCGGCACCGAACTCCGCGTCGGGCACACGTATCTGCCCGGCGACCGCTGGAGCAACATCGAGGGCGCCCCCGGCTTCCTCGACGTCTGGGCGGACTGGCGGCGCGAGCAGGACGACCGGATGCTCGTCCTCAACGTGCCGATGATGGAGCGCAATGAGGAGCGCGTCTCCGACGCCGAGGTCAAGGTGCTGCTGCGCCAGGCCGCGTCCGGAGCGTTCGACAAACACTTCCGCGCGCTGGCCGAGCGCCTTGTCGAACTGAAGGTGCCGGACACCGTCATCGTGCTCGGCTGGGAAATGAACGGCATTACGTACACCCATCGCTGCGGTCCCGACCCGGAGGCCTGGAAGAAGTACTGGAACAGAATCGTCACCACCATGCGGGCGGTGCCGGGACAGAAATTCCGGTTCGACTTCACCCCGAACCGCGGCCGGGACGCCATCCCCTGGACGCAGTGCTATCCGGGGGACGACACGGTCGACATCATCGGTATGGATTCGTACGACCAGCCGTCGGGACTGTCATTCGACGAGCAGGTGAAAGAGCCGTACGGCCTTCAGGAGCACGTGGACTTCGCCAAATCCCATGGCAAGCCCATTTCCTATCCTGAATGGGGACTCTTCCGCAACGGTGACAATGCGGCGTACATGAAGCGCATGCTCGCGTGGATGGACGAGCACAAGCCGCTGTACAACACGGTCACCGACTACTGCCCGCACGGTGTGTGGCAGTGCGCGGACAACCCGAAGGCGTCCGAGATCTACCGCTCGGCGCTGTCCGGCCACACGGATCCCACCCCCGTTCCCACACCACCCACACCTGAACCGACTCCGCCGCCCAACCCGGTGCGCCCGCCCAACTGCTCGCCGGTGGACCTGAGCGACTGGGTCGAGTACTGGATCGGCGGGAAGCTCTGCCTCCGCTTCGACTGGTGGTCGCGCGACAGGTGAGGTGGGCATGAGAGCGGTGGCAGCGGGTCGTTCACGGCCTGCCGCCACCGCGCTCCCTCCAGCGACGCAAGAGCTCCTTGCCCCGGCTGCGCGCGGCGACGTCGCAGACGACCGCCGACATCAGCGGCGCCGTTCGCCGCCGGGCGAGCAGCAGGCGCTGGTTGACGACGGGTTCCGGGCGCCAGTGGTGCTTGTAGGGCTCGTCACCGCGCAGCAGGCTCAGCGCCGCGCGTCCGCCCGCCTCGGTGTGCTGGGCGCAGGCGTTGAGCAGTATCACCGCGACATCCGCCTTCCGTTCGCGCAGTTGCGGGTGGGCGCCGTACAGATAGCCGCCCGCCAGGCGCCGCGACAGCAGCGTGAGGTCCACGGCCATCACGGTGTCGTCGAGCCGGAACTCGGTGACCACCGCGTCCCCTGAGCGCACCATCGGGCCGACCGACCGGACCAGATGCTCGGAGAACCGCTCCTGAAGGTGTTCCGACGTCACCTTCCGTCCCTGCCACTGCAGTTGATGCAGTTCGAGCAGCCGTCGCAGCGCCGCGTCCACCTCGTCATGGCCTACGACACGCTGCTCGACCCCGAGCGCGCTGAGCTTGCGCAGCTTGGCCCGCACCCGCTGGGCCTTCGAGGAGGGGAGCCGGCCGACCAGTTCGTCCATCGAGGTGCCCGGCAGCTCCAGGCAGAGCGAGTCGCGTACCCGGCTGCGCGGCCCGCGCCAGCGCTCGAAGATCCGCTCCACCGCGCCGCCGGGCCGCACCTCGCGGAAGTCGATGAGCACGGTGCGGGCGGCCGCCGACAGCCCCTCGGTGAGCGTGGCCGCCGCCCGGTCGGCGTGCTCGTCGTCGATGAGGACGTCCCCGTAGTCGGAGATCGCCCCGCCGAGCGGCACGAGCGCGGGCAGCGGACGGCGTACACGCATCAGCGGTGCCACCGCACGCAGTTCGCCGCAGTCATCACGCACGAGCACCAGCCGCAGTCGGCCGGGGGTGCCGTAGGAGAGCCACCAGGAGTGCAGCCAGGCGTGACTCTGGAACGGGGTGGCCGTGGCGCAATTCCGGTACAGGCGGCCCCAGGCCGGGCCGAGCTCCGCGAACTCGCGTTCGTCGGTGACGAGTTCGGCCACCAGCGTCCCGGCGGCGGCGGTCTGCAGCGTGCCGCTCACATCTGCCCGCGCACATCGGCGGCCGTCGCGGGGCTCGGCACGGAGGCCGGGCGGGCGGCGTCCACGGTGCGCCGGGGACGGACCAGCAGCACCAGACCGCCGAGCAGGCCGCCCGCGCTGGCGCCCACCAGACCGGTCACGCCCGGCGAGGCCGAGGACGCCTCGGTGGGCTTCGTGGCGCGGGCGAACTGCTGGAGTTCGACGTTCGTCTCGGCCTTGGCGTCGTTCGCATGCCGGGTCAGCGCGCGCGAGACGGCGTTGGCCATGTCGGCGGCGAGGTCGGGGCGCGAGGACGTCGCCGAGACGGAGACCATCGGGGCATCCGGGGAGGTCGCGGTCTGCACGCTCTCCTGGAGCGTCTTCACCGGCACCCCGGCCCACACCTGCGCGTCGCCGAGCACGGCGAGCTGGGTGGCGACCCGGCCGTAGGCCTGGGCGAAACCGAGGGCGGCCGCCGGGTCCGACTTCTCGGTCGGTACGGCGACGACGTAACTCGTGGCCGTGTACGTCGGTGCCTTCACGACCCCGTACGCGCCGCCGAGCAGCCCGCCGAGCACGGCGCCGGCGGCGAGCAAGGACCAGGGGGGCATGGTCTTCGCGCGGGCGATGGCCGCTGCGTTCGGGCGGAGGCCTCTGGTGAGGTTTTCGGTCATCAGGAACTCACTCCCAGTCAGGTGCGGGTCACAGCGGCCGCGTACACGTCCATGAGCTGTGCGGCGCTGCGGGTGATGCAGTAGTGGTGGGCGGCGTCCGGTACCGAGCGGGGCGCGGGACCCTCCTCGCGGACCCTTCTCAGGGCGCGGGCGAACGAGTCCGAGCCGCCCTGGACCCGACGGGCACTGAGGCCTGCTTGTACCGGCAGGTCCTCGACGGCCGGGCAGGACACGTACAGCACGGGCAGTCCGGCCGCCATCGCCTCGACGACGGCCAGGCCGAACGCCTCCTCGGCGCAGGGCGAGGCGAGGACGTCCATGGCGGCTATCAGCGACGGCAGATCCGCGCCGGGCAGGCCGCCGGTGGGGCGCTCGCCGGTGAACAGCACCCGGTCCGCGACCCCGGCCTCATGTGCCGTCCGCCGCAGCACGTTCTCCTCCACGCCGCCGCCGACGAGCAACAGCCAGTAATCGCTGGGCAGTTCGGCCAGCGCGCGGATGAGTACGTCGAACCGCTTGCCCGCCGTGAGCCTGCCGACCCCGCCGACGACATACGCGCCCTCCGGCAGCCCGAGCCGGCGCCGGGTGCGCTCGCGCAGCACCGGGTCGAAGCGGAAGCGGGCCAGGTCGATGCCGTTCGGGACGACCTCGATGCGTGGTGCGGGCACGCCCCAGCGGCGCAGCCGGTCGGCGACGGTCGGCGAGACGGCGACGGTCGACCGGCCGAGCCGCTCGCTGGCCAGATACAGCGCCCGCACCCCCGCGCTCAGCCTGCGCCCCTCCATCTGGGAATCGCCGAGGGAGTGTTCGGTGGCGACGACGGCACTGACCCCCGCCAGCCGGGCGGCGAGCCGGCCGTACACGCAGGCCCGGTAGAGATGGGTGTGCACGAGGTCGTACCGGCCCGCGCGGATCAGCTTCACCAGGCGGGGGAGCGCGGCGAGGTCGCGGTTGCCCGCCATGCCGAGGTGAGTGACGCGCACACCGTCGTCGGTGAGCCCGTCGGCGACGGCGCCCGGGTTGGTGAGGGTGACGACATCGCAGTCGACCGGCAGGTGGCGCAGGAGCAGCCTGAGTTGCTGCTCGGCGCCGCCGACACCGAGGCCCGTGATGATGTGCAGGGCCTTCATCAGACTCCCTCGGCGGGACGCCGGCGCAGGCGGTGCAGCTTGAGCTTCAGCAGCAGGCGTACGGCGGTGTCGTTCTCGCCGATGTGGACGCGGGGGAGGGCGTGCGGGCCGGTCAGCGGGCCGGGGTCGATCGCGCAGGCGTACGTGTATCCGGCGTTCCGTACGGCGTCCACGACCCGCTGGTCGATCGTCCCGTACGGATAGCAGAAGCCCTCGACGTGAGCACCGATCAACTCCGAGAGCACTGCTCTGCTTTCGGCGACCTCGGCGTACACGAGGGCGTCGTCGGCCTGGGTGAGGTCGACGTGGGTGAGCCCGTGCGAGCCGATCTCGACACCCACGGAGGCGGCGGCGAGCCGGATGCCCTGCTTGCTCAGCAGCGGTTTGCGGGGGCCGAGCGGATCCCAGGCGTTGTCACCGCTCAGCCGGCCGGGCAGGACGAAGAGGGTGGCGCCGCAGTCGTGGCGCTGTAGGAGCGGCAGGGCGTTCTCGACGAAGTCGGCGTACCCGTCGTCGAAGGTGAGACCGACGAGGTCGCGCCCCTTGCCCCGGGCGCGGGCCGCGAGCAGGTCGCTCATGCTCACGCCTCGCAGACCGCGCCGCCGCAGCCAGGTCAGCTGCTGGTCGAGGCGGTCCGGGGAGACCGTGATGCGGTACGGGTCCTCGGAGGGGTCGCCCACCGAGTGGTACATGGCCACCCACGGAGCCGTCGTGTCGAGGCGTCTGGTGGCGGGTGTGTCAGCGGAAACGGGCATGCGGGAGCCTTTGTGTGAGCGAACGGAGGGCGGGTGCGAAGCCCTGGACCCCCAGGGCCCGGGCGAGCAGGGCGAAGACGACGGTCACGACTGTGCCGCCGGTGACAAGAGCGAGCAGGGGGGAGTCCACACGGCTCGCGCAGAGACCGCCCACCACGGCGGCGACCACCGCTGCGCGCACCGGTTTGCTGATCTCGGCGAGCACCTGGCGGGTACGGATCGGCACACTGCGCGGGCCCATGCCGTACAGCAGGAACACGGCGCTGATGGTGATGCCGAGAGCGTTGGCGGCGGCGATCCCGAGCACCCCCCAGTAGCCGACGGTCAGCGCGCCGATCCAGGAGGTCGCGATGATCCCCACGGTCATCGCGAACAGCGGGTACCAGGTGGGCCGCCCGCCCGAGAAGTACGAGCGGACGAGCGCGCCGACCAGGGTGTGGCCGAGCAGCCCGAGGGCGTACACGCGCATGACGGAAGCGGTGACCGCCGTGTCCTGCGCGGTGAACGCGCCCCGCTGGAATAGCAGTTGGATCATCTGAGGCGCGCACGCGACGACCACCGCCGTGCCCAGGAGCACCGTGCAGGAGACCAGCGCGAGATCGCGCTCCACGCGGTTGCGGGCGCGCTCTGTGTCACCCTCGGCGATCGCCTGCGCGACCACCGGGAAGGTGACGGTGCACAGCATCAGCGAGAGCACCATCGGCATCTGGGCCACTTTCTGGGCGTAGTTCAGATGCGAGATGGCTCCGGCGGGCAGCGAGGAGGCCAGGAAGCGTTCGATGAGGACCTGGGACTGGCGGCACAGGGCGAAGAGCAGCACCGTGGTGACCAGGCTCAGGTCCATCGGGCGCGCCTCCTCGGCGGTGCCCGGGCCTTCTGCCGCCTCCTGCTTGCGCCGGAGCTGCCGCCACAGCGAGGGCGCCTGCGCCGCCACCATCAGCGCGCTGCCCACCGCGACCCCGAGGGCCGCCGAGCGCACGCCCCAGTGGTCGCCAAGGACGAACATCGCCGTGATGATCCCGGTGTTGTACGCCACGTAGATGGTTGCGGGCGCGACGAACCGCCGGTGCGCCCGCAGCACCGCGCTGCAGTACCCGGCGAAGCCGAAGCCCAGGACGCAGGTCGCCGTCAACCGGGTGCAGTCCACGGCCAGTTGGGGATCGGGCAGACCGGGTGCGAGTGCCTCGACCAGGTAGGGCGCCCCGACGATCAGCAGCGCACAGGCGGCCACGAAGGCCAGCGACAGCCGGGGCAGGGTACTGGCGACCAGCGCACGGACCGGATCGCCCGCGGCTCCCTGCGCGCGCCGGGCCACCGCCATGCTGAACGCCGGGATGAGGATGAAGGCCAGCCCGTCCTCGATCAGCAGCGTCGAGGCGAACTCCGGCACCGTCCACGCCACCAGGAACGCATCCGTCTCCGACCCGGCCCCGAACAGATGCGCCAACGCCTGGTCCCGGCCGAGGCCGAGCAGCGCTCCCGCGATGGACAGCGCGACGGTGACAAGAGCGGCCTTGGCGAGGAAGCGGCTACCGGAGGAGGGCGGGTCATCGGGCTTCGGGGCGACCGGGGGCGCGGTACGAGCAGCAGGGAGAGGGACGGAAGCCGCCTGCCCCCGGGAACCGCCGGCGCCACCCGCGACGACACCGGGACCGGTTGAGGCCGGAGCTTTACTGCCGCCGGCTGTGTGCGTCACCGTGCTGGGGTTGGTTGTGCCTGGAGCCTTGGCGGCGTTGTCTGGGCGTGCCACGGCGCTGGGGTCGGTTGTACCCGGAGCCTTGGCGGCGTCGGCCGGGCGCGCCACCGTGCTGGGAGCGGTTGTGCGCGTACCTTTGCCGCCGCTGGGAGCGCGCGTCACCGTGCCGGCGCCGGTCGTGCCCGGAGGTTTGCCGGCGTTGGCTGTGTGCGTCACCGTGCTGGGGCCGGTTGTGCCCGCACTTTTGCCGGCGTCGGCCGGGCGCGCCACCGTGCTGGGATTGGTTGTGCGCGTAATTTTGCCGCCGCTGGGAGCGCGCGTCACCGTGCCGGCGCCGGTCGCGCCCGCAGTCCTGCCCGCGTCGGCCCGGCGCGCCACCGCGCTGTGACCTGTACCGCTGACCGTAGGCCCGGTCGCGCCGTCGACCTCGCCACCCGCCCCACCCTCGGCCTCCGCCCGAGGCGGCGTCACCGTCATCGCGTCGAGGCCTTCTCCAGTGATCCCGGAGCCGCCACCGGCCGAGACGGCGACCGCGGTGCCGAGGACGCCGGATCCATCAGCGCCCACCAGCCCACGAGCCCGAAGCAGACGGCGGTCAGCACGGTCGAAGGCCCGCCGATGTCGGCGTACATGAAGTCGATCAACTGCCAGCCGAGCAGCCCGCACGCGACCAGCGCGCAGTCGAGGCCGCCCCAGGCGGTGCCGATGCCCGACGTGGTCCGCCGGGTCCGTACGAGCCCCCGCAGCGCGCACGCCAGGAGTGCCAGCCAGCTGCCTGCGAGGGCGAGCAGTCCGATGAGCCCCTGTTCGCTGAGGACGAGGAGGTACATGTTGTGCGGCGAGAGCAGCGGCTGCTTGCGGAAGGCGGCGCCGGCGCCTCCGGTGTCGCTGCCCGAGGAGAGCGCGAGGGAGGCGTGGCCGTCGCGGTGGTCGGGGAAGCCCTTCAACCCGACGCCGGTCAGGGGGTGTTCACGCCACATGCCGGCGGCCGCCGCCCACATCGTGTACCGGTCTGTCACCGACTGGTCCGGCGCGTCGGTGACCTGCGTGATGCTGCTGACCCGCTCCTGGAGCATCGCGGAGCCGACACCGAAGCCGCCCACGAGGATCACCACCACGGCGGCCACCACCGCGCCCACCTTCACCGCCCGCCGCAGTCCCGCGAGCACCAACTGCGCACCGCCCGCCGCCGCCGTGGCGATCCACGCGCCCCGGCTGAAGGACAGCGCGAGCGGCAGCAGCAGTACCAGCGAGCACACCACGGCGGCCGTCCGCTGCCGGGCGGCGCCCGACCCGAGCGCCAGCCCCACCGCACACACCAGCCCGAACGCCACCACGGTCGCCATCCCCATGATGTCCGAGGCCCCGAAGGTCCCCACCGCCCGGATGTCCTCGCCCTGATAGGAGGCGCCGGTCCCGGTGAGGTACTGGTGCACCCCGATCGCCCCCTGCCACAGCGCGAGGCCGACGAACGACCAGGCCAGCAGCCGGAAGTCACGCCTGTCCCGCACCAGCAGCAGCACCGCCGCCGGGACCAGCACGAACACCTGGAGGTAGCGGGCGAGGCCGGTGATCCCGGCCCCGGGGCTCGCCGCTCCGGCCGCCGCGACCGCGATACCGATCACGGGCAGCCCGATGACCACCGCCGCCGTACGGGACAGGGGGCGCCGCCGGCCTCGTACGAGACGCACCGCGCAGCACAGCACGACGAGCCCGGAGACGGCGTCGGCCACCGTCGCGCCGCCCTCGCCGCCGGGCGCGACCGGCAGCCCGAGCAGGGCGATCACGGCGACGACGGGCAGCACGGGCAGCGCCCGCCCGAGGACGGATGTCAGGGTGCCCAGGGGCGAGAGGGGCAGGACTTGGCTCACCGGCTCAGCTCCCCGTCGGACGTACGAGCGCGGCGGCCGTGCGCAGCAGGATGCAGATGTCCTGCCACAGCGACCAGTTGTCGATGTAGGCGTTGTCGAACCGGCAGCGGTCCTCGATGGAGGTGTCACCGCGCAGCCCGTGGATCTGGGCCAGTCCTGTGATGCCGGTCCGCATCCGGTGGCGGGCCGCGTAACCGGGGTAGGTCTGGCTGAACTTCCCTACGAAGTACGGGCGTTCGGGGCGCGGCCCGACCAGGCTCATGTCGCCCCAGAACACGTTCCACAGCTGGAGCAGCTCGTCCAGCGAGGTGCGCCGCAGGAAGTGGCAGAACCGGCTCATCTCCCGTTCGTTCGCCACACTCCAGCGGGTCGCGGCCTCGTGCGCGTCGACCGGGCGATGGGTGCGGAACTTCAGCAGGGTGAAGGGGCGCCCGTCCTTGCCGATGCGCTCCTGCCGGAAGACCACGCCGGGCCCGTCGCTCAGCCGCAGCACGACCGCGCACACCAGCAGCAGCGGACTGACCAGCAGCAACAGCGTTCCGGAGACGGCGACATCGAGCAGCCGCTTGCCGATGCTGCCACGGCGGCCGGGGGCGGCCAGCTGTCGGCAGGAGAACCCCGCGAGCTGGCCGTGCAGTGCGTGCGTCCCGCTGTCGTACGACGGCGAGTCCGCGTCGATCTCCCACACCACGCAGCCCGCCTCGGCCAACGCCCGCAGCAGCGGCCCGCGTTCGCCGCCGGACTTCACCACGAGCGCGACCCGCACACTGTTCTGGATGAGGGCCCGCTGCACCTCCTCGCCGGTGGTGAGGACCGGCAGCCCGTCACCTCCGGTCGGCTGGTCGGCGACGATGCCCACCGGCCGCACTCCGCAGGCCGGATGGCGCAGGAAGGCCGCGGCCACCCGCTGAGCCGTTGCGGCCGGACCGATCACCAGGGCGGCACCGGGGCGCAGCACGAGGGACCTGCGCCGCCGCCAGTGCAGCGCGCCGCGGCCCGCGCAACTCGCCGCCGACTGCAGAACGCAGCCCACGGCCAGGGTCCGGGCGGACAGCGCGCCGGCGGGGAAGAGCGCGGCCAGCAGGGCCGCCGGCACGCACCAGGCCACCGCGATCCGCGCGCAGACCGCGGGCAGTTCGTCCAGTACGGCGGGCACGGGCTCGGCGCGGTACAGCGACGCGTGCGCGTTCAGCCAGACCACCCCGAGCACCAGCGCGAGGACCAGCAACGGCTGGCGCTGGGTCTGGGCGAGCGCAAGGCCGGCCAGCAACGCCGCACCGCCGTCCACGGCGAGCAGCGGCAGCCTTGAAGCCCGCCGCGTGGAAGACCGTTGGCCGGCCGGGAATCTGAAGCCGTCGGCGACCCCGCGAGGAGGGATGACCGAGACGGGCGAGAATCCGTACTCCCGGGGCTGTCCGCCCGGGGAGGGAACGGTGCTTTCCGCAGTCACGAGTGGATGGACTCCCTGCACTCGGTGGGTTCCCCGCTCGCGGTGTCCACGCCGAGCCTCGGAGTGAGCAGCTCGCGGTAGACGTCCGCGACCGCGTCGGCCGTACGGCGCACGTCGTGCGTGGTCAGTACGTGGCGGCGTCCCTGATGGCCGAGGGACTCGCACAGCAGCGGGTCGGACAGCAGTTCGGAGATGGTGTGGGCGAGCGGGCCCGGCGCCTGCGACGGCACCAGACAGCGCTCGCGGAGGTCCGGCGGCAGGCTCTCCCGGGCGCCGTCCACGTCGGTGAGCACCACCGGGCGCCCACAGGCCATGGCCTCCAGCGGAGCCAACGCCATGCCCTCCCAACGGGACGGCAGCACCACCAGATCGGCGGCCTGATACCAGGGGACGGCATCCTCGGCGGCCCCGGCGAACAGCACCCCGCCGGGCGCCTCGGCCCGCAGTGGCTCGGCGTCCGGCCCGTCCCCGACCAGCACGAGCCGGGCCGCGGGCATCCGCCGGACCACCTCGGGCCACGCCTGAAGCAGGACCTCCTGCCCCTTCTGCCGGCACAGCCGCCCCACACAGACCACCAGGGGCGTCGCCGGCCCGACCCCCGCTTCGGCGAGCAGCGGAATACCGGCTCGTACGGTGTCCACGGCCGCGGGGTGGAAGCGCGCCGGATCGATCCCGTTCGGGATCACACACCAGGGAGCGTGCACTCCGGCGCGTACGCCGGTATCGCGCTCCGCTTCACTGACACACACCACCCGGGAGGCCCAACGCGCCCCCCACCGCTCCCACTTCAGCGCGAGCCCCGCGGTGACCCCGCCGACGGCCTCGAACGACCAGGCGTGCGGCTGGAAAACGGTCGGCACCCGCCCGCGCACGGCGAGCCGGGCGGCCAGCCCGGCCTTGGCGCTGTGCGCGTGCACCAGATCGGGCCGCACATCCGCGACGACGCGCCCGAGCCGCCGTACCTCCTGAGGCAGCGATGGCCCCGGCGCACGTGTCGCCTGCCAGTCGCGTACGTCGCCGCCGAGCGCCTGGAGGGTTCGGGCGAGGTCGCTGCCGCCCGGGCATGCGACGGTGACGTGCGTTCCGGCGGCGAGCTGCGCCTTCACCAGGTCCGTCACCACCCGGGCGACACCGCCGTCGACCGGCTGGGTGATGTGCAGGACCCGCGACGGAGGGTCGGTTGACAGTTGCATGCGCGGTTCCTCGCTCACGGACGGCGCGCGGGCGCGCGCGTCACTGCTTCGCGTCGACGGCGGTGAACAGTGCCCCGACCCACGCCGTGTCCCGCTGCGAAACGAGCCGGAAGGTCAACTGGTCACCCCCGCGGCGGATCCCCTTACCAAGTTCGAGGACGTCCGAGTCATAGCCGAGCGTGTTCGGATACGCGGGAACCCGCTCGATCGCGTCAGGACCCGGCTCGCTGATCGTCGAATTGAGCACGTCGTCACGAGGGTTGGCCCGGTCGGCAAGCACGGTCGGCCCACCGCGTCCGGTCGACACGGTCAGCGAGTCGCCCCGGCTCCCGCGGTCGCCGTTGTAAGCGACAAGCCCCGCACGCCCTGCGGCCCCCTCGGGGAACCGCAGCCCGCGCAGCCGGATCACCTGGTCCTCGCGCGGGCCGAGCGAGTCGAAGCCGTCCCACATCGCCAACTGCCGCAGCGGCTCCGACTCCTTCTCGTACGCCACCATCAACGTCCAGCCGCCCCAGGCCCCCGCGGCGGAGCGGCCCATCGCCACATTGACCTGCGCCACCGTGTACAGCCC
>NZ_JBHXMF010000001.1:134710-172246 GCF_042721055.1 Streptomyces sp. NPDC058470
GGCCCCCGCGGCGGAGCGGCCCATCGCCACATTGACCTGCGCCACCGTGTACAGCCCCGAACCGTTCTCCCGCACCAGCTTCGTGACGTCCGCCGAGGCCTGGAACGCGTCGGCGCCGCGCGCCACCCGGTGCCCGACCACGCTGTCCGCGAGCACGGCCTTGTACTCGCCGTCGGGCTCCGCGATCAGCACCCGCCCGTTGTCCTTCGCCGGCTTCTGCTCACCGACCTTGAGGTTGCCGCCCCAGTACAGCCGCGCGTACGTGACCCGCGCGCCTTGCGGCAGACGGACCTCGCCGAGGCTGGAGTTGTACGTGTTCGGGTCCTTGTCGACGTCGACGTAGAACATGTCGAAGTCGCTGTTCACGCCCTTTTTGCCGGCGCGTGCGGCGGAGCAGGACGGCGCGGGCCGGGTGAGCGTCGCACGGCAGCTGATGGAGGAGTTGGCCGCCCGGACGATTCCGCCGTGCTGCAGCGCGCGGTAGCGCTGGGTGAAGGTGACGCTCTCCGCCTCGGCGGCGGACGGCGCGGCCGTCGCGGGGCAGCCCGGTGCCAGGAGGGTGGCGAGGACAGAGCAGCCGACCATCGCACGGCGCAGCAGAGGACCCGGGGAATTACGCATGACCGGCGGTGCCCTTTCGGGGGAAAAGGTTCTGGACCAGCGGACGTCCGGAGCGTTCGGTGGACTCCGGATCGACGGAAATCTGCAGATCACATATGTGCGCGTTGACTCCCCGTCTGTTTGCGACGTCTTGTGAGGCCTGCTGCCACGCAGCCTCGGGAGGAACGCAACACTAGCCGCTATCCGTATTTATCGGTGAAAGCTGACAAGTGTGTCGGAATGGTGAAGTCGGGCAGTTTTGGAAATCACTCTTTCGGAGGCACAACCCGCGCGTGTGCCGCGCGTTGATTCCAGAGCCGGGCATCCCCGCCCGGATGTTGTGTCGATTTCAAGGAGCACTTCTCCATGTCGCGTATCGCGAAGGGCCTGGCCCTGACCTCCGTTGCCGCCGCCGCCGTGGCGGGCACCGCCGGCATCGCCGCCGCCGACAGCGACGCACACGGCGCGGCCGCCCACTCCCCGGGCGTCCTGTCGGGCAACGTCCTGCAGGTCCCGATCCACGTCCCGGTCAACGTCTGCGGGAACACGATCAACGTCATCGGCCTGCTGAACCCCGCGTTCGGCAACACCTGCGTCAACGACTGAGGTCAACGCGGACCTTCTGCCGGCCGTCCTCCCCACCGGGAGGGCGGCCGGTTCGCGTTGCCCCGAATGGTGGGAGACGGGTCCCTTCTCCCGGTAAGCGCCTCACCAGGGAGGACACCCGCGCCAAGCACGCAGGCCCGCTATGCAGGGCATTCGATCGGTTGCAGACGGCGATGACCACTCCCACGGTGAGCACAAGGTCCGAACGAACCATCGAAGGGAACCATCCATGCGTGCTCTGCCCGCACGGCGCATCGCGTCCTCCGCACTCTGCGCCACGCTTCTGCTCGGGATCGCCGCACCGGTCGCCGTGGCGGCGGACAGTGACTCGGCGCGTGGCCGCACCTCTGCGGCGGCGGCGCCCGTCCCGGGCGCGGACGCGCTCCTGGCGCAGGTCCAGTCCCTGGCCGACATCGGCGGCGTACTGAAACCGGTCACCGATCTGCTCGACGCCGTGCTCAAGGCGGACAACGGCCAGCTCTCCGCCGACCAGGCGGCCACACTCGGCCAGGCCGTGAAGGACGCGATCGCCAAGCTCACCGCGGCGGTTCCGGTGACGCCTCCGGTGGCGGTCCCCGACGCGCCGGCCGTGCCCGCGACGCCTGCGCTGCCTGCCACCCCGGCCGCGCCTGCCGTGCCGGCCGTCCCCGCGCTGCCTGCCGCTCCGGCGCTGCCTGCCGTGCCCGCGCTGCCCAAGAGCGCCGGGGACCAGGACGACAAGGCTCCCGGTGCGAGCGGTTCCCGTGCCGCGGCTCCCGCGGACCTGAAGGCCGACGCGCTCGCCGCCCTGCAGAAGGCGGTCGACACGCTGCTCGCGGCGGTCACCTCCGGCGATCCCGCCGGAGTGGTCCCCGCGGCGACGGCCGTGGTCACGGGACTCGTCAACCTCATCGTCGCCGTGGTGCTCGGCGGCGGCCTGCCCGTGCCGGACCTGCCCGGTCTGCCGAGCCTGTCCTCACTGCCGGCGGTTCCGGCGGCCCCCGCTGTTCCGGCGGGTCCGGCCCTCCCGGCGGGCGGTCTTCTGCCCTCCTGAGTACGGGGAGCGGTGCCTGAGGCGAAGCAGTCGCCCCCCGCCGTCGTGCCGACCGCTCCGGTCGGCACGACGGCTGTTTTGCATTCGCTCTTATATGAATGCGACGCGCCGTTCATTCGGGTGGGGTGCAGGAAACTTCTGCACACAGGGTTTCCGTCGCGTCGGGTCCTCGTTAGCCAGGGCGTATACACATTCCCTCTGGTGACATGAGTTGCCGAAGAAAGGAACACGATGAAGTCCCTGAAGGCCGCCGCTGTCGTTGCCGGGTCCATCGCCATTGCTGGTGCCGCCGCGCCCGCCTTTGCCTACGAGGCATCCGACGTCACCCCCACCAGCCTCAACGGCGCCCTGGAGACCATCACCAGTCAGCGCTCGCTCAGCCTGGAGGATGTACAGCCCCTGCAGCACCAGTCGGACGCGCTCAACACCGAGAATGCGAGCTCACCGCTCGGCGCCGTGAGCAGCGCGACGGACGCGCTCAACTCGGCCGGTGGTCCCACGGCGCTCCTCGGCGGACTTCCCCTCCAGGGCTGACCCGAGCTAATCAGTTCATTTCATCGCGTGTCTTTTCCGCGAGGCCAGCTGACATCTCCATACGCTGGAGAAAATCTCCAAGGAAAGGTCTGAAGATGAACACTGCCAAGAAAGCCGCTCTGATTATCGCCACCGCCGGAATGGCCGCTGGTGCCGCTTCGGGCAGCGCCTTCGCCGACGCCGGTGCGCAGGGTGCGGCGGTCAAGTCCCCGGGTGTCCTCTCGGGCAACGTCGTTCAGGTCCCGGTGCACGTTCCGGTGAATGTCTGCGGGAACACGATCGACGTCATCGGTCTGCTGAACCCGGCGTTCGGCAACACCTGCGTCAACAAGTGACGTCGTACGCGGGCTGAGTCGTACACAGGCTCCAGGGGCCGATTCCGCACCTCGCGGGGTCGGCCCTTTCGCGTTGTCGGGTGTGCACTGCCTGTTGGGGCCGGCTGTTGCGGGGTGTTCGAAAAACATCCCTCGTTCGTGTGGTCGGGCGGGCGGTTGTCGCCCGGTCGGGTGACAAAGGGGCGGCCCCGTTCGGGTGCGTCGATAAGGTTCCGCGGTGACCTCAACCTCAAGTGAAACGCGCCCTTTCCGGGCCGCAGATCTCGGCACGCTCGCCGTGATGGCCTTCAGCGGTGACGCCCCTGACGGCGACATGCCGTATCTCCTCGCCTATTCCCTGGGTGACACCGAGGGCGGCCCCGAGGCCACCTCGGCCGCCATCGAGCGGCTGCTGAGCGACAACGGTCTGCCCGTCGGCGACACGATCCTCGACGGTTCGCGGTACCCGAGCCTGCCGCTCACCCTCCTTGTCGAGGCCGACCAGGCCGTCGTCGCCATGCCGTCCCTCAACGCCCAGTGCGTCGTTCCCCCCGAGTGGCTCGCGGCGGTCGGCAAACGCGGCTACGCCTACTTCCTGTTCGCCACCCGCGCCTGGCCCGACGCCGAACCCGGCAAGCCCGTCGATCCGGAGAACCTGGCCGCCTTCGCGGGTGACGAGGAGACCCTGAACAGCGCCGCGCACGTCCTGCTGCCCGCGCGCCGCCTGCGCGGCTGATGACACGAACCGCGGGCGGCGGCCGTGCGCTCGCCCTGCTGCTGGTAATCACGGGGGCCGCGGGTCTGCTGGCCTCCTGGGTCATCACGATCGACAAGTTCAAGCTGCTGGAGAACCCGGACTTCGTGCCCGGCTGCAGCCTGAACCCGGTCGTTTCCTGCGGCAACATCATGAAGAGCGACCAGGCTTCGGCCTTCGGGTTCCCCAACCCGATGCTGGGTCTGGTGGCGTACGGCATCGTCATCTGCGTCGGTGTCAGTCTGCTCGCCGGAGCGGTCTTTCCGCGCTGGTACTGGCTGGTCTTCGACGCGGGTACGTTGTTCGGCGTCGGATTCTGCACCTGGCTGCAGTTCCAGTCGCTCTACCGCATCAACTCGCTGTGCCTGTGGTGCTGTCTGGCGTGGGTCGCCACGATTCTCATGTTCTGGTACGTGACGTCCTTCAACGTACGGAAGGGATTTCTGCCCGCGCCGGGCTGGTTGAGAGGATTCCTCGCCGAATTCACCTGGGTCCTGCCGGTGTTGCACGTCGGCGTCATCGGAATGCTGATCCTGACCCGATGGTGGGACTTCTGGACGAGCTGACTATTGGGCTCGTTGGGGGAATCTTGCGCTGATGAGGATCTCAGGATCGTTACGCGGTACGGACGCTGACCCCCCGAATCCTGAAAGGGACCGTACCTGAAATGAAGTCGACCACTCGAGGAACTCTTGCCGCTGTCCTGACCGGCGTCGCGGCAGCGGTGGGTGCCGCCGCCGCGACCCCCGCCGTCGCGGCCGGGACGGTACCTGTCCCTGTACCACTGGACGGGGTGGAGAGTGCCCTCAACATGCAGCTGCCCAAGGTCTCCGGGCAGCTGCCGGTACCCATGCCGGGCAGCCCCGACGGCCCCCGGTACGTCGAGGGTCGGCTGCTCCCCGAGCGTGCCCTGCCGCAGTTGCCGGTGGGTGCCGGGCTGCCCGGGGTGGACGTACACACGCCCCTTCCGCATGTCCTCGGGGACGGCTTCGACCACCTCGGAGTCGGAGCGCCCGCCGCCGACCTCCGGACCCTGACCCCGGGGCTGTCCCTGGACACCCCGCTCACGCCGCCGAACCCCGACAACTTCGGCCTGCCGGAGCTGAAGCTCCCCCAGGTCGCCGTACTGACACCGCTGCTGCAGACGGTGCCGGGCGCGAACGTGGTCATGGGGTCGGGGGCGTAACAGATATAGGGACGAGGCCCGGGTGCCGGCCCGGGCCTGCCGCCCCGCCACCGACCCGACTGCATGCGGCCGGCCCGGCTGATCCGGCTGATCCGGCGAGGAGAGAACCATGTTCGTCAACAGAGTGCCGAGCAGAGTTTCGAGCGCGGTATCGGTCAGGGCGGTGGCACCCGTCGTCCCGGGGAGCGAGGGGCGGCCGGGCCGCCCGGTGGGCTCGCGGCGCGGTACCCGGCGGGACGTCGTGCGCGGTCTGCTCGCGTCCGCGGTAGCCGTGGCGCTGCCCCCGGTCGTAGCGGCCTCGCGGTCTCCGCAGCCTCCTCGGCCCACTCGCCCCGAGGACCTCTCGTTCGACGAGATGTACCGAGGGCGCCATCTTCTTGGCGCGAAGACCGGTGTGGGTGGCCGCGCCGCGGTCGGCGGCGGTGAGTGGCAGATCACCGTGGACGGCCGGCCGCTGCACCTGATGCGCCGCGCGGACGGCAGCTACCTGAGCATGGTGGACCACTACCGGTCGTATCCGACAGCGCTGGCCGCGGTCCGCGCGGCCGTCGACGAACTGGGCCCCTCGGAGCAGCTGCGCGGCATGGGCGCGCAGGGGAGTGACACCGAGGGGAGCGACGCGGAGGGGGGTGGCCACGCGCATGGTGTACACGCGTAAGGACGTCAGCACGCTGACGCGCGCGGAGCGGCGTCGCTTCGTCGGCGCGCTGCTGGAGGTCAAGCGCAGGGGCGAGTACGACGAGTTCGTGCGCACGCACATCGAGTACTACGTCTCGGACGGCGAGGGCGGACTGCGTACAGCCCACATGGCGCCCTCCTTCTTTCCCTGGCACCGACAGTTCCTGCTGGACCTGGAGCGGGCGCTGCGCCGCGTGGACTCCGGGGTGAGCGTGCCGTACTGGGACTGGACGCGGGACCGTACGACGTCGTCCGCGCCGTGGACCGCGGACCTGCTCGGAGGCAACGGGCGGCGCTCCGACCGGCAGGTCATGACCGGGCCCTTCGCCTACGCGCACGGCACCTGGAGGATCAGGGAGGCGGTGACCGACGGGGAGTTCCTCACCCGCGAGTTCGGCCGCCCGCAGGCGCCGATCGAGCTGCCCACGAAGCGTGAGCTGGACTCCGCTCTGGCAGATCCCGTCTACGACACCGCGCCCTGGAACTCCACGTCCTCCAAGGGGTTCCGTAACCGGCTCGAAGGGTGGGGGTCGAGGTCCGGGCCCGCGGCCTGGCGCAACCACAACCGCGTGCACCGCTGGGTCGGCGGGCACATGCTCGGCGGCGCCTCGGTCAACGACCCCGTCTTCTGGCTGCACCACGCCTTCGTGGACCTTCAGTGGTCCCGCTGGCAGAAGCGGCACCGGGGGGCGCGTTATCTGCCGGCGCGGCCGCCCGGGCCGGGCGACGAGCAGTACGAGCGGATCGTCGCGCGGCACGAGAAGCTGCCGCCGTGGGGCGTGACGCCGGACGAGCTGGAGGACCACAGCCGGATCTATCGGTACGCCTGAGCATCTGTTGGTAAGTGTGAGAAGGCCCCCGGCAGCGATTACTGCCGGGGGCCTTCTCGTACGTGCGTCGGGTCAGTTGCCGTAGCCGCTGGGGCCGGGGTGGCCGCCCTTGTCGTGGTCGCCGTTGTTCACGCAGGTGTTGCCGAAGGCCGGGTTCAGCAGACCGATGACGCTGACGGTGTTCCCGCACACGTTGACCGGCACGTTGATCGGGAGCTGGACGACGTTGCCCGACAGGACGCCGGGCGAGCCGACGGCCTCGCCCTGAGCACCGGCGTCGGCCATGGCCAGACCGGCTCCGCTGAGCACCACGGCACCCGTGCCGAGAGCGACACCGGCTACCTTCGCGATGCGAGACATCACGTTCTCCTTTGACTCGGGGAGTGCGACCGCTCGACCGCGACCGCACTCCCCTTCAACGCGCTCACCCACCACTGGTCACGGCTGGTCGCGGCGTTCATCGGGCGATCGCTCCCGGGCATGCGGTGGGCGCGGGCAGAAAATCGCTTCGGCTCGCGGTGTGCCTTCACATAGCCTGCCGGGCATGCCAACCGACCAACTGATCGGCCTGTTCGCCGAAGAGACCAGGGCCCGCGCCTTCGCAGCCGTGGCCCTCGGCGCGGACACCCCCGCGAAGGTGATGGAGAAGGCGGGGCTCTCCCCGAAGGACGCGACCGTGGCGCTGCGACGGCTCCAGGACCAGGGCGCGATCGCGGCGGGCGGTGACGGGGGACTGCGCGTCGCCTACGACCGCTTCAGGGAACTCGCCCGCTCGGCGCAGGTGCCGTCCACCGAGGATCACGGCTCCGAGGACGAGGGCACCGAGGCGGTCCTGCGGACCTTCGTGCGCGATGGGCGTCTGGTGCGGCTGCCGGCCCAATGGCAGCGCAAGCTGGTCGTTCTCCGGCACATCGCCGAACGGACCTTCGAGCCTGGCGTCGAATACCCGGAGCGGACCGTCAACGAGAAACTGCGCGCCTGGTGCGAGGACGCGCCGGTCGACCATGTGACGCTCCGGCGCCATCTGGTGGACTTGCATCATCTGCGGCGGCAGCGCGGCTTCTACTGGCGGCCTGCGGAGGTGTGAGGCCCGGCAGGCGTAACGGGCGAAGCCGTTCAGCCGAAGAAGGGTGCGGGCGAAGCCGTTCAGCCCGAGAAGAGTCCGGGCGAAGCCGTTCAGCCCAAGAGGCGTACGGGTGTGCCCGCGAGGAAGGCCTGGATGTCCTCGACCGCCCCGCTGTAGTACGCCTCGTAGTTGGCGCGTGACACATAGCCGAGGTGCGGGGTGGCGAGCAGGCGCGGGGCCGAGCGCATCGGATGGTCGGCGGGGAGCGGCTCGACGTCGAACACGTCGACGCCCGCTCCGGCGATCCGGCCCTCGTGCAGGGCGGCGAGCAGTGCGTCCTGGTCGACGATCGCCGCGCGTGAGGTGTTGACGAGAAAGGCGGTCGGCTTGAGGAGGGCCAGCTCCGCGGCGCCGATCAGACCGCGGGTGCGGTCGCCGAGCGCGAGGTGGACGGAGACGAAGTCGCTGCTCGCGAGCAACTCCTCCTTGGAGGCGGCCTGCTCCACCCCGACCTCGTCCGCGCGCTCCTTGGTGAGATTCTGGCTCCACGCGCTGACCTGCATGCCGAACGCGAGGCCCACCTGCGCCACCCTGCCGCCGATCTTCCCGAGCCCGAGCAGGCCGAGCCGGCGGCCGTGCAGATCGGCGCCGACAGTGCTCTGCCAGGGGCCTCCCGTACGCAACGCCTCGTTCTCCGTGACGAGCCCCCGCGCGAGGCCGAGCAGCAGCGCCCAGGTCAGCTCGACCGGGGGAGTCGAGGAACTCGGGGTGCCGCACACGGTCACGCCGTGCGCCTCGGCGGCGGCGTAGTCGATCACCGTGTTGCGCATCCCGGAGGCGACCAGCAGCTTCAGACGGGGCAGCCGGGCCAGTAGAGACGCCGGGAAGGGCACCCGCTCGCGCAAGGTCACGACGATGTCGAAGTCCGTCAGCGCGGCCGCCAGCGCGTCCTCGTCGGCGAAGTGCCGGGCGAAACCGACGATCTCGACCTCGTCCGCGACCGGTGACCAGTCGGCGACCTCGGTCGCGGCGCCCTGATAGTCGTCCAGCACGGCACAGCGAAGTCGCATGTCAGGTCCCTTCCAGGCTCAATCGGACCCTACCCGAGCGAGGGAAGGGTGCCAGGGCGGGGCCCCTGGAAGCGGCTCCTCCGGAAGCCGCGACGGCTGCTCGCTCGCCATGGCAGTCTGTGCACCCATGAGAGCGTCCCTGGCGGTACGGAGCCTGCGCGCGGCGGTGTTCGCCGTGCTGTGCGTCCTGCTGGCCGCCGGAGGGCACGGGCTGGCGACGGGCGAGGCGCCGCCCTTGTGGGCGGACGGTGCCGGGGTCCTCGCTCTCTTCGCGGCCGGCTGTCTGCTGAGCGGCCGGGAGCGGTCGCTGGTCGGCATCGGTGGCGGGATGCTGGCCGCGCAGGCCGGACTGCATCTCGGGTTCGAGGCCGCCCGGCCGTCCATGGCGATGCACATGCACGGCGCGCACATGACGCACCAGCACGCCATGACGTCCCACGCCAACGCCGCCCACCTGACGGCCGCTCTCCTCGCGACCTGGTGGCTGCGGCGCGGCGAGGCCGCACTGTGGTCGCTGCTGCGCCGGGCGGTGACGCTCGTGCCCGGGCTCGCCGCCTGGTGGCGGCGGGGGCGGACGAGGCCTTCCCACGCTCGGGCGCGCGGGAACGTCGTAGGCCGGAACACGGCCGAGCCGCGGCCACTTCGGCAGGTGCTGCTGCGGCACGCCGTCTCCCGCCGGGGACCGCCCGCAGGGCCCGCGTACACGCCCTGACCTCATCCCCACCAGTACGGAGCTTCCCTGATGTCCCCCATACGCACCACCCTGCGCCGGGCCGGCCTCGTCGCCGGCCTCACCTCGGCCGCGGTCCTGGCAGCCGCGGGCGCGGCCTTCGCCCATGTGACGGTCCGCCCCGAGAGCTACGCCAAGGGCGCCACGGACGGTGTTCTGACCTTCCGTGTCCCCAACGAGGAGGACACCGCCAGCACCACGAAGGTGCAGGTCTACCTGCCCACCGACCATCCGGTCCTGGGCGTTCTGGTCACTCCGCAGGAGGGCTGGACCGCACAGGTCACGACGACCAAGCTGAAGACACCCGTCAAGACGGACGACGGCTCGATCACCGAGGCCGTCTCGGAGATCACCTGGACCGGCGGCAGGATCCGCCACGGCGAGTACCAGGACTTCAACGTCGCCTTCGGTCAACTGCCGGACGACGTGGACCAGTTGACCTTCAAGACGCTGCAGACCTACTCGGACGGCAAGGTCGTCCGGTGGATCGAGGAGGCGGAACAGGGCGGAGAGGAGCCGGAGAACCCGGCGCCGGTGCTGACCCTCACGGCCAAGACCGCGGCCGACTCCGAAGAGTCGACGTCATCGACCTCGGACTCGGCTTCCGCCGCCGAGAGTTCGACATCGAGCAGTGACTCGACTGCTCGTGGCCTGGGCATCGCCGGTCTGGTCGTGGGCGTCCTAGGCCTGCTCGCGGCCGGATTCGCCCTCGTGCGCGCCCGCGCCGCCCGCTCCTAGGTTCTGTCGTCACCTTCCCGTCGTCGCCCGGAGGGTGGCCTCGCGGCGTCAGGTGCGTGTTCTCGGTGTGCCGGGTGTGGACCCTCGTACTGGATGTACTTGGGTCTGCGCCCGGTGCGGCGAGAGGGCGTGCATGGCGCCGCGAGGCAGACGGGAATGTGACGACAGGGCCTAGCACGCTTGCGGCTGCCGCTCCGCCGACCTCAACTCCCGTCGGCGGAGCGGACCGTCCACCGCTGCCCACCTCGGCCGACCGCCAGTACGCCGCCGCCGCGACCCGGACGGTGAGACCCCGACGCGGCGGTCACTCGCTGTTGAGTTCCCAAGGTGCTGTGTCGCTCAGTGCTGCTCCCGTGCGTTCTTCTTGTTGACGAAGATCAGCGCCGCGCCGCCGACCACGACGAGGGCGATGGCTATGCCGCCGATGATCGGGGTGGCGCTGGAGCTGCCGGTTTCGGCGAGGTCCGTGCCGTCGCTGAAGGTACTGGCCGACGTGGCCGGGCTCGGCTCACTGACCGTCTGGGTCGTGACATCGCTCGCGCTGCCCTGTGTCTCGCAGTCGAGCATGCCGGTGAACCGCTGCTCGAAGCCGTTGTCGCCCTTGGCCGTGAAATCGTACGCCTGGTCCTCCTGGAGCGTCACCGTCACGGTCCGGGACTCGCCTGCCGGGATGGTGTGCTTGATCCCCACCAGCTCGAAGGTGAACGCCTCGTCGCCCTGGTTGGCCGCCGTGATGTCCAGGCCGCCCCTGGCGCAGTTCTTCTCGGCGGACAGCGCGGGTATCGCGCCCTCCTTGGCCCAGTTGGCGGTCGCGGTCGCGGAGACCGTCGACTCACTGGAGCCGGCGAGTATCTGGGTCTGGCTGCGGGTCTCCGAGGCGAAGGCACGCCCGACGGGCACGGTCGTCGACGCCTGCACGGTCAGCGAGGCCGAACCGTCCGTGCTGTCCTTCGGCACGTCGAAGTAGAGCCGGCTGCCGTCGGCCGCGGAGGTGGTCACCTTGCCGTCCGCGTCCACGATCCGCACTCCGCTGATGGCGGCGTCCGCGGGCGGCGTCACCGTGACGCTGTCCGCGTTGGTGTGCACCGTGACCGGGCCGAGCTTCTCGCCGGCGTGGCCGGAGACCGCGGACGAGTCGAGGGTCAGCGAGGCCGCGGGTTCCGCCAGGTTCTGCGCGTTCTTCTCCAGGTAGTCCGCGAGCTTCTCCGCCTGCGGGTTCACCGCGTCCACGTCGGCGCCGTCCGAGTACCGCCAGATGGCCACCTGGGTGCCGGCCGCCGCGTCCTGCTCGGTGAGCCCGCTCGCCCCGGCCTTCTGGGCGAGCGCCGCGAGGTTGTTCACCTGCGGATAGGAGTTCTGCAGGATCCAGCGGATCCTGCCCGCATCCGCGTTGCCGTTCAGCGAGGTGCCGCTCCAGGAGGTCTCCTGGTACTTGGCGTCCTTCTGCGTCGGGTTGTGGAGGTCGATGCAGTAGGTCTGCAGGGTGCCGCCGTTGTCGACGGACATCTCGAACAGGCCCGCGGACACCTGTAGGTCTTCGCCGTTGTCGTGTATCACGGCGGACCCGTAGGTCTTCAGGCCGCCTATGGTGGCCGTCGCGCCCCCTTGGCTCTGCGGCGTCTCGTCGGCGACGGCCGTACCCGCGGCGGCCATCGCCCCCGCGGCGACGAGCCCTGACACCAACGTCGCGGCGGCGAGGCGAGCGGCCCCTCGCCTGCGCGCGGACAACGCAGCGAACGAAAGAAACACAGAATTCCCTTCGAGCAGGACCCGTTGACATGGGGGGACGGTCCCGCCAGCAGAATCAGAAGCCCAGTGATCCATGAGCTATGTCCGGCATCCTAAGGACGCGGCGCACCACACTCCTCGGTGATGTCATCCGATAACCGATCCGACTCGGAATCGTTATCGCTGAACACGCCTGTGAGCTGCGCTTATCGACAAATCCATGGAGTTGCTGTGAATGTACTTGTCGATAAGCCGCAGTTCGGTCAAGTCGTCTCCGACCCTGACATCACGTCACTCCTGCCGGTTCGGGCTGAGCTCCTGGCTCCGATTCCCAACTGGGTTCCGGCTGAGGGGTCGGACTCGATCCCGTGTCGCCCTTGGAGGGACGTCGGAAGGCCGACGTACCGCGTGAAAGGTCGTGGCCGATCGCCACCGCGTCGATGTCGGCCGACGTCCAGCTCTGGCCGTCGCGTTGCTCGGTGCGCACCTTCAACCTGCCTTGCACGATGACGGGGTCGCCCACCGACAGCGATGCCCCCACATTCGTGGCGAGGGCTCGATTGGCCCACACCGTGAAGAAGTTGGTGTGCCCGTCCGTCCACGCGCTCTTCTCGCGGTCCCAGTACCGCGCCGTCACCGCCAGCCGGAACCTCGCCGATGCCCCGTTGGCCAAGTCCCGGTACACAGGTGGCGTCGCCACGTTGCCCACTGCGCACACCGTCGTTTCGTTCATCCCCGAACCCCTCTCCCGTACGAATGCGTCTGATGCGTTCGACGCGTCTGTCGCGTCTGTCGCGTCTGTCGCGGCGACCGCATGCGCTGCGATCGCCGCGAGTTCAGACTGCCTTCGCCGGGCCGGGCCCGCTGAGCGGTGTGTGCTACCCGCTGGTTGTGGACAACCGCGTCACCCGGTGGGGTGGTGCCGCACCGAGCGAACACGAACACGAACACGAACACGAACACGATGGCGGACACGAACGCGATGGCGGACACGGACACGGACACGATCGTGTCGTGTCGAGCGGGCGTGGTTGTGGGGTCAGCCGACAGGCGCCGCCGCCCCCGTGGCCCGTACGTACTGCTCCCGGACCTCCCGGTACCGCAGAAGTTCCGCAGCCACCGGATCGAGTACGCGTGCCCTTCCGCAGCCGGCGGCGGCCCCCCGAAGTCGGCGTTCCGCTTCGAGCCCGTAGCGCCGGGCGGGCCCGCGCGCCGCCATCCTGCTGCTCCACTCGACGGCCGGGCCGCCGATGATGCCGGTCACCATCAGGAGCACCGGCACCCCGAGATTCGGCGAGGTGATGCCGATGATCTGCCCCAACAACCAGAGTCCGCCGATGACTTGCAGGATCGTCATCGAGGCCTGCGCGAACACGGCGGCCGGCCACCAGCCGGGCCGCGGCGGCCGGCCCACCGGTGCCGTGGCGCGCGCCGCCATCTCGTCCAGCGCCTCGGGCAGCCCCTGCGCCCCACGTACGGCGGCCTCGCGTACCGCCTGCGCCCAGGGGGCGGGCAGCCCGTACGCCGCCCGGTCCGCCACCGTACGAACGGCCTGCTCGACGCGCTGGCGTGCGGTGGCCTCCTCGTCCTCGGGCGCCCGTACGGTCAGCCGTCCGGTCGGGGGTTCGCGCCGGTCCTCGTACCAGCGCCACAGCCGCAGCCAGGGCGTGCCGCAGGCGCGGTTGGCGTTGCGGCGCCATGCGCGCTCGGCCGCGTCGCCGGCCGCGACCGCGCCCACCGCGTCCGCGAGCCGGGCGGCGAACTCGTCGCGTGCCTCCTCGCTGAGGCCGGCCCGCCGCCCCGTCGCGTAGACCGGGCGCAGTTGCGCCGTGGCGGCGGCCAGGTCGGCCGAGATCCGGCGGGCGGCGGCGCCTCGCTCGGCCACGAACTGGCCGAGGGACTCGCGCAGTTCGCCGACGCCGTCCCCGGTGAGCGCCGACAGCGCGAGCACGGTCGCGCCCGGTTCGCCGTACTCGCCGAGCGCGATCCCGTCCTCGTCGAGGAGCCGTCGCAGGTCGTCGAGGACCTGGTCGGCGGCCTCACCGGGCAGCCGGTCCACCTGATTGAGGACTACGAACATGACCTCCGCGTGCCCCGCCATGGGCCGCAGATAGCGCTCATGGATGATCGCGTCCGCGTACTTCTCCGGGTCCACGACCCAGATGACCGCGTCGACGAGCGCGAGGATGCGGTCCACCTGTTCGCGGTGCTGGACCGCCGCCGAGTCGTGGTCCGGCAGGTCGACCAGGACGAGGCCGCGCAGCTGCGCCTCCGCCTCCGCGCTCTGCAACGGGCGTCTGCGCAGCCGTCCAGGGATGCCGAGCCGGTCGATGAGCGTTGCCGCGCCGTCGCTCCAACTGCATGCGATGGGTGCAGCGGTCGTCGGCCTGCGGACACCGGTCTCCGAAATGGCCACCCCGGCGAGCGCGTTGAAGAGCTGGGACTTGCCGCTTCCGGTGGCCCCGGCGATCGCGACGACGGTGTGCTGCCCGGAGAGCCTGCGCCGTGCCGCCGCCTCGTCGAGGACGCGGCCGGCCTCGGCGAGTGTCCGGCTGTCGAGCCGGGTGCGGGACAGTCCCACCAGCTCGCGCAGCGCGTCGAGGCGTGAGCGGAGCGGTCCGTCGTACGCGAGGGGGGCCGGCGGGGCCTGTACCGCCGGCTTGGGTTCCACCACGGGCGCCGCCTGCGCGTTGGCCGTCTCGGACACGCGCCGTGCGATCAGCCCGTCGTCCCAGGCGGGGCCGCCCTCCGCGCGCGCGGAGGGGGCCTCGGCCTTCACGCGCGCGTGCCCTGCTTCACGACGCTCCAAGGGTGCGTGCCCCGCTTCCTGGCGCTCCGCGCGCGCGTGGACGTCTCCTGAGGGGGCGTTCCCCGGGGGCTCCTCCTCGGAGGGCTCGCTGTCGCCGGGGTTCTGTTCGGCTTCGCCGTTGCCCTCGCTCGCCCCCTCGTCCTCATCGTCGGAGCTCGTGTCACCGGGGAGGTCGTTCTCCGATGTGACCTCTTCGGAGGAGGCGTTTTCGAGACGGTCCTCCCCGTGCTGGTCTGGGCGGTCGGCGTGATCCGTGTGGTCAGTGACGGCAGTCACCGCGGTCACCTCTCCTTCTGCAGTACGGACAGCGCGGCGATGAGTTCGGCCTGGGGTTCTGGACGTACGTCGAGTGCGTCGAGCGGGGCGAGACGGCGTTCGCGTTCGATGTGCAGGGCCCTGTCGAGGTAGTCGGCGAGCAACCGTCCACCGCGGTCGCGCAGCCGCAGCGCACTGTGCGCCCCGATCCGCTCGGCGAGCCCCTCGCCCGCGGACCGCGCCCTGCGACCTCCCAGCAGCGCGGTGGCGACCAGCGCGGCGACCACCTCGGCGTCCTGCGCGACACTCCTGTCGAGGTCACGCACCTCCTCTTCGGCGTACTCCTCGAGGATGCGTCGCCACCGTCGTACGGCCATCCCGATCCGGTGCTCGGCGCTCTCCGGCGTCGGATCACGGTCGGTCAGCCCCGGAGCACTCGCGGCCGGTTCACGCCGCCAGGCCTCGTCCACGCGCTCGTCGGCGGCCGTCACGGAGCACAGCAGCAGTGAGGCCAGGCTTTCGACGAGCGCGTCGAGCAGTTCGCCCGCGGTGCAGTCGAGGGGATAGGCGCGCCACCGCTTGAGCGCGTCCCCGGAGAGCACGGCCCCGGCCTGCAAACGCCCCCTCACGCGCGCGTGCTCGCTGTCGTAGGCCCCGTCGACGGCCGCGGTGAGCCGCAGCGCGGCGGCGTACTGTGCGGCGGCTGCGCCGGCCAGCTCGGGCATCCGGGACTTCAGTGAGTCGAGGACCCCGTAGGCGGTACGGGCCATCGCCTCGTGCCGGGCTGCCGGGTCCTGCACCTGGTGCGTGAGCCACGTACGCAGCGGAGCGACGGCGGTGGCGGGCAACAGGCCGCCGCCCCAGGCGGACTCGGGCAGCTCGGGCACGGTGAAGCGCGGCACCTCGCCGAGCCCGGCCTTGGTGAGCAGGGCGCCGTACTGCCGCGAGACCTCGGACACCACCTGGTGGGGCACCCGGTCGAGCACGGTGACCAGGGTGGCCTTGTGTTCCTTGGCCGTGCGCAGCAGATGCCACGGCACGGCGTCGGCGTACCGGGCGGCGGTGGTGACCATGACCCAGATGTCGGCCGAGCAGATCAGCTCGGCGGCGAGTACGCGGTTGTCGGCGACCAGGGAGTCGATGTCGGGCGCGTCGAGGAGGGCGAGGCCGCGGGGGAGGGTGTCCGCGGTCTCGATCCGCAGCACCCGTTCGCCGCGCTCGCCGAGCGCGGGCAGATCGTCGCCGGGCTCCTGATCGGGCACCCACACACGCGCGAGGTCGGGCAGCACCCGCATCCCGCTGAACCAGTGATGGTCCTCCGGATGGCACACCAGGACGGGCGTACGGGTCGTCGGCCGCAGCACGCCCGCCTCGCTGACCCGGCGCCCCACAAGAGAGTTGACCAGCGTGGACTTGCCGGCGCCGGTCGAACCTCCGATGACGGCGAGAAGGGGTGCTTCGGGTTCTCTCAACCGGGGCACCAAATAGTCGTCGAGCTGTGCGAGTAGTTCGTCGCGGTTGGCACGCGCGCGTGGAGCCCCCGCCAGGGGCAGCGGGAAGCGTGCGGCGGCGACACGGTCGCGCAGGGCGGAGAGTGCGTCGAGCAGCTGAGGCCGTACGTCCAAGGTCACCACATGCGAAGAATGCCCAATTTTGGAGTCTTTCTGAAGCATATGAGTATGTCTGCGCGCCGATAGGACATACGGGGCGGAAGGGGCGACTGGGGCGCAGGCATAACGAGTGCACAACACCCGGTGCGTGAGACACCAAAAGCGGTGCGCGATTCGTACCCGCCTGCGATTATCAGGACCGCTTCACCGAACCTCCACATCGAGCCACGGAGGCGAAGCGCGAGGGACAGGGATTCAGGAGCCCTATCCTTGTCCCCGGCAAGGTCAGGGATCAGCCCACACCCGGGCACCAGGACACCGGCCACCACACCCGGCCCCCGTAGCTCAGTGGATAGAGCAGGCGCCTTCTAAGCGCTTGGCCGCAGGTTCGAGTCCTGCCGGGGGCGCTCTCTCCACGTCCTGCTTCCGCCCTCCCGGGAGGGCGTTTCTGCTGGGCAGGGGCATTTCAGAGGGATCGTGTCGCGGTGCGGTGAGGCCGGACCGACCCCCTGGTGACGAGGGCGGCAGTCGGGTTGGGAGCGGTTCCGCACGGGTTTTGGCGGGTGTTCTTCCCGAAGGCTTCCCGAAGTCCTGGGTGTGTTCTCTCTGCCAAGGAGAGGTCGCCGGGGTTGTTGGGGGTCTTCGATGCGCTGCTGGAGCGCGGCGGGCCGGCCTCTCATGCGGCGGGCATACGTGGCGACCGGGACGGGGACGCTGCTGCCGGTCCGCTCGGTGACCTGAGCCCGCGGGACGCCTCTTCGGCCGCCTGGTCAGGCGGATCCAGGCGAGGAGTGCGGCGACTTGGCCGGGGTTGAGCAGGACTGACCGCCGATGGCATCGGCGACCCTGGGCGTGTTGTCCTCGTCCGTGCCTGTGGGTAGCGGATCGCCGTGATCGAGAACGAGTTCGGTGAGGTCGGCGTCGGTGACGCGCTCGTCCTCGGCCCGAGCAATCGATTCCGCACCGAACTCGGCTCTGACGGCGGAGAAGGCGTTCTCCACCTCTGGTGTCACACGGCTCTCCGGACCTCGGCGACGAGGGAGGAGGGTGCGGTCACGGCTCCGCGATCACGTCGAGGCGGTCGACGTCCGGAGCACCGTCCCCCGGCGCTCGAACTCCACGATCGCCTCCGTAAAGGTGGCGGCAGCACTTCCCAACTCGCGTTCCAGTAGCCACAGGGCGCCGTCCATGCCGGACGAGACCCCGCCGGCCGTCACCAGGTCACCGTCGTCGACGACCCGCTGGTCCACGACCCGGGCCCCCTGTTCGGCGAGGTAGCTCCTGGCCAGATGGTGCGTGGTGCACGTACGGCCCGTGGTCAGACCGGCGGCGGACAGCACGATCACCCCCGTACAGACGCCGAGGATCTTGACTCCGGCTTCATGGGCCGCCTGCAGCGCGGACGGCAGCTCCCCCTTGTCGATCTCCGCCCAGACGCCGGGGCCGTCGCGTCGGCCGAAACCTCCACCGGGGACGACGATCAGATCGGCGTCGTGCGGGGACCAGGCCGCTGCGGCCACCTTCGTGCCGAAGCTGTGGGTGACCTCGGCCGCTTCCCCACAGGTCACCAGTTTCACCGTGACCGGATGGGCCCAGGCGGCCACGGAGAAGATCTCGAACGGGCCGAAGACATCCAGCTCCTCCACTCCGTCGAAGGTGACGATGTGGACGCGTAGTGCTTCACCACTGTCGCCGCGAGCGGGCCCCGGGGCGGCCGCGTGGGCGGCTCCGGCAGCAAGCGGGGCCGCCGAGAGGGCGCCGAGCGCCGCCGCGGAGGTCTGCAACAAGTGTCTTCGTTTCACGTGTGTCGAACCACCTTCGCCCGAAGTTTCGCGCCCCGGTCTGCCGACCTCGCACGGTGGTCAGCAGCTGTCGAGTTGCGCTGTCGAACCAGTAGTCGGTCGCTGGTGGTCTTGAGTTCCCGCGGCTTCGGGCCAGTCTCCTTTGTTGTGGCGGCACTTGGGGGATCGCAGCCGTGGCGCCACACGGTCGTCGACGTGGTCGCGCTCCTCGGTCTCCAGCAATCCCTCTTTCATCTGGATATGTCCCCGGTGGGCCGCCGGTGGGTTCACCGGCCGTGTGCATGATGCGGAACCTTTTGGTTCCCAGGGGCCGTTGGGCGGAGTGGATGTCGATCATCGGGCGGGGCTCTGTGGTCGATGGACGTGGTGCGAGAGGCAAGGTCCGCCCAGGCTCTGCGGCAGGGCAGGGCAGGGCAGGGCAGCGCAAGGCAAGGCAGGGGGATGGGCGGGCGCGGGGGGCGGCGATGGGTGCGGTGATCGAAGGCGGCAGGCGTGGGACCGCCCGCCCTATTGGTTCCTGCTTCGTCTTGGTCGGGGGGTCGTTCCACGCATGGGCCTGGGCCTCGCACCGGCCTGCCCGCCGGGCCCGCCCCTGGCGTTGACATGGTCGGCGATTTCGCCGCGGCGACCGTCGAGGTCGGATCGCGGTCCAGGACGAGGAGGCAGGGCGTGGTCGGAGGACGAGTCGGTGTCGTGGGCGGGAGCATAGCGGGCTGTGCGGCGGCACTTGCCGCTACGCGGATCGGTGCGGACGAGGTGGTCGTCTTCGAACGGGCCGCCGCTCGGCTTGAGGAACGCGGAGTCGGCCTTGCTCTGCACAACGATCGCTATGCCGAGCTTGCGGCGGCCGGGTATCTCGACGCCTCCATTCCGTGGATTCAACTGACGCGGCGGTCCTGGGTGGTGCGTGACGACGCGTCTCGTGGGGGCCGCGAGATCGGCGTCCTGCAGATGCCGTTCCGCTCGTACAACTGGGGGTCGCTCTGGGAGGAGCTGCGTCATCGTGTACCCGAGCCGGTCGACTACCGTACGGGCGCCCAGGTGGCACGGGTGAGCCGGGAAGCCGACGGCGCGGTCGTGCACCTGGCGGACGGCACGGAGGAGCGGTTCGACCTGGTGATCGGAGCGGACGGCTACCGTTCGGTGGTGCGGGCCGCGATGCACCCACAGGCCGTCGCGGAGTACGGCGGGTTCGTCGTCTGGCGCGGCACCTTGCCCGTCGAGCGGCTCCCCGGCCCGGCGGAAGCCTTTCGCGAGGAGGACGCGGTAACCGTCGGATTCCCCGGCGGACACATGCTGGTCTACCGCATACCCGGCTCGGGTGGTGGCGGTACGACCGTCAACTGGGTGCTCTACGCGACGCCGCCGGACGCCGCGGTATCCCAGTTCGCCGATCCACGGACCGTCCAACCCCGGCTCATGAGCGATGAACTGAGGTGCTATCTCCTGCGGCTGGTGGCGGATAACCTCCCCCCTTTCTGGCAGGACGTCGTACATCGGACCCGGCCTCAGGACACCTTCGTGCAGCCGATGTACGACATGGTCGCGCCGAGTTACGCGCTCGGACGGCTCGCCCTCCTCGGGGACGCGGCCGCGGTCGGCCGCCCGAACACGGGCAGTGGCGCGGTCAAGGCACTGCAGGACGTGGCCGCGCTGGAACGCGCGCTGCGGGCGGGCGACAGCTGGGAGTCGGCACTGGAGACGTACGGTGCCGAGCGGGTGTCGGTCGGCCGGGCCACGGTGGAACTCGGCCGCAGGCTGGGACGGGCCCAGGTCACCCACACGCCGGACTGGGCGGTGATGGACCAGCAGGCTCTTGACCACTGGTGGCGCGAGGCCTCCGGCACCAAGGGCTTCGGCGGATACGAGATGCGGCGGTGATCCGTCGCTCCGGGGGCGGTCGGGTCAGCACCTGATGGTTTCGGCACCCGATGGTGTTGACCGCCGGCCCGCCCCGTGCCGTCTCCTTGTACTTCCCGCACCAGTCAGCGAGTTTTGATCACGGCGCTGAACTGGTGTTTTGGCGCGACAAGTGCGAGACCGGTGCTGTCGACGGCTCACTGCTCCGGTCGTAACCGAGCTGTGCGGCGAGGATCGTCGGCATGTGCGACTCCAGGTGCTCGATGAGGTCGAGCAGTTTGGTCGCGCGAGGAGCGGACCCATCTGCAGACCTTCGACGAGCTCGACTTCGATGTTTTCTCGAACGCGGACTGGGCGCGCCTCGATGAGAGTCATGCACGGAACATCCGCGCTCACTGGCCCGACGGGCACTACACCGATGGCCTCGACCAGCACATCGCCGACCTGGTCGCTCTGTTCGCCTGGGCGCCGAACACCCGCATCAAGTCGCACCCGATCCGGATCGCGATGAACGAACTGACCGCGGTCACCGGAGTGATGCAGGGCACCTTCACCCGCCCTATGGCGGACGGGAAGGGCGGCTTCATCCAGCCGACCGGCAAGAAGTACGCCATCAACATGGCCACCGTCGGAATCTGGAACCGTCAGGGGGTCATGGACGAGGAGTTCCTCTTCTGGGACAACCAGACCTTCTATCAGCAGATCGGCCTGGCCTGACACGGGATTCGCTGGAGCCTGCCCGCGGTTGCTGCCAGCTGTGGTCAGGCGGTTCTAGGACGGTGGGCGCCCATCGACCTTCCGGCGTCGGCCGGGCTGCGCCTTCAGCGGTGTGACCTGCGGCCGACCTGTCCGTCATTGTCGGTGTTGCCCCGTCCCTGCCACCCTTTCGGGGCCCAGCGGCGGTCCGGAGGGTCGGCGCCGGCCTGTCGTACGACGCCCAGGAGGGGATTGCTCCCCTCATGCCGTGCCCCGCACGAGGTCACGATCCGGACGGTATTCGAGTCCTCACCCCTTCCGACGGTAAAGATCGGACATGGTGTTCGACAGCATGTTGGACATAGTGTCCAAGTCGCGCTACAGTCGTCTTCAGGTGATCTCGTAAGGCCTCGGCCGAGGGGTCGGGTGGTCACGGAAATCGCGTGCGGCCCTTCGGCTCAAGCCTCGTTCACGGCGCCTCACCAGTCGGCCGTCGGCATCAGCCGCAGGAGGAGCCCCGACCCTCGCCAGACGCCCGGTCGCACGATCTCGACCCACAGCGTCCCGCCTGGACCACCCGGATTCGAGGAGGTGCTTTGTCGTGCGGCCACGGGAACACCAGCCGTCCGAACAGCGCACCGGCCCGTTCGTGGCGGCGCTGGCCTTCGCGGGGTTCGTGGCGGCCATCACCCAGACTGTCGCGGTCCCGCTCATACCCAAGTGGCCGAGCCTGCTGCACACGTCGGCTCTCTCGGCGTCCTGGGTGGTCACGGCGGCTCTGCTGGCAGGCGCCATCGTCAATCCGATCGCCGGACGCCTGGCCGACCTGTACGGCAAGCGGCTCGTCATCCTGGCGAGTCTGGTGCTGCTCGCCGTCGGCTCCCTGATCTGTGCTGTGAGCGACTCCGTGGTACCGGCCGTGATCGGCCGTGCCGTACAGGGCGGCTCGCTGGGGATCATCCCCGTCGGTATCAGCCTCTTCCGGGACCGGTTGCCCGCCGAGAAGAGGGGAGCCGCGACGGCGGTGATGAGTTCCATGCTGGGGGTCGGCGCCGCCCTTGGTCAGCCGTTCTCGGCCGTGGTGGTGGCCCATTTCGACTGGCATCTGCTGTTCTGGTTCACCGCCGTGCTGGCCGTGGCCGCTCTCCTCTGTGTTGTCGTCGCCGTTCCGCGGGATGACAACAAGGCCCGGAAAGGCTCCTTCGACGGGGTCGGAGCGCTCGGACTCACGGTCGGCCTGGTCTGTCTCCTGCTGCCGATCTCCAAAGGCGAGGAATGGGGGTGGACGGCAGGCCGGACCCTTGGTCTGTTCGCCGCCTCCGTGGTCGTACTGGCGGCATGGTCGGTCTGGGAGCGCAGGTCTGCAGCTCCGCTGATCGATGTGCGGACCTCGGTTCGCCGCACCGTACTCATCGTCAACGGGGCGGCCGTACTGCTCGGGTTCGCCACCTACGCGATGACCCTGACCATCACCCAACTGCTCCAGTCGCCCAGTGCCGATGACGGCCTCGGCCAGTCGGCACTGACCGCCTCACTGCTCATCGCACCTTCGGGCCTGGTGATGCTGGCCATGTCGCCGGTGGCCGCCCGGGTGCTGGTCCGGCACGGGGCAAAGGCGTGTCTTGCGGCGGGCAGCGCCTTCATGGCGGGCGGCTGGATCATGGGGCTGGCATCCATGCGAAGCCTCTGGATGCTGGCGATCACCGGCTGTGTGATCGGGGTCGGCGTGGCCCTGGCCTATGCGGCGATGCCCATGCTGATCGCGGCGGCGGTGCCCGCCGGGCAGACGGCGGCGGCCAACGGGCTGAACACGCTGACGAGGTCCATCGGCACCTCTTCGTGCAGCGCCGTCGTCGCCGCCATCCTGGCCGGCGCCGCCAGTTCCCAGGGCACCCCGACCCTCGGGGCGTTCCGCATCGCCTTCCTCTGCGCGACAGCCGCAGCCCTGCTGGCGCTGTGCGCCACCACCTTGCTGCCATCCGCCCAGAGGGGACTGGGCCACGCCGACGGAGATCCCGCCGGGCGCCGTGTCCCAGAGGTCCGGCCACGAGGCCAAAATCACTACAAGAAATCCAAGAGGTAGAAGAAATGGAACCGTTCACGCTCACTTCCCCGGCCGTGATGACGATCGGAGGAGCCGCCGTCGACACCGCCACCTCGCTCGATGTCGTCAACCCGGCGACCGGCAGGCCCTTCGCATCGGTGCCCGCCGGCGACCGTACTCACGTCGACGCCGCCTTCGAGGCAGCCACCCGCGCCTTCCAGACCTGGCGGGAGGACGAGGAGTACCGCCGGCAGTCGCTGCGTGCCATGGCCGACGTGGTCCAGGACGCCGCCGGCGAACTCACCCAAGTGCTCACCGCCGAGCAGGGCAAGCCGCTGAGCGAATCCCAACGCGAGTTCGCCGGGACCGCTGGGTGGCTGCGCTACTACGCCGACCTCGAGGTGCCGCCGGAAGTCCTCAGGGACGACAGCGAGGCGCGCGTCGAGGTCGTCCGCAGGCCGCTGGGGGCCGTGGCCGCCATCGCGCCGTTCAACTTTCCCGTCATGATCGGCTTCGCGAAGGTGGCCACGGCTTTCCGGGCCGGCAGCACCGTGGTCCTCAAGCCCTCGCCGTACACCCCGCTCGCCACGCTCAAGCTGGGCGAGCTGCTGGGCAAGGTCCTGCCGCCCGGGGTGCTCAACGTGCTCAGCGGTGGTGACGAGATCGGCCCGATGATGACCACCCACCCCCTGACGCGGGCGGTGAGCTTCACCGGCTCGACCGCGACCGGCAGGAAGATCGCGACAGCGGCCGGGGACGATCTCAAGCGCCTGACTCTGGAACTGGGCGGCAACGACCCGGTGATCGTGCTCGACGATGTCGACGTCGACGCGGTCGTCGAACAGCTCTTCCCCCAGGCTTTCAACAACAACGGCCAGGTGTGCGTGGCTCCCAAGCGGATCTATGTCGCCCGGGAGATCCGCTCCGCGCTGGTCGACGCGTTCGCCGACCGGGCGCGGGCGGTGAAGGTGGGCGACGGCTTCCTCCCCGGGACCGTACTGGGGCCGCTGAACAACGCTCCGCAACGGGACCGGGTGGTCACTCTGGTGACCGAGGCCGTGGCCCACGGCGCGAAAGTGGTCACGGGCGGCAGGGCGATCGACGGCACCGGGTACTTCTACGAGCCGACCATCCTGACCGATGTCTCCGACGGGGTCCGGATCGTCGACGAGGAACAGTTCGGCCCCGCGCTGCCGATCGTCGAGTACACGGACATCGAGGACGCACTGCGGCGCGCCAACTCCGGCATGTTCGGTCTCGGCGGCTCCGTCTGGAGCGCGGACACCGAACGGGCCGAGGCTGTCGCGCGACGCCTTGAGACGGGCATGAGCTGGGTCAACACCCACACCGCCATCTCCCCGGCGATGCCCTTCGGCGGTGCCAAGTGGAGCGGCCTGGGCACCGAGGGCGGCCCGCGCGGCCTGGACGGCTACAGCGACTTCCAGGTGATCTACCGTTCCAAGAACGTGCCGGGTTCTCGCGTGTGAGCCCTCGCCCGCAGGAGGCGGCCGGGCGTACCGCTGCTCCCGCGCGGTGCCCGGCGCCGCCGAATCCGGCAGGCATCAGCGAGAATCCCGTACAACTCGTCGGCAGGAGACAGCCATGGCTTCAGTGACTCGCCCCCGCCCGGGCCGGCTCAAACGGCGCGCCGAGATCGAGGCCGCCGTGCTCGCCGCCACCGAGCGGCTACTGGCGGACGGCGCCAGCTTCACCGAACTGGGTGTCCAGCGCATCACCGCGGAGGCCGGGGTGGCCCGGTCGTCCTTCTACATGTGCTTTCCCGACAAGGTCACCGTTCTGCTGCGGCTCGTCGGAGACATGAAGGACGAACTCTTCGGTATGGCCACCGAGTGGCGCCCGACCGGCCCGGACGGCGGTGTCGACGGACTCGCGGCGGTCTTCGCGGAGCAACTCGCGTTCTACCGCCTCCGGGCACCCGTCCTTGCCGCCATCGCCGAGGTCTCCGGCTACGATCCGACGCTGCGCGAGGCCACCGCCCGGGAGATCAACCGGTTCGCACAGCACTCCACCGAAGTGCTCGAAGAGGAGCAGAGAGCCGGAAGGATCCCTGCCGATATCGATCCCGTCGTCTCCGGGAAGGTGCTCACCTGGGGCGGCGCGCAGGTCATCGCCCAGCAGATCGCCATGGGGGGCCCGGACAGCGACAGCGAGGTGGCACGAGAGCTGGCAAGGTCACAGTGGTACGGCACCTACCGCCGTCCCGTTGCCGAGTCCGCCTGATCCGGGCTCGGCGGGGTGCTGCCGGGGCTTTTCCGTCTCTACGGCGTTCGCGTCACCGTTTCTACCGATGCCGCGGGCGCGGCGGACGAGGCCGGCGGTGGCTTCCGGCCACTGGTGGTGGTCGAAGAGGAAGCCCGCTTCGAGGATGCGGCCGGGTACGGCGCGGTGGCTCTTCAGCAGGAGTTCGGTGTCCGAGGCGCGGTTCAGGATGGTTCCTACCTGGCCGGTTCCTCCGGGAATGACTATGTTCATCGGGCTCCCCCTTGGCGTACGGCGGCTTGAACGGCCGTGGGGGAGGAGCCTGGCCCAGAGAGTTGAACGCGTTGGAAAGTGTGGAAGCCCGGCCGGATCCCGACCGAGCTTCCGCATGGAGACAGGGTCAGACCTTCGCCGGCGTCCGCTCCTCCTCCGCAGGCGCGGCCTCGGAGATGCCCAGCCGCTTGTGCACCGCGCGCAGTGGTTTCGGCGCGTACCAGGCCGTACGGCCAAGGAGTCGCATGGCCGCCGGTACGAGTACGCCGCGTACGGCGACCGCGTCGATCAGGATCGCCAGGCCGCTGCCGAGCCCGAACATCTGGATGAAGCTGACGTTGGCCGTGCCGAAGGCGAAGAAGCTCACCGCGAGCAGGCCGGCTGCCATGGTCACGATGCGGCCGGTGTGGGAGAGACCGCTGGTGACGGCGGTCTCCGTGTCGGCGCCCGCGTCGTGCAGTTCCTTGATCCGGCTGGTCACGAAGACCTCGTAGTCCATGGACAGACCGAAGGCGATGCAGAACATGAGCACGGTCATCGAGGTGTCCATCGGCTGCGGCGTGAAGCCGAGGAGGGAGGACAGATGGCCGTCCTGGAAGATCCACACCATGACGCCGATGGCCGCCGTGAGGCTGATGCCGTTGAGGACGAGTGCCCGCAGTGGCTGGATCACGCTGCCGGTGAAGAGGAAGAGGATCACGAAGGTGGTGGCGGCCACGAGACCGATGGCGAACGGGAGGCGGTCGGCGATCGAGTCCTTGGAGTCGACGAGCCGCGCGTCGTTGCCACCGACCAACACCTCGGTCCCGGCGGGCGGATCGACCGCCCGTACGTCCTTGACCAGGGCCTGTGCCTCGTCGGACTTGGGCGTGAGGGCGCTGACGACGGTGATCCGCTGAGCGTCCGGCCGGCCCAGTGCGGCGGCCGCCGGACCGGGCGGGGTGGACCGGCCGTCGGCGAAGGTGCCGGCGGAGGTCTCCACGCGGGCCGCGCCGTCGAGCCGCGACAGGTCGGTCGCGTACCCGCTCAGCTCGGCCGGAGCCACGGGCCCGGTCGTGACGATCTGCACGGCGGACTCGTCGCTGCCGGTGAAGTCGCCCTGTACGGCGGTGGCGACCTGCCGGCTCTGGGCGCTCTCCGGCAGTACCCGCTCGTCCGGCGTGCCGAAGGTGACGCCGAGCAGCGGACTCGCGGCGAGCAACAGGATCGCGAGGACCGGCAGCGCGGTCAGGGCGGGCCTGCGCATGACCGTGCGGGCCAGCCGGCCCCAGAGCGGCGCCTCTGCGTTGCGTACGGTCTTCGCCCAGGGCAGCCGACCGTTGTTGACCCGGTGGCCGAGCACGGCGAGCAGCGCGGGCACGACCAGCAGGGCGCCGGCGGCGGCGATGATCACGACGCCGATGCCCGCGTAGGCGAACGAGCGCAGGAAGTACTGCGGGAAGACCAGCAGGGCGGAGAGCGCGATGGCGACGGTCGCCGCGGCGAAGGTGATGGTCCGACCGGCCGTACGCACCGTGTGCCGGAGCGCGTCGGGGACGTCGGCGCCCTCGGCGAGGTGCTCGCGGAACCGGCTGATCATGAGCAGTGCGTAGTCGATGCCGAGGCCCAGGCCGAGGGCGGTGGTGAGGTTGATGGAGAACACCGAGACGTTGGTGAGGCTGCCGAGGACGTAGAGCTCGGCGAAGGTTCCGGCGATCGCGATCAGCCCGATGACCAGGGGGATCAGCGCCGCGACGACGCTGCCGAAGGCGATCACCAGCAGGATGAGGATCAGCGGCACGGCGATCAGCTCGGCCACCGCGAGGTCCTTGGCGACCTGGCTGCTCACATCATTGCCGACCGCGGCCGCTCCGCCGGCCTCGACCGTCAGTCCGTTCCGGTCGCCGGTGTACTCGTCGATGATCGCCGAGGCGTTGTCGTCCTGCTCGGTCTCGTCGCCCTTGATGTGGGCGAGCACCAGCGCCTCGTTCCCGTCGCGGGAGGTCAGCGAGGAGGCGCCGGTGTCCCAGTACGAGATCACGTTCGACAGCGTCGGCTCGGCCTTGAGCTCCGAGGTGAGGGCGCTGCCGGCCTGTTCGGCGGCGGGGGAGCCGATGGCGCCGTCGTCGGCACGGACCAGCAGGACCAGGTTGCTCTCACCTCCGAACTTCTCGTCGATGAGCTCCTGGGCGTGGGTCGAGGGCGCGCTCGGATCCCCGAAGCCACCGCCGAGGAGCTTGCCGAAGGCCCCGAAGCCGATGACCCCCATGGCGACCACGGCCACCACGGCGAGTGTCAGTACGAGCCGTCCCCGGCGAAGGGCCAGCTCCGTAATTCGGTCGTACATGGTCATCCCCCTTGATGTTTACGCTATTAACATGGACCGTGACATATAAAGTTAACGCCGTCAACTTTGGGAGGTCGCCGGCGTCACCCCGGGGCAGGATGAGGTCTGGGTCGAGGCGGGGTGAGGTCAGGATCGAGGCGGGGTGAAGCCGGAGCCGAGGCGGGATGGACTCAGGATCGAGGCAGGATGGGCTCATGGAATCGATCACGGGCGGCAAGTCCCGCTACCACCACGGCGACCTGCGCAACGCGCTGATCGAGGCCGCCTTCGAACTCGCGGCCGAGGGTGGCCCCGAGCGGGTCGTCCTGCGTGAGGCGGCCCGCAGCGTCGGCGTGTCGCCCACCGCCGCATATCGCCACTTCGGCGGCCAGGGGGATCTCCTTGAGGCCGTGAAGATCCGCGGTCAGCAGGCGCTCGCCGAGTCGATGGTCGAGGCGGTGCGTGTACTGCCCGCACTCGACGATCCGGGTGAGGAGGCCGTGCGCAGGACCGAGGCGATCGGGCGTGGATACGTGCGCTTCGCGATCGAGCACCCGGGGCTCTACCGCACCGCTTTCTGTCGTACACCCGCGGAGGGCGGCGACTTCACCGGCCTCGAAATCCCCGAAAAGAGGGCGGAGTTCGCGGCGTTCGTGGAGCTGTCGAGCACGCTGGACGCACTGGTGGCGACGGGCCGGATGCGGCCGGAGAACCGGCCCGCGGCCGAGGTCGCCGCCTGGTCGGCCGTCCACGGTCTCTCCCTGCTCATCCTCGACGGTCCGCTGGCCCGGCTGCCCGCCGAGCAGCGCGACGCGGTGATCGAGCGCACGCTCACGACGATTGTTGCGGGGCTTACGCGGTAGGTGTGGGGGACTCCGGCGCGGCGACGAACTCCCTCACCGGCGGGACCAGTTCGTCATGGACGTACATGCTGAGGATCGACCGGCTGTGCCCCGCCGACCACCGTCCCCGGTGGGCTGCCGAGCCCGACGGCGGCGAACGACACCGGGCGCACCTTGCCGTACGAGCATAAGGTGTTGCCTATGACGCAAGGTGATGGTGACCTGGACAGCCTGGTGCGCAAGCGCATCCGTGCCCTGCGCGTGGCCCAGGGCTGGTCCCTGGAAGAGCTGGCCGGTCGCGCCAAGGTCAGCCAGTCCACGCTCAGCCGCATCGAGAACGGCGGGCGCCGACTGGCCCTGGACCAGCTCGTCACCCTCGCCCGCGCCCTGGACACCTCCCTCGACCAACTGGTCGAGACCGCCACGGACGACGTCATCTCCAACCCGATGATCGACGGAGCCCACGGGCAGATGCGCTGGCCCGTCAAGGCGGAGCCCGGCATGACCGTCGTACGCCGGCGTATGACCGATCCGCCGCCCGACAATCCCTCGCGCATGCGTGCCCACCCGGGCCGCGAGTGGCTGGTCGTCCTCTCCGGCACCGCGATCCTGCTCCTGGGCAACCGGCGCTTGCGGGTCGAGACCAACCAGGCGGCGGAGTTCCCCACGATGCTTCCGCACGCCATCGGCGCGGACGGCGGACCGTGCGAGATCCTGGGCGTCTTCGACCGGGACGCCCGGCGCGGTCACCAGCGCGGCGAGGACGTGGGTAAGGCCAACCGGCCGTCCCCGTGAGCGTTTGCGTGTACCGCAGTCCAGCGGGTCATCGCCTTGCGCGTTCCGCAGTCCAGCGGGTCATCGTCTTGCGCGTTCCGCAGTCCAGCGGGTCATCGTCTTGCGCGTTCCGCAAGCTGCCACGCCACACGTGAATGGCGTGCTTAGCGTGAACGCATGAATCATCCCTCCGCGCACGCGGCGCACCACGTTCACCGGCACGACCACGAGGCGGGCGACCAGGTGGAGATCCTCGACCTGGACGCCGAAGTACTCGCCGAGCACATCGCGTCCATCACCGCCTGGCTGCCCATCGAGATCAGCCCCCGCCGCATCGTGGATCTGGGCTGCGGGACCGGAGCCGGCACCCTGGCTCTGCTCGCACGCTTTCCCGAGGCAGAGGTGACGGCCGTCGACCTCTCGACCGCCCACCTGGCCCGACTGCGGGAGAAGGCGGCCGCGGCCGGAGCGGCCGACCGCGTGCGCACCGTCCAGGCCGATCTCGACGCGTCGGCATGGCCCGAACTCGGCACGCCGTCGCGGTCCGAAACTGGCACGTCGTCGCGGTCCGAAACAGGCCCGCCGTCGCGGTCCGAACCCGGCGCGCCGGAGCTGGTCTGGGCGTCGGCCTCCATGCACCATGTGGCCGACCCCGACCGCACCCTGAGCCAGGTCCACGACCTGCTGGTGCCGGGCGGGCTGTTCGCCGTCGTCGAGCTGGCCGGTTTCCCCCGGTTCCTGCCCGCAGGCGCCCCGGAAGACGTTCCAGGACTTGAGGAGCGCTGCCATGCCGTGCTCGACCACCGCCACGCCGAGCAGGTCCCCCACCGTGGCGCCGACTGGGGAACCAAGCTGAAAGCAGCCGGCTTCACCGTCGAGGGCGAACGCACCATCACCGTCGACATCGGTCCGCCCCACACCGACGCGGTGGGCCGCTACGCACTCAGCAGCCTGCGTCGCATGCGCGGCGGCGTCGCATCCGCCCTCACGGCCGAGGACCTGGTCGCTTTCGACCAACTGCTCGACACCGGCAGCCCGCACAGCATCCTGCGCCGCACCGACCTGAGGGTGCGCACCGAGCGCACGGTGTGGGCCGCCCGCCGCTCCTGACCTGGGAGGGCGGGGGTAGGCGCAGGGCCCCTGAGTGAGTGCTGATGGAGCGATGTGATGATGGCGCGCAGCGATTTCTGTTATGCCGACGCCGACGAGGAACCCTCCTCCAGTCATGACCGAGACATCACACAGCGGATACGACGGGCCGGACGAGCCCCGGACGCAGGCCGCCCTGGTGCGGGCCGCGCAGGGCGGTGACCAGCGTGCCCTCGACACACTCGTGGCCGACTACCTGCCCCTGATCTACAACATCGTGGGACGTGCGCTGGACGCCCCCGCCGACACCGATGACGTCGTGCAGGACGTCATGCTGCAGATGATCCGGGACGTGCCCAAACTGCGTGACCCGGAGGCGTTCCGGTCCTGGCTGGTGGCCATCGCGATGCGACAGGTCCGCCGGCACTGGCGGCTGCGGCGCAGCGCGCCGGCGACCTCCGGGATCGAGGGTCTTGAGGAGATGGCGTTCCTCGCGGATCCGGGAGCCGACTTCGTCGATCTGACGATCACCGTGCTGAACCTGTCGGGTCAGCGGCAGGAGACCGCCGAGGCCACGCGCTGGCTGGACGCCGACGACCGGCAGCTGCTGTCCCTGTGGTGGATGGAGGTCGCGGGCCGGCTGACCCGGGCCGAACTGGCCATGGCGATGGAGGTGCCGACCCCGCATGCCGCGGTCGCGGTGCAGCGGATGAAGGCCCGGCTCGAAGCCGCACGGGCGGTGGTCCGCGCACTGGGGGCCGTGCCGCGGTGCGCGGAGATGAACACGGTGCTGCGCGGCTGGGACGGGCGGCCCTCCGGCCTGTGGCGCAAGCGGATCGCCCGGCATGTGCGCGCCTGCGCGGTGTGCGGCGGCGTATCGGTCGGCGTGGTGCCGGCGGAGCGGCTGCTGGCCGACCTGGCTCTGGTGGCCGTTCCGCCCGCTCTGCTGGGGCTGCTGGCGTTGGGGGCGGGCGCGGGGGCGGGCGCCGGTGCGGGCGCAAGCGACGTGGCCACCGCTGCCTTCCACATTCCGTCCACGGCGGGCAGGGCGACGGGCCATGCCCTGCGGAAGTCGGGGGGCATGGCCTTCGGCAAGGCCGCCGTCACGGCGTCCGCCGTCGCACTGTCCCTGGTGGCCACCACCGTTGCCTACACGTTCGGAGTGTTCGGGCCGGACGACCGCGGCGAACAGTCCTCGGCCGGTACGACCGTATCGGCGCCGCAGGCCTCCGGCGCCCAGCCGTCCACCACCGCCTCCCCGACACCCTCGCCCTCCGCGACCGCGAAGCCGAAGGCCTCGGCCTCGCCCAAGGCCGCCGCGGCACCGAAACCGGCCGCCGGGAAGGCGGCGACCGTCACCGACACGAAGCTGCCCGTACGGGCAGCCTTCTACTACCCCTGGTACGACGAGAACTTCACCGACGGCGGCAGCCAGTACACGCCCTCGGCCGGCAAGTACGACGTCGACGACCCGGCCACCGTCGAGCGCCAGATCAAGGACATGCAGTACGGCGGTCTCCAGGCCGGCATCTCCTCCTGGTGGGGCGAGGGCAAGCGTGAGGACGTACGGCTGCCCCTCCTGATGTCCAAGGGAGCGGAACTCGGCTTCTCCTGGACGGTGTACTACGAGCACGAGGCGTACGCCGACCCCTCGGCCGCGGAGATCAGGGAGAGCCTGACCTACCTGCGCAAGTACTCCGACCAGCAGACCTGGCTGCACGTCGACGGCAAGCCGGTGATCTTCGTGTACGGCGGGGGCGGCGACGCGTGCGACATGGCCACCCGGTGGTCGCAGGCCAACGAGACCGCGGGCTACTACGTCGTCCTGAAGGTGTTCGGCGGCTACAAGGACTGCGCGAACCAGCCCGAGGGCTGGCACCAGTACGCCTCCGGCCTTGACGTGCAGAAGGGGTACTCGGCGATCGTGTCACCCGGTTTCTGGCTGAACACCGCGAAGGAGCCGACCGTCGCGCGCGACCTCGACCGGTTCCGCGAGGAGGCCACCACCGTCGCCACCTCGGGTGAGCCCTTCCAGCTCGTGGTGACGTACAACGAGTGGGGCGAGGGCACGGCCGTCGAGTCGGCCACGGACTGGCCGAGCTCCACCGGCCACGGCGCCTACATGGACGTACTGCACGAGGTGTTCACGGCACATCCACGCTGAGAGTGCGAGGGCCTGAGGGCCGGGTGACCGTGACTCGCACGGCGCCCGGCCCGGCTCACCTCAGGTCAGCGGTCGCGACGTCCTGCCCGACTCCTCGTCGATCTCGTCATGCGCCTTGGTCAGCAGCTTCATCGCCAGTTCGTTGAGCGCCCTGGCTCCCGCGACCTCCTCGCCGACCCGCGGCTGGTTCGAGTCGGACGGGTGGCGGCTCGCGTAGCCGTGCGCGCGCACCTCGCTCCCGTCCGGCAGCCGTACGAGTGCGGCGGCTCGCGTGCGGTGAGGATCTTCCTCGAACTCCAGCTCGACATGCCATCCGACAGTGGTCTGCGCCATCACGATCACCTCCGGGTCCCTGTCCACCACGGGTCCCCTGCCTACGAGTGTCCTCCTGCACCGCCGGGAAGGGCCAGGTCACGGAGGGCTGCCCGAACTGGTTTCCCCCCAGGCCTGGCAGTCAGGCAAGATGGGGTGTATCTGCCCACTGCCGATTTCAAGCGTCCGGACGGTTTCCCTTGGCTGAGTTCATTTACACCATGCGCAAGACGCGCAAAGCGCACGGCGACAAGGTGATTCTTGATGACGTCACCCTGAACTTCCTGCCCGGAGCAAAGATCGGTGTGGTCGGGCCGAACGGTGCCGGTAAGTCCACCGTTCTGAAGATCATGGCGGGGCTCGAGCAGCCCTCGAACGGCGAGGCCTACATCTCGCCGGGCTTCAGCGTCGGCATCCTCATGCAGGAGCCGCAGCTGGACGAGAGCAAGACGGTCCTGGAGAACGTCCAGGACGGTGCCGCCGAGCTCATGGGCAAGCTCAGTCGCTTCAACGAGGTCGCCGAGCTGATGGCGACCGACTACTCGGACGCGCTCCTCGACGAGATGGGCAAGCTCCAGGAAGACCTGGACCACGCCAACGCCTGGGACCTCGACGCACAGCTGGAGCAGGCCATGGACGCGCTGGGCTGCCCGCCCGGCGACTGGCCGGTCACCACCCTCTCCGGTGGCGAGAAGCGCCGCGTCGCGCTCTGCAAGCTGCTGATCGAGGCCCCGGACCTGCTCCTCCTCGACGAGCCCACCAACCACCTCGACGCCGAGTCGGTGAACTGGCTGGAGCAGCACCTCTCGAAGTACGCGGGCGCCGTCGTCGCCGTCACTCACGACCGGTACTTCCTGAACAACGTCGCCGAGTGGATCCTCGAACTGGACCGCGGCCGCGCGATTCCCTACGAGGGCAACTACTCGACGTACCTCGACAAGAAGTCCACCCGTCTCAAGGTCGAGGGCCGCAAGGACGAGAAGCGTCAGAAGCGGCTCAAGGAAGAGCTGGAGTGGGTCCGGTCCAACGCCAAGGGCCGTCAGACCAAGTCCAAGGCGCGCCTCGCCCGTTACGAGGAGATGGCAGCCGAGGCCGACAAGATGCGGAAGCTGGACTTCGAGGAGATCCAGATCCCGCCGGGCCCCCGTCTTGGCTCGATCGTCGTCGAGGTCCAGAACCTCTCCAAGGCGTTCGGAGACAAGGTTCTCATCGACGACATGAGCTTCACGCTGCCGCGTAACGGGATCGTGGGCGTCATCGGCCCGAACGGCGCCGGAAAGACCACGCTCTTCAAGATGATCCAGGGCCTTGAGACCCCGGACTCCGGCTCCATCAAGGTCGGCGACACCGTCAAGATCAGTTACGTCGACCAGAGCCGCGCCAACATCGACCCCAAGAAGACGCTGTGGGCCGTTGTCTCCGACGAGCTCGACTACATCAACGTCGGTCAGGTCGAGATGCCCTCGCGTGCCTATGTGTCCGCCTTCGGCTTCAAGGGCCCGGACCAGCAGAAGCCCGCCGGTGTCCTCTCCGGTGGTGAGCGCAACCGCCTGAACCTCGCGCTGACCCTCAAGGAGGGCGGCAACCTGCTGCTCCTCGACGAGCCCACCAACGACCTCGACGTGGAGACCCTGTCCTCGCTGGAGAACGCGCTGCTCGAGTTCCCCGGTGCGGCCGTGGTCATCTCCCACGACCGCTGGTTCCTGGACCGGGTCGCGACGCACATCCTCGCCTACGAGGGCGAGTCGAAGTGGTACTGGTTCGAGGGCAACTTCGAGTCCTACGAGAAGAACAAGGTCGAGCGACTCGGCCCGGACGCGGCGCGCCCGCACCGTGCCACCTACAAGAAGCTGACCCGGGGCTGATCGATCTTGCGGCACATCTACCGCTGCCCAATGCGCTGGGTGGACATGGACGCGTACGGCCACGTGAACAACGCGGTCTTCCTCAGCTATCTGGAGGAGGCGCGTATCGACTTCCTGAACCGCCCGGACAAGGAGTTCAGGCAGGGGTCAGTGGTGGCACGCCATGAGATCGACTACAAGCGGCAGTTGGTCCACCGGCACACGCCGGTGGACATCGAGCTGTGGGTCTCGGAGATCCGCGCGGCGTCCTTCACGATCACCTATGAGGTCAAGGACGCGGATCAGCTCTACGTCCGGGCCGCGACCATGGTCGTGCCGTTCGACTTCGAGGCCCAGCGGCCGCGCCGACTTACCGCCGAGGAACAGGAGTTCCTCGCGGAGTACCGAGATGACAAGGACGAGGCCGTCGCCGCATGACGGTCCTGTTGCACCTCGCCGACGAAAGGGAGGCGGCGGACCTCGCCGCCTTCCTCGGGCGCCTGGTCCACTACGACCGCGCCGCCGCCGTACGGCTCCAGGCGTCCGGCAGCACGCTCGCGGTCTTCGGGCGCCCGCCGTCGTTCGAGGTCCTCGCCATCCGCACGGCGCGCCTCGCCAAGCCGTACGAGGACGGGCTCGACGTCCTGCTGGACGTGACCGTCTCGGCCGGTGAACTCCTGGAGTCCATCGACGAGTCGGCGGCCGCGGTGGCCGTCCCGGGGGCCGTCACGGGGCCGCCGTGGGCCGGGGTGCTGCCGCCCCGCCGCGGCTGGCGTCCGGAACCGGGGCTGCCCGCGCCGGACGCCGTGCGGGCGATGGTCACCGCCGCCGTGGCCGAATTCCGGTTCCGTACGCAGGAGTTGGCGGTCGAGCGGCGTACCCGCGGTGAACTCGACCGGATCGGGCGGGAGATCTGGTCCCGGCCGATCGGCGACACCAGCCTGCCGGTACGGGCCGCGCACGCAGCGCAGTCCCTGGGCTTCCTGCGCCCCGCCCGCCAAATGCCGCCCGATGAAAGCCCGTTGGGGCTGTACTCGTCCGGCGCGTGGCTGCGGCTGCGCACCCCGTTCGGGTCGATCGCCGTACGCCGGGCGGGACTCGGCGCCCTGGACGTCAGCGTCCGCTGACTCGCAGGGCCCTGAGCCAGGTCAGCCGGCCGTGTTCACCATCGAAGCCGCCGCGTACGTCAGATAGTTCCACAGCGTGTGCTCGTGCTCCTCGGAGAGGCCGAGCTCGTCCACGGCGACGCGCATGTGCTTCAGCCAGGCGTCGTGCGCGGCCTGGTCGACGGCGAACGGGGCGTGCCGCATCCGCAGCCGGGGGTGGCCGCGGTTCTCGCTGTACGTCGTCGGGCCGCCCCAGTACTGGATCAGGAACAGCGTGAAGCGCTCCTCGGCGGGACCCAGGTCCTCCTCGGGATACATGGCCCGCAGCAGCGGGTCCCCGGCGACTCCCTCGTAGAAACGGTGCACCAGGCGGCGGAAGGTCTCCTCCCCGCCGACCTGCTCGTAGAAGGTCTGCTCCTGAAGCGTGCCGCGCCGGATCTCTGTCACCCGTCCATGGTCTCAGACGCGGTGACCGAGGACTCAAGGCTTAGGTCCACCCGCGGCCGTGGGCCCGGCGCTCGCCTCCCGGTCCCTCCGGCAGCACAGTGGAGGTATGAGCGCGCACGCTCTCGACCAGGAACCCGACGACCTCGCCACGGGGGTACGGGCGGCGCTGGTGCGGGAGATCGACAGAAGCGGGGCCTGGGACGCCGATCCGGTCTGGCGGGAGGTGTTCGAGGCGGTTCCGCGTCATCTCTTCGTGCCGTACTACTACGTCGGAGGAGGAGGAGGCTTCGAGCGCGTGTGGGGCGAGGATCCCGATCCGCGGAGCCGGGAGCGCTGGCTGCGCGGCGCCTACGCGGACGGGCCGCTGGCCACCCGGGTACGGGACGGTGAGCTGCTCTCGTCCAGCAGCCAGCCGTCGCTGATGGCGAAGATGCTGACCGAGCTGGAGGTACGGGACGGGGACGCCGTTCTGGAGATCGGGGCCGGCACCGGGTACAACGCGGCTCTCCTCGCCCATCGTCTCGGCGACGCGCTGGTGACCACGGTCGACCTCGACCCGGAGATCACCGAGTCCGCGCGCCGCCACCTGGCCACCGCCGGTTACCACCCGACCGTCGTCACCGGCGACGGCGCCCGAGGAGTCCCCGAGCGCGCCCCCTTCGACCGGATCATCGTCACCTGCACGCTTCCCACGGTCCCGCACGCCTGGCTGCCCCAGTGCACCCCCGGCGCCCGTATCCTCGCGCCGCTGGCCACGGGCCTGATCACGCTGCGGGTACGGGACGGCGGGCACGCCGAGGGGCGTTTTCTGCACACGGCCGCCTACTTCGTGCCGTTGCGCGGCGGCAGTCGGCCCGAGCCCGAGCCGCCGCACCTGGGCGGGCTGCCGCCCCGGGCCAGGAGCGACGAGCTGTTCCGGTTCCTGCTGACCCTGACGGCGGGCAGCCTGGATCCGTACGAGGCGTACGCGCTGTGGGAGCGCGAGGAGCGGCCGGTGCGGGAGCGGTACGGGGTCACGGTCAGCGGCGAGCGCGCCTGGGCGTGGCTGGACGACCCCGAGGGGCCATGCGCCTGGCCACTGCCGTGACGCCCTCGGCCGGCCGTGCTGACGCCGGCCGTGCTGACGCCGGCCGTGCTGACGCCGGCCGTGCTGACGCCGGCTGTGCTGACGCCGGCTGTGCTGACGCCGGCTGTGCTGACGCCGGCTGTGCTGACGC
>NZ_JBHXMF010000001.1:172345-178579 GCF_042721055.1 Streptomyces sp. NPDC058470
CCGGCCGTGCTGACGCCGGCCGTGCTGACGCCGGCCGTGCTGTCAGCCCCGCCTGATGGTGATCGTCGTCCAGGCGCCCACGTGTACCCGGTCGCCGTCCTGGAGGGGTATCGGCACGAAGGGCTGGATGGGTTCCTCGCCGCCGTTGACCGTGGTCCCGTTCGTCGAGTTCTGGTCGACGACCGCCCAGCTGCCGTCCGGCTGCTGGACCAGGACCGCGTGCTGGTGCGAGACGCCGGGATCCTCCGGGGGCACCGACAGGTCGATGTCGGGGGACTCGCCGGTGGAGTGCCGGCGGCGGCCGATCGTCATCTGGTTGCCGGTGAGCGGGCGCTGCTGCTCGGGCGAGTACGCGGGCAGGTTCAGGCCCGCGGCCTCGGGGCCCGAGCGCTGCATCATCGCCATGAAGTACTCGCGGTCGGGACCGATCGTCACGGTCCAGGACAGCGGCTGCTGCTGGTAGGGCGGGCGGGTGCCGGGCGGTGCCTGGGTCGAGCCGGGCTGCGGGTAGCCGTAGCCGCCGCCCTGGGCCGGGCCGGGACCGTTCGGGCCGCCGGGGTGGGCCTGCGTGCCCGGCCCGCCGGGGCTGCCCGCGGACGGCGGGGAGATCACCCAGTCGTCGTCACCGCCGCCGAAGGGCGGGCCGGGAGGCCCGGGCTGGGTGGTCTGGGGGTACCCGGGCGAGGCCGGCTGCTGGGTGAAGGCCTGCCGGGCGTCGGGGCCGCCGGGTGTCGGCCCGGGGGGCGGCGGGACCGGACGTGACGGGTCGCCGAAGGGCGAGGGGCCGCCGCCGTACGGGGCGGGCGGACCCGGCGGAATCGGTTCGGCGGGGCGGTTCACCTGCGAGGGCCGCGAGCCCTGGTACTCGTACGGATCCTGACCAGGACCAGGACCAGGACCAGGACCAGGACCAGGACCGGGACCAGGACCGGTGGGCGGTCCCTGCTGGAATCGCTGCGCCGGATTCGGGCTCCCAGGACCGCCAGGTCCGCCGGGGCCTCCGGGAGAGCCGCCAGGTCCCCCGGGGCCGCCGGGTGACCCCGGCAGCGGCCCCTGCGGGCGTGGCGCGGCAGGCGTGTACGAGGTCGCCGTGTTGGTGAGGAAGTTCCACCGGCACTGCTCGCAGAACGGCGCTGCGCCCTCACGGGGCGTACGGCACTGCGGGCAGAACTCCGGAACGGGGTCGGGCACGGCGGAGAGGTGCGCACGTCCTCCGGGGCCACCGGGGCCGGGCGGCGACGGATAGCCGTAACCGGCCGCGGGCGGCGGTGGTGGAGGGGGCGGGGGCACGGCACCGGCCATGCGGTGACCGCAGACCTCGCACCAGTCGTCGGAACCCGACTGGTGTCCGTTCGGGCAGGTCGGCATGTCGGCGCTTCCCCCTCTCCTTTTCCGGCCGGTAGGGCCGGGTTACTCCGGCTCCTGGGAGAGCCGGGCTCGCTTACTTCTTTACACGAACAGTCTTTGTGGACCGTGTCTCAAGGGTCATTTCGTCTGCTTCCTCGACCCTTGCCTTCAATCGCACAGTACCTGCAGCGGCATCGACCACGTCCACCACCTTCGCAAGCAGTTTCGCAGTATCGGCGTTGCCCGAAGCGCTCGCGAGCTGAACGGCACGTCCCAGCTTGGCCGTTGCCCCGTCGACATCTCCCATTTTGCGGGCGTCCAGGCCTTGTTGGATGGCTTGTGCCAGTTCCGCCTGACCGGTGTAGTGCGCGACCTGTGGATTGATCGACGTGGAAGCCGCCATGTCGTCGGTCCACACCGCTCGTACGAGCCCCTGCGCGCCGAGGCTCTGCACGCTGCCGTCGCTCTGCGGGATCACCAGCGAGACGCGGGCGGCCAGCATCTCCTGGCCGAGGCCGGCCGCGGGGACCTCCACGCACACGTGGTAGTCGCGGGACTCGTCGCCCCAGGAGCCGGTCGGGTAGTCACCGGCACGTGGGCCCGCCTCGGTACGGCGGCCGGTCAGCTCCTCGACGGTGGGGGCGACCTGCTTGACGAACTTGATCTCCGTGCCGACGGGCGTCCACAGCCGCAGCGCGACGTCCGCGACCTCCTTGCCCATGGCCGACTCCATCATGCGCGTGAAGTCGGCGGCGAGGGCGGCCGGGTCGGCGACGATGTCGGAGGTGCCGAGCAGCGCCGAGGCGATCCCGGTGACCTCCTTGACCTCCCAGTCCGTACCGACACCGCGCGCGTCACAGGTGAAACGCCCGGCACAGGAGTCCAGGGCGGCCTTCAGATCCTCCGGTGACTCGTGTTCGTTGCGGCCGTCGGTGAGCAGGATGCCGTGCCGGATCGAGACGTCCGCCGAGGACAGCAGGCGGTCGGCGAGGCGCAGCCAGGTGCCGATCGCCGTACCGCCGCCGGCGGTCAGCTTGCGCAGCGCCTGCTTGGCCTGCTCGCGGCTCGTCGCGTCGGCGACCGCGAGCCGGCCGCCGCCCGGATAGACCTCCTTGGCGACGTGCGTGCCGCCGATCACCGCGAAGTGCACCCCGTCGCGCACGGTGTCGATCGCGGCGGCCGTCGCGTCCCGGGCGTTGCGCATCTTGGTCGGCGGGTAGTCCATCGAGCCCGAACAGTCGACCATGATCGCCACGGCGGCGTCGGGCCCCTGCCCGGCGGTGTACAGGTGGGGCGCGGCGACCGCGCTTCCGATGGTGCCGCCGCCCGTCGCGCTCACCGTGACGATCGCGCTGACCTCGCGGGCGCCGTCGGGCAGGTACTCGTTCTGGTAGACGTCGACCGAGAACTGCGGCACGTTCGACTTCGAGAAATTGGCCATGCCTTCTTCGTCCCCCTCAAGGCCCCCGTAGTACGTAGGTACTACGGGGTGATGACTGTGTCCGGACCGGTCCCCTCCGGTCCGAGGCCGCTCCCCGTTCGCGGCCTCAGGCCGATCCTGCCCCCTGCGCGGGGGCCGGGAACGGCAGGACCGCCACTGTTACGTTGTCGTGGCCCCCGCCGTCCAGGGCGTGGCCGACCAGGACCTGCGCGCTGTGCAGTGGACGCTCGGCGGCGTCGAGGGGTACGACCTCGGCCAGGTGCTCGGCCGCCTCCGCGTAGTTCCACAGCCCGTCGGTGCACACCACCACTACACCCGGCCGGTCCGGCTTGAAGGAAGCGGTGTGCGGCTCCAGTTCGTAGGAGTCGGCGCCGAGCCAGCCCGTGATGGCGTGGGCGCGCTCGTCGGCGTACGCCTCCGCCTCGTTCATCAGGCCCGCGGCGACCATCTGCGCCGCCCACGAGTCGTCCTCGGTGAGGCGGGCCGGGGGCGAGGCGCGGTCGACGGGGACCCAGTAGGCGCGGCTGTCGCCGACCCAGCCGATGATCAGCAGGGTGGGGGTGACGACGGCGCCGACGAGGGTGCAGGCGGGCGCGTTCACGTGCGGGGCGTGCTCGTCGTGCGAAGCGGGCGCGTCCGCGAGGGAGTTGACGGCCTCCGAGGCGGCGATGATCGCCTCGTGCATCGCCTGCTGCGGATGCGTACCGAGCGGCAGGGCCGCCAGGAGTGCTTCGTTGGCCGCCCGGGACGCGGCGAGCGAGGCCTCGTCGGGGCGGGTCGCCGAGGAGACGCCGTCGCAGACGATCGCCACGACCGCGGGTGAGCCGTCGGGCAGCGCGGCCGAGGAGATCGCGAACGCGTCCTCGTTGCGGTGGTGGCGCAGGCCCCGGTCGCTGACCGCGGAGACCGCGCTCAACTCCTGCTCCATGTGATCGCGTTCGCGCGGCTGCGCGTGCCCGCAGTTCTCGCAGTAGCCGTCGCTGTCGACACTGCCCGAGCGGCAGGCGACGCACAGCCTGGTGCCCGCGGCGGGTGTCGCGAGCTCGGCGGTGCGCGGATCGGCGAGGGGTGCGGAGGGCACTTCGGCCGGGGGCGCCAAGGGGTACTCCTCCGGCTCGCGCGGCCTGTCGAACCGTACGCCCGCGGATTCGCCCGCCGGATGCGGGAGTTCGGAGCCGCCCGAGTCGGTGCCCTGGATGTCGGCCGCCCGGTGCACCGGCGCCGGTGTGTGGGAGCTGTCCACCTCCGGCGCGACGGGCCAGTCCACGGACGGGACGGCCGAAGGAGGGTGCGGCGACGTGCCGTTCGCGGTGATCGTCGGCTCGTCCCGCGGCGGTGCGGGCACCGCCGACAGGTCGTACCCGCACGCACCGCAGAAGCGGTCACCCGCCTCCAGCGGCTCCTCGCAACTGGGGCACCGCGAAAGGGCCGTCGGTTGGGGCATCTGGGACATCAATCACACCCACGTCCGGGGGCGGTAACGGTTTGCACGTTCCACCAGATCGATCCTCTCCTCGCCGCCCTGAGCGAGGCGGGCCAGCGTCCGGTACGAGCGCTCCAGACCGAAGCGGAGGCCGCGCTCGTCCAGCTCGCTGCCGAGCAGCGCACGTCCACCGCCGGAGGCCGGAACGGACACCTGGCTACCGGAGAGTACCCAGTCCAGGGCGCAGCCCAGTACTTCTGTGGACAACTGCTCGCGTCGCACCGCGTCGAGACCGTATCCGCCCAGCGCCTCGACCTGCCCCGCGGCCGCCGTCAGCTCGTCGAGGAACGGCGCGGCGGGCGCCTCCTCGGCGAGTCGCTGCCGCAGCCGCGCCCGCACGGCCGCGACCCGCGCCGCCGTGTAGTGGATCGACGACTCCGGTACGGATTCCAGTGTGTGTACGGCGCCACGGCGGTCGCCCGAGGCGAGCTGCACGCGGGCCAGGCCGAACGCCGAACTCACATAGCTGGGGTCGGTCGTCCACACCAGGCGGTAGTACTCGGCGGCGTTGTCCAGCTGCCCGAGGACCTCCGCGCATACGCCGAGGGCCAGCTTGGGCGCCGGCTCGCCGGGGAACGCGTCGTAGATCGCGTCGAAGGACAGCGCCGCGGTCTCCTGCTCGCCGTTCGCGAGCGCCGCGACGCCCCGGTACCAGACCACCCGCCAGTCGTCCGGCTGGTCAGCTTCCAGTGCCTCAAGTGCCCTGGCCGCGGCGGTCAGTTCGCCCATCTCCAGACGCGCCCGCAACTCGCGCAGGCGCAGCTCCACGGAACCGGTGGGCGCCGCGTGCAGTGCGGTGATCAGCTCCGCGGGCGCGGAGGCCATGAGCCCGGCGAGGAAACCGGCGTTGGGGTCGCCCGGGTCGACCCGGGGAACGGGCAGCGCGAGTGCGGTGGCGGCGGCCGGGACGGGCCTGACCAGGCTGCCGGTGCCGACGGGGGCCGCGGCGGCGCCCGAAGTGATGGCGAGTCCACCACCGTTGGCTACGGGCAGCGCTCGTTGCCGACGACCCACCGGCACGACCCGCGCTCCGAGACGCGACACGTCCCCGTCCATCTTTCCGAACAACTCCGTGTCCGTGACCTTGAGTTCGGGCCCGAACAGGGTGGAGAGCGAGGGACGGGCGCGGCCGGTCTGGACGGAGACGACCTCGCGCAGCACGCCGGTCAGCTGCTCGGCCATCTCCTGCGCGGAGGCGAACCGGCGGGCCGGGTCGGGATCGGTGGCCCGCACCAGGAGCCGGTAGAACGACTCGTACTGGCGGAAGACCTCGATGTTGTCCGGGTCCGGCAGGGAGTCCACGAACACGTTCGTGTAGCCCTGGAAGTCGAAGGTCATCACGGCCAGCGTCCGGGCCACCGTGTAGAGGTCGGAGGCGACCGACGGGCCGACCTCGGCCACCTCCGGCGCCTGGTAGCCCACCGTGCCGTAGATGGCCGACTCGTCGTCGTCCATCCTGCGCACCGCGCCCATGTCGATCAGCTTGAGCTGGTCCTCGGTCTGGATCGCGTTGTCGACCTTGAAGTCGCAGTACAGCAGGTTGCGGCTGTGCAGATGGCCGAGCGCCTCAAGCGCCTCGATGCCGTACGCGCACGCCTGCTCCACCGGCAGCGGGTCCCGCTTCCCGGCCCCCGTACGACGGTCGTTGGCGATCTCCTTCAGTGACTTGCCGCCGACGTACTCCATGACGATGTAGCCGTCGAGGGAGCCGGTGCGCTGGTCGAGGTGCTCGACGAAGTTGTAGATCCGCACGATGTTGGCGTGCTCGATCTCGGCGAGGAAGCGGCGCTCGGAGATCGCGGCCGCCATCGCGTCCTGGTCGCCCGTGTCGAGCAGGCCCTTGAGGACCACCCAGCGGTCGGACACCGCGCGGTCGACGGCCAGATACACCCAGCCGAGCCCGCCGTGCGCCAGACAGCCCACGACCTCGTACTGGCCGTGCACGATGTCGCCCGCGGACACG
>NZ_JBHXMF010000001.1:178677-214444 GCF_042721055.1 Streptomyces sp. NPDC058470
TGCGCCAGACAGCCCACGACCTCGTACTGGCCGTGCACGATGTCGCCCGCGGACAGCTTCGGCACGAACGAGTACGGGTTGCCGCACTTCGTGCAGAACCCCTCCGTGCGCCCGGGCGTCTCACCGCGCGAACGCCCCACCGGCGCACCGCAGTCGGAGCGCGAGCAGAACCGCTTGCGCTCGGGCACCTCCGGGTTCTCCTGGACCATCCCGCGCGGGTCGGGCCGCGGCACCCCCGGCACCTCGACCAGGCCGACACCGAGCCGGCCGCGCCCGGTGGAACCGGCGGCCGAACCGGAGCTGCGCACCGACACCGAGCGGCTCGTCGAGGTACCGGACAGCGAGCGCGAGAGGCGCCCGGAGACCGAGCGCCGCGACTGCGAGGAGCGCGACGACGTACGCGAACTCGCCCGTGAACTACGGCTGTTGGAACTGGCCGAGCCTCGCGAACTCCGGCCGCCTGCCGTGATCCCGGTCGGCGGGGATCCCACCATCCCGCCCGCGGACACGACCGGCGCCAGACCGCACGTGTCGCAGTACAGCTCACCGCCGCCCATGTCCTCGTACGAACCCGAGCAACCGGGCCGCTGGCACTTCTGCTGCTCACCCACAGACCCAGACTGCTGACTCACGATTCCCCCTTACGGTCCTGCGGCCCGTTGCCCTGCTCGGGCACCCGCGGGCTGAACAGGTCGGCCGCCGCGTGCTGGTAGCGCAGCACGGCGTCCTCCGCGACCCGCAGGTCGCAGGGCGCGCTCCACAGCATGCGGCGCGCCGCGTCGTAGCGCTCGATGAGGAACGGGTCCTCCGCGAGCCCGTGCCGGGCGACCTTCGCCTTGTACGCGTCCAGGCGGCCGCGCAGCTCCGCGCGGACCGCCAGTGGCTGGGTGACCGCGGTCAACGACTCGCGGGCGCGCAGCAGTTCGTCCTCCGCCTTCTCCTCCAGCGCCTCCAGGAGCGGCGAGAGACGGTGCCACTGGGCGTGCCTGCGGTACTCGGCGGCCGTCGCCAACTGCTCCTGGAGCACGGTCGGCGGGCCGCTGACCGCGGGCACCTCGGACGCGGCGATCTTCGCGAGCACCTCACCGCGGGCGCTCCTCGCCTCGGAGAGGGTGCGGTCCGCGCGGCTGAGCACGTCCCGCAGCTTCACCAGCCGCGCCTCGGCGTCCTGCCGGACGGTGAGCACGGCGTCGATCTCCCGGCGCACATCCTCCAGGGAACGCGCCTCGCGGTCGTACGTCGTGGTGTCCGGGCGTCCGCCGCCGGGCGCCGAACTCCCTTGCGCGGGCAGCCAGAAGGCCAGCGGGTCGGACACCACGCGCTCGCGCAGGGTGGTGAGTGTGCGGGTGATCCGCTCCAGGTCGTCGCCGGAAGGATGCTCACCGGGGCGTACGCCGACGGAGTGGGCGAGCCGGCGGGTGCGGTGGAGCTCCGCGGCCAGTAAATCGATCCTGGCGGGCAGCGCGGACCAGACCGCGTCCGCGGCGATGATCATGTCGAGCGAGGACGCGTACAGCTCGTTCATCCGGTTCACCAGCGCGACCAGCGAGAACCGCTCGCTGAGCTTGCCGGAGCCGGCGAGCGTCGGCGCGTTCGCCGTCGCTGTGGCGGAACCGGCGACCGTGATGCTCGCGCCGCGCAGCAGCTCGGTCAGCTCCACCAGGTCCTCGCGGCTTGACCAGCGTCTGCGGGAGCGGATCTCGCGGGCGGAGTGCATCGCGTCCGTGTACGCGTCGAAGTACGCCCAGAGCAAGGTGATCGAGGCATCGGCGGCCGACCAGCGCTCCTTCGTCGTGCCGGTGAGCTCGGCGCCTTCGAGGAGTCTGCGGCCCGCGTGGTCCTGCAGGGCGAGGAGCGAGGTCTCGATGGCCTCGTGCTCCGCGCCGAGCCGCGCCAGCGCACGGTCCACCTCGTCCCGGTCCAGCACCGGCTCGGGGGGCCCCGTGACGCCCATCGATCACCTCTCGCTTTCGGTTGGTCCGGCTAGGTGTACCGCTACCACTACTGCCGCTGCTGCCCGTACCGCTACTTGTACTGCGCGGCGGGTGGATTCGACGACGGGGAGTCCGCCCCCAGGGTCGGGGAGAGCCACTTGTCGTACGCCGTCCGCCAGCCGCTCTGGCGGTAGTTCTCCAGGACCTGGTTGACCCGGCGTACCAGATCGTCGGCGCCCTTCTTCATCGCCACGCCGTAGTACTCGGTGGTGAAGGTCGTGCCCTTGAGCTCGACCGTGGGGTCCTGCGCGGCCTGGCTCGCGGCCAGCGCGCCGTCGGTCACCACGGCGTCGACCTCACCGAGCTGGAGCCTTACCAGGCAGTCGAGTTGGTTGGGAACCGTCGTCGAGATGTCGGCGGTGGAGACGAGCTTGCCCGCCTTCTTGTCGGCGTCCAGCTTCTCGTACGCCGTGGAGCCCGTCGCCGTGCAGATCCTCTGGTTCGCCAGCGACTTGTCGTATCCCGTGATGGTCGAGTCGATGGGGGCCAGGACCTGCTGGCCGGTCTCGAAGTAGGGCGCGGAGAAGGCGACATCCTCAAGCCGGGAGCAGGTGATCGTCATGGTGCGGACCACCATGTCGACCTTGCCCTCCTGGATGGCGGGGATGCGCTGGTTGGTGGGGATGGCGCGGAACTGCACGGCGGACGGGTCGCCCAGAATGTCATCGGCGATCGCGTGCACGAGGTCGATGTCGAAGCCTTCGAGGTCGCTGCCGCTCTCCGTGTTGTTCGGGTCGCGGTAGCCCCAGCGGAAGCTGTTCTGGTCGACGCCGACGATCAGCCGCCGGTCCTTGGCCGGCCGGTTCTTGATGGCCTCGATCGCCGGCCCGTCCAAGCTCGACGGCGTCAGGCTCTGGTCCTGCGGATCGGTGCACTCCTCGGCCTTCGCCTGCTCGCCCTGGCCCACCCCCTGGCCGCCGATGCCGGTGCTGCCGTCACCGCGTGTGCTGCTCAACGGCAGCAACAGGGCGAACACCGCGGTGAGTGCGCAGGCGACGGCCATCGCACCCACGCCGCCCCAGCCCTTCAGGCTTGCCCTCAGACGTCGTGCACTCATTGCCGCTCCTCCTCTCACCGGTACTCCGAAAGCCTGCGTCCGACGCCCAGCACCGCGCCCGCCGCGGCCAGCACCGCGAGGATCGCCGCACCCACCGGCAGACCGGTCATCGCGTCCAGGCCGTTGCCCGCCGACTGCTTGAACTCGGTCTCCTCGTGCGCCAGTGCCAGCGCCAGGTTCTTGTCGACGCCGTCGAAGCACTCGCCCGTCGGCTTGTCGCTCTTGGAACCGATCACCTTGTCCAGTGCCGCCTGGTAGTTGCCGTCGTCGTCGGCCGCGCGGGCGGCCAGGTGCCGGACCTTCCACTCCTCCATGTTGCCCGTCGCGGTCGCCACGGGCTGCTCGCCCGCCTTGTCGTCGGCGAGGGCGGAGGCGGCGGCCAGCTTCTTGGTGAGGTCGTCCATCTCCCGCTGGAAGTCGTAGTCGAAGGCGTCCACGACCGTGCCGTCCTTCAACTCCTTGGTCTCCGCGCCCCGGCTGACCAGCGTCAGGTTCTCGTTGCCCCGCGCGTTCAGTGACGCGAGCCGGGCGTCGTTCAGCACGTTCAGGGAACGGACCCCGTGGTCGTAGGACTCGTCGAGTCCCGCCCGGGCCACGCTGTGCCCGACCACGAGCCAGAGCAGTACGACCGCGGAGGCGGCGGTGGCGGCGGCCATGCCCTGGTTCAACACCCGGTTCGTACGCCGGTAGTTGCGCCGTTGGGCCCAGGCGAGGCCGCCGAGTGCGAGCAGGCCGAGGCCGATCGCGGCCCACGGGTAGGGCGTGGCGTCGGCGTAGTCGGCCTCCAGGCGCTGGTTCTCCTTGGTGTAGAGATCCTTGGCCGCCGGGAGCATCTCGTCCTGCATCGTCGCGTTCGCGTACCGGAGGTAGGCGCCGCCGAGCGGGAAGCCCTGCCGGTTGTTGGCGCGGGCCCGCTCGATCAGGCCCTTGTACTCCGGCAGGAGTTTGTTGAGCTTGGTGATGGTGTCGGCCGACGGGGAGCCCGGCTCCGAGTTGGCCGCGGCCGTCACCAGCTTCTCGGCGGCCGTCTGGATGTCCGCCTCGTACCGGGTCCGGGACGCCTCCGTCTCCTGGCCGCCCGCCAGGAAGCCGCTGGAGGCCGCCGTGTTGGCGTCCGCGAGCGAGCGGTAGATGTCCGCCGCGCTGGCGCTCAGTGGCTGGCTGCTGTTCAGCACGTCGTCCGCGGCGGCCGATCGGTCCGTCATCTGCCAGGCGGCGACCGCGCCGAACGCGACGACCAGCAGGGCGAGTACGGCGCCGATGATCCGTAGGCGGCCCGGTTCCGTCGTCGCCGCGGCGCGCAGGGTGTCCACGCCTTCCGCCCAGGCCGTGCGGCGCGGGGGAGCGGGGGAGGGGGTCTGCGCGGGTGTGTGTGCGCTGTTGGGCTTCTCGGGTCCTGTCGGTCGCGGTGCCGCTGGGCCGGACTGCGGCGGTAGGGCCGGCATCGTGGGTGCGGCCGGGCGTGCCGGTGGGACCCCCGGTGTTCCCGGTGGTGCGGTGCTGCCGTTCGGCGGGTGTGTCACTCGACCTCCCCCATGGTCATCCGTCGGGCACCTCTGTCCTGTGTGCGAGGAGCACGGACGAGGTGCACGGCCGCAAGTATCGTCGCAGGGACCGCCATCCGCACAGATCTTGACTCGATCTTGTTCGGATCACAGCGCAGCGCGAAGCTCCCCGCAAGCCCCCCTTCCCCTGAACACGCGCCGGGTATGTGTTCGGTTCCCGTTCGGGGGTGGGGGGTGCCGCCCCCGGGCCCCCGCTGTCGGCCTGGACGGCCTTGTCCTCAAACGCCGGACGGGCTAGAGATCTTCAGCCCCTCCGGCGTTTGAGGAGTGGGGGTTTGAGGAGTGGGGGTTTGGGGGCGGAGCCCCCAAGTAACGGGAATGGGTAGGGGCGGAGGGGGCGAAAGAAGCTCTCAGGCACCCTCGTAGAACGCCCGCACGCGGGTGTGTGTCTCGGCCGGGGCCCCCACGTGGTCCAGGCCCAGGAGCGCGGCGCCCAGGACCGGGCGGGCTGTGACCACCTGGGGGACTGCTTTGGGGGCGCGGTCGGACAGTAGGGACCGGATACGGGTGTCGAGTTGGGGGTGGCGGGCGGCGAGGATGCTGCCGCCGAGGAGGACAGGGGTGGGTTCCTCCAGGAGGGACAGGCGGGTCAGGGCGACCGTCGCCATCGCGACCACCTCCTCCGCGAGGCGGTCGACGAGCGAGCGGGCGACCGGGTCGCCGTCGACCGCCGTGGCGAACAGAACCGGCGTCAGCTCGTGCCGCCGGGCTTCCCCGAGATGTCCCAGGTGCAGTGCCTCGATGAGGGCATACATGGACGGCAGCCCGAAGTGGGCGGGGAGGGTGCGGGCGAGAGCGGTGGGCCCGCCCCGGCCGTCCTCTGCGCGCGCCGCATGCCACAGGGACTCCTCCGCGAGCCCCCCACCACCGCCCCAGTCCCCGGAGATACGCCCGATCGCGGGGAAACGGGCGGTGAGCCCGTCGGGCCGCATACCGACGCAGTTGATGCCCGCCCCGCACACCACCGCGACTCCGCGCGGCTCGGCGATCCCGGCCCGCAGAATCGCGAAGGTGTCGTTGCGCACCTCCACACTCGCCCCCCACGCACGCGCGTGCAGCGCGGCCGCCAACCGCTCCTCCTCGACGGGGAGATCGGCGTTGGCGAGGCAGGCGGAGACATGGGCGACGGAGGTGACGCCGGCCTCGGCGAAGGCCCGGCCGACGGTCTCGGCCAGTGAGTCCACCGCCGTCTCCACGCCGACGACCGGCGGCCGGAAACCGCCACCGCGTGCCGTCCCGGCCACCCGTCCGTCCGCGGCCAGTACAGCCACGTCGGTCTTGCTGTTCCCCGCGTCGATGGCCAGGACCAGGGCCGCGGGGGCGGATCCGGCGGCTGCGGCGGCGCCGGAATCCGATGAGGTCATGCCCACGCGAGGTGCTCCCGGTTGTGCGCGATCAGCTGGTCGGTGAGGGTGTCGGCGTACGCGTGCTGGCCGATGAGGGGGTGGGCGAGGAGAGCGCGGAACACGCGGTCCCGGCCGCCGCGCAGGGCCGCTTCCAGGGCCAGGTCCTCATAGGCGGTGACGTTCGCCATCAGGCCCGCGTAGAGCGGGTCCACGGGCGGCACCGGCAGTGGTGTCGGCCCCCGGTGGCCGATCGCGGCCTGCACCTCGATCACGGCGTCGGCCGGCAGGAAGGGGAGCGTTCCGTTGTTGTACGTGTTCACCACCTGGTAGGGGCTGCCGCCCCCGCCGAGCAGCGACGCCGCGAGGTCCACAGCCGCCTCCGAGTAGTACGCGCCGCCGCGCTTGGCGAGCAGCTCCGGCTTCTCGTCCAGCGTCGGGTCGCCGTACATCTTCAGCAACTGCCGTTCCATCTCCGCCACTTCGGAGGCCCGGGAAGGGCTGGTCCGCAGTTCTCGTACGACCTCGTCGTGCGCGTAGTAGTAGCGCAGGTAGTACGACGGGACGACGCCGAGGCGGTCGACGATGCTACGAGGCAGGTGCAGGTCGTCCGCGATGGTGTCGCCGTGTTCGGCGAGGAGTTTGGGCAGGACGTTCTCTCCCTCGGGGCCACCCAGGCGCACACCGGTTTCCCAGCTCAGGTGGTTGAGGCCCACATGGTCCAGGTGCACCTCTGCGGGGGTGACCCCGAGCAGCGCGGCGAACTTCCGCTGGAAGCCGATCGCCACATTGCACAGTCCGACGGTCTTGTGGCCGGCCTGGAGCAGGGCGCGGGTCACGATCCCGACCGGGTTGGTGAAGTCGATGATCCAGGCGTCCGGGTTGGTACGGCGGACGCGTTCGGCGATGTCGAGGACCACGGGCACCGTGCGCAGCGCCTTGGCGAGCCCGCCCGCACCCGTCGTCTCCTGCCCGACGCAGCCGCACTCCAGCGGCCAGGTCTCGTCCTCGTTGCGTGCCGCCTGCCCGCCGACGCGCAGTTGCAGCAGTACGGCGTCGGCGCCCTCGACGCCCGCGTCCAGGTCGGCGGTCGTGACGATCCTGCCGGGGTGTCCCTGCCGCGCGAAGATCCGCCGGGCCAGTCCGCCCACCAGCTCCAGGCGCTCCGCCGCCGGGTCGACGAGCACCAGCTCCTCGATGGGCAGGGTGTCCCTCAACCGGGCGAAGCCGTCGATGAGTTCGGGGGTGTAGGTCGACCCTCCCCCGACCACGGTGAGTTTCATTCGTGTCAACCCTTCACTCCGGTGAGCGTGACACCCTCGACGAACGCCTTCTGCGCGAAGAAGAACACGAGGATCACGGGGGCCATGACCAGCACGGTCGCGGCCATGGTCAGGTTCCAGTCGGTGTGGTGCGCGCCCTTGAACGACTCCAGGCCGTAGGAGAGCGTCCAGGCGCCGGGGTTCTCGGAGGCGTAGATCTGGGGCCCGAAGTAGTCGTTCCACGCGTAGAAGAACTGGAAGAGGGCGACCGCGGCGATACCGGGTTTGGCCATCGGCAGGACGACTTTCAGGAGCACCCGCAGGTCTCCGCAGCCGTCGACCTTCGCCGCGTCCAGGTACTCGTTCGGGATCGTCATCAGGAACTGGCGCAGCAGGAAGATGGAGAACGCGTCGCCGAACGCCATCGGGATGATCAGCGGCCACAGGGTGCCGGACAGGTCCAACTGCTGGGCCCAGAACAGGTACATCGGGATGATGACGACCTGCGGCGGCAGCATCATCATCGAAATGACCAGCATCAGCGACAGATTCCGGCCCCGGAAGCGGAACTTGGCGAGTGCGTAGGCCACCGGGATCGAGGAGGCGACGCTGAGGACGGTGCCGGCACCGGCGTACAGGAGGGTGTTCTTCCACCAGGTCAGAAAGCCCGGGGTGTCGAAGACCTTCTTGTAGTTGCCCCATTCCCAGGTGTGCGGGATCAGATCGCGGCTGAGTGCCTGGGTGTCGCTCATCAGCGAGGTCAGGAGAACGAACACGAAGGGGAGTACGAAGAAGAGGGCGGTCGCGACGCCGAGGGCGTGGACGGCGATCCACTCCAACAGGGCCTTGCGGCGGGCGGTGCGCTCGGCGGGCGAGACGGGCACCTTCAACTCCGTGGGTGTTTGCAGTACTTGAGTGGTCGTCATGGTGTCAGTCACCTGCCTGGATGAGACCGCCCCGGCGCCGCATCAGGAACGCGGTGAACACCATGGACAGGGCGAACAGCACGAGCGCGACCACACAGGCGGAGCCGTAGTCGAAGCGCTGGAAGCCGAGGTTGTAGACGAGTTGGGGGAGGGTGAGCATCGACTTGTCGGGATAGCCGGGCACGAACTGCGTTCCGGCGCCCTGGATGACGCCCGAGGCGACCTTCCCCGCGATCAGCGGCTGTGTGTAGTACTGCATGGTCTGGATCACGCCGGTGACCACCGCGAACATCACGATCGGCGAGATGTTCGGCAGCGTCACGTACCGGAACCGTTGCCATGCCGACGTGCCGTCCAACTCGGCCGCCTCGTACTGCTCTTTGGGTACGTCGAGCAGCGCGGCCATGAAGATGACCATCAGGTCGCCGACCCCCCACAGGGCCAGCATGGTCAGGGCCGGCTTCGACCATGCCGGGTCGTTGAACCAGCCGGGCGCCGGGATCCCGATGTTCTCCAGGATCGAGTTGACCGGCCCCGTACCGGGGTTGAGGAGGAAGGCGAAGGCCATCGTGGCGGCGACGGGCGGGGCGAGATAGGGCAGGTAGAAGAGGGTGCGGAAGACACCCGTACCCGTCTTGATCTTCGTGATCAGCAGGCCGACGCCGAGCCCGAAGAGGACCCGGAGGCTCACCATGATGACGACGAGCCACAGGGTGTTGCGCAGGGCGGGCCAGAAGAGCGGATAGCTCTCGAAGACGTACTTCCAGTTCTTCGTGCCCACCCACGTCGGCGGCTGGAAGCCGTCGTAGTGCATGAACGAGAAGTAGACCGTCGAGAGCAGCGGGTACGCGAAGAAGACCGCGAAACCGATCAGCCAGGGCGACATGAAGGCGGCCGTCTTCAGCGCCGCCCGGCGGCGCTTGGCGCGCAGTGTGTATGTGGCGCTCATGACGCTGCTACTTCGCCTGCGCGATGTCCGTGTCGATCTGCGCGGCGGCCTTCTTCAGGCCCGCCTTCAGATCGGTTTCCTTGCCGCTCTCGTAGTCGTATCCGAACTCCTGGATCGTCACGAGATACGAACCACCGTTGATCGAAGGGGGAGTTGTCGTCGAGTTCGGGTTCGCCGCGATGTCCAGGAAGGTCTTGAAACGCGGGTCGTACTTCAGGTCGGGCGACTTGAGGGCGGCGAGCGTCGAGGGCACGTTGTGGATGGCGTTGGCGAATCCGACCACGGCGGCGGTGTCCGTGGTCATGTACTTCACCAACTCCCAGGCCGCGTTCTGCTTCTTGCTGGTGGCGGCGATACCGGCGATGGTGCCGGTGATGTAGCCCTTGCCGTACTGGTCCGCCTGGTCGTCGGGGACGGGCAGCGGCGCGACGCCGATCTCGAAGCCGGGCTTGGCCTCCTCGGCCATGCCGAGCCGCCACTCGCCGTCCAGCTGCATGGCGACCTGGCCGGTCTGGAAGGGGTGCTTGGGGCCCCACTCGTCACCGAGCTTGGAGCGGTACGTCTCCAGCTTCTGGAAGCCGCCGAGTTCGTCGACGAGCTTCTTCTGCAGCGTGAACCCGGCCTCGAAAGCAGGGTCGTTGGCGACGTTCGACTTGCCGGCCGAGTCGAAGTACGTCGGCGAGAACTGCCCGAAGTAGTGCTCGGTCGTCGACTCCCAGCCGTGGTAGTTCGGCATGAAGCCGAGCTGGGAGTAGCTGTCGCCCTTGGAGACGGTCAACTTCTTGGCGTCGGCCTCGAATTCGGACCAGGTCTTCGGGGGGCTGGAGATGCCCGCCTTCTCGAACGCGGTCTTGTTGTAGTAGAGGCCGTACGCGTCACCGAGCAGCGGCGCCGTGCAGCGGTTGCCCTCGAACTGGGTGTACTCGTTCATGGCCTTCGGGAAGGTCGTCTCCGGGTCGATGCCCGCCTTCTCGAAGAAGGGGTTGAGGTCGACGAAGGCGCCCGAGGAGCAGAACTTGCCCACGTTGTTGGTGGTGAACGAGGAGACGACGTCGGGGGCCTTGTCGCCGCCCGCGCGCAGCGCCTGGTTGACCTTGTCGTCCGTCATGTTGCCGACGATCTTCACGTGGATGTTGGGGTGCGCCTTCTCGAAGCCCGCGACCAGGGACTTCACGGCCGCGACCTCGCTCGGCGCGCTCCAGGCGTGCCAGAAGTTGATCGTCGTCTCCGCGGACGCGTCGTCGTTCGCGCCGGATTCGGTCTGGCCGGTACAGGCGGAGGTGAGGAGGGCTATGGAGGCGGACGCGGCGAGCGCGACGGCCACCTGTCGGGACATTCCGGGCATGGCGGGGTCTCCCTAGGGCAGGGTGAAGGTGTTGGGGGTAGGGGCTACGGGTTCAGCGGAAGGGGGTCTAGGGGTTCAGCGGGAGGTGTCGAACACCTCGTCGCGGGTGGCCGCCAGGGCGCTCTCCAACGCGCCGCGCAGCACGGGGTGTTCGTGTACGTCGCCGAGCACGAGGCGTGGCCGGGACGCGGCCAGCTCCTCCAACTCGGCCTGGACCAGGGCGCGCAGCGGTTCGCCGCCGGCGGTGAGCGAGGTGCCGCTGAGTACCACCAGCTCGGGGTCGAGCACGGAGACGAGCGAGGCCAGACCGGTGGCGAGCCCGGTCGCGTACGTCTGAAGGAGCTGCCGATGGGGGCCGTCGTCGTGGGAGGCGGCCTGCTCGACGAGGGCGGCGGCGACCTCGGCGTACGGACCGCTGGGTACGGGCCGGATGCCCAGCTCGCGCGCCAGCTTGGGGAGGGCCTGTGAACCGGCCAGTTCCTGGTAGCCACCGCTGTTGGCCTTGGTGACCTGCCGGACGAGCGGCGCTCCCGGCACCGGCAGGAAGCCGACCTCGCCCGCGCCGCCGGTCCAGCCGCGGTGCAGCCGCCCGCCGAGCACGAGCGCGGCACCGAGTCCCTCTTCGTTCCACAGGAGTACGAAGTCCTCGTGTCCCCGCGCCGCACCGAGCCGCTGCTCGGCGATGGCGACGAGGTTCACGTCGTTCTCGTACTCGACGGGCATCGGCAGCGCCGCCGCCAGCTCGTCGAGGATCCCGGCGGAGTGCCAGCCGGGCAGGTGCGAGGCGTACCGCAGCCGCCCGGTGTTGGGGTCGAAGGCGCCGGGCGTCCCGATGACGATCCGGCGGACGTCGTCCCTGGCGAGCCCCGCCGCCTTCACCGCGCCGTCGAGGGCGTCGGTGACCTGGCGTACGACGGACTGGGCGGGGTGCCTGCCGGGCGTGGGCAGCTCGTACTCGCCCACCGTCCCCCCGGTCACGTCGGCGACGGCGGCGAGGATGCGCTCGGGGGTGACGTCCAGGCCCGCCGCGTAACCCGCGGCCGGATTGACCACGTACAACTGGGCGTTGGGGCCGGGGCGGCCCTCGATGGTCCCGGTGGCGAGCACGAGCCCGGCCGCCTCCAGGCGCGCCAGAAGCTGGGAGGCGGTCGGCTTCGAGAGGCCGGTGAGCTTCCCGATCCTGGTCCGCGACAGCGGGCCGTGCGCGAGCAGCAGATCCAGGGCGGCGCGGTCGTTCATGGCGCGCAGGACGCGTGGAGTGCCCGGCGTGCCGGCGGATCCTGCCATGTGTGCGCCACCTGCCTTTCCGCCGCACAGCCTCTCAACGTGGCCGCCGGTAAGTCCACCGGAAGATCATTGTTAGGAATGTTTCCTATTGATGGGAGGAAAGTAAGCCGCAGCAGATGGGGGCGTCAATAGCGGCCGCCGGTGGCAACAAAGTCGTTACCTGCGGGGTGCCGGAAGGTCGCCCTTGGGCAGGGGCGATCTCGCTGCCCAACTGGTCGGCCAGGCAGGCGAGATGCGGAGCATGAGGGTCCGGTGATCTTCGCGGCATAGGCTGATGCCATGGTGGAGGGGGCGAAGGCCGCGATGAAGTCTCAGTCGACGGACGAGTACGGAGGTGGACGGCACGCCGCCCCCGTGACGAAGGCGGCCAAAGGGGGATTGGCTCGTTCGTCGTTGCTGATGGCGCTGGGCACCATGGTGTCGCGGGCCACGGGTCTGATTCGGCAGGTACTGCAGGCAGCAGCCTTGGGTACAGGGCTGCTGGCCAGTACGTACAACACGGCGAACACCGTGCCGACGAGCCTGTACACGCTGTTGATCGGCGGGGCGCTCAACGCGGTTCTGGTGCCGCAACTGGTACGGGCCAGGACGACACAGCCGGACGGGGGCCGCGCCTACGAGCAGCGGCTGGTGACGCTCGTGCTGTGTGTCCTGGGCGTGGGGACCGCGCTGGCGGTGTGGGCGGCCCCGAACATCGTGAGCCTGTACATGCGCGACACCCCCGACAGTCACGAGGCGTTCGAACTGACGGTTGTGTTCGCACGGTTCCTGTTGCCGCAGATCTTCTTCTACGGCCTTTTCAGCATTCTTGGCCAGGTCCTGAACGCTCGCGAGAAGTTCGGCGCGATGATGTGGACTCCGGTGCTGAACAACATCGTGCTGATCGGCATGTTCGGCACTTACTTGGGGCTGATGACGATCCCGGAACGGGTCGAGGACATCACCACCACACAGGTGCAGCTCCTGGGCATTGGCACCACGGCAGGAATCGTCCTGCAGGCTCTCGCGCTGATCCCGTTCGTGCGTGCCGCCGGCTTCCGGTTCCGGCCCCGGTTCGACTGGCGGGGGACCGGCCTGGGCAAGAGCATCCATGCCGCGAAGTGGACCCTGTTGTTCGTCCTGGCCAATCAGGTCGCCCTGACCGTGGTGACCAACTACGCAAACGCCGCCGACCAGGAACTGCCACACGCCGGCGCCGGCTACTCGGCCTACATGTACGCACAGACCATCTGGATGCTGCCGCAGTCGATCGTCACTGTCTCTCTGGTGACCGCGCTGCTGCCCCGCATGAGCAAGGCAGCCGCCGAAGGCCGCATACCGGATCTGTGCGCCGACCTGTCTCGGGCCCTGCGCATCACCGGTGTCGTCATCGTGCCTGCCGGCTTCCTCTTCCTCGCACTGGGCCCGCAGATCTCGACGCTGCTGTTCGCCCATGGCGCGACGAATGCCGCGTCTGCCCAGCCTCTTGGCCAGATGCTGCAGGCATTCGGGCTCGGACTGATCCCGTTCTCCGCGCAGTACCTGCTCCTGCGCGCCTTCTACGCCTTTGAGGACACCCGCACCCCGTTCCTCATGGCCGCCTGGATCGCCGTGGTGAACCTCGCGCTGGCCACGGCCTGCCATCTGCTGCTGCCCGCACGCTGGGCGGTCACCGGCATGGCAGCCGCATACGCACTGTCGTACGTGTCCGGCCTCGCACTCACCGCGTGGCTGCTGCGCAAGAAGCTGGGCAGTCGCATCGACAACGACGGAGCACTGCGCCGCACCTACGCCAAACTGGTACTCGCTGCGGCGGTGGCCGGTGTCGTGGGCTGGGGAACCGCTCGTGCCTGCGCCGACACGCTGGACACGGGCACGTGGGGCACCGCACTCACATTGGCCGCAGGAACAGCCACCATGGCGCTGGCGTACCTGCTGCTCGCACGACTGCTGAGGATCAGCGAGTTGCGGAGCCTTCCGGGCTTGAGGTGACGGTCGACACCGGAGTTCTTGAGCGCGTGATCGTGGCCCGGCTGGGGTTCTCGGTTCTCGGTTCTTGTCTCGGCCGGGGCGGCGGCTGTGTTGGTGCCGGGGTGGTGGTGACTCAGTGCAGCGACGCGGTGAACTCCGCCCAGGCGGTGGGGGTCAGGCGGAGTATCGGGCCTTCGGGGGACTTGCAGTCGCGGATGGCTATGGTTTGGGGACGTTGCGGGCGACTTCGATGCATTCGTACCCGGCTGTGCTGTAGGTGGACTTCACGAAGTTGAACTCGGGCATAGTTCACATCTCCTTGCGCAGGTCATGGATGAGGCTGAAGGAGTCGTGCCGGGTCAGGCTGAGCCGGGCTGTGCGTTCGAACAGTGCGCTGTATGTGCTGCTCTCCATGTCATTTTCGACCCAGAGCATGCCGGTGATCGTGTCACTCTGGACCACGTCCAGGGCCGTGTCCTCGGCAAACGAGAGGATGCTGAACGGGCCCGCGATGCAGGCGTGTGCCCCGGCGTGGAATGGCAGTACCCGCAGCAGTACGTTCGGCAGCTCGGAAACTTCCAGCAGATGTTCCAGTTGGGTGCGCATAACGGCGGGGCCGCCGACCTGTTGGCGCAGCGCGGCTTCCCAGATCGTCGCGTGGAACTGGAGAGGACGCTCGCCCGACAATCGCGTCGGCAAAACCGTGTACGGGGAGTGGGACCTGGCTCGGCGGTCCGATCTGCTCGTGAGCGCGGAGGAGTGACGGGAATGGCGCTAGCGTGGGCCCGTGCCGGAAGGGCGCTGAACGAGCAGAAGGGGCGGCCGATGACCATGCCGTACGCGGACGGGGACGGTCCGCTCATTCCCCAGCCGGAGCTGACGCTCCCGGCCCTGCGCCAGGCCGTGGCCACGGTCGCTCCGTCCCGCCTCCCTGAGTTCTTCGAGGACCTCCAGAAGGCCTTCGTTCGAGCCGGCGACGAGGACAGCGTCGTACCGATCCGCATGTTCTACCGCCAGTGGGGCGTCGTCGTCGAGATCGAGCGGCACCCGGAGACCGCACGGCGACTGCATGCCGCCGAGCAGGCGATCAGCAGTCCGGATCCGGATGTACGCGACCGTGCCATCCGCGAGGCCGGTGAGATCGTGCGCGCCGCGCATCGTGAGGTCACGGGTGGCTGACTGGCATTGGGAGCCGTTTCAGGACGACCTGCTGGACGGGCTTCCGGGTGTGGCGCGCGCCGAGACGGAGCGGCTGGCCAACGAGATTGCCGTACGTGAGTCGATGGTCTTCCTGGAGGGTGCTGCCTACACCGGACCGGGGCCTGGGGTGCGGACCGAGAGCAGGGGCCTGCTCATGCTCACCTACCTGACCGACGTACGCGGCGAGCGGATCGTGGTGGTCCAGGTGAGCTGGTTCGGATGACGGCGCTCCGCTTCAGCTTTCGAGGAACGGAGCCGTGTCGAGCGTCGGGTACGGGGCGGGGAGCGGGAGCGGCTGCCCCAGGTCGACCTTCACCTCGGTGTCGTAGTACGCCTCGGTGGGGTCGTCGCCGGGGACGATCGGGTCGGAGTAGCAATAGGCCTGCTTCTCGCGGCGGTGGATCAGGATGTAGACGGGGACACCGGTGGCGGCGTAGGTGCGCAACTTGGGGCCGGTGTCCGTCTCGTGGTTGGTGGAGGTGACCTCGCCGACCAGGGCGATCATGTCGATGGGGTACCAGCCCTTGTGGGCCTTGCGGTACGACTCGTCAAGATCGCTCGGATCGCGGCGCAGGACATAGAAGTCAGGGACGAGCAGAGTCATGGTGCGGCCGTCCCTGTGGGCGGCGCGGTAGCCGTTGCCCATGCCGGACAGCTCGAGTCCCGCGGAGTAGAACTGGACAGCGAGTTTGAAGGCGCCGGCATTGTGCCGGTGTTCCGGTTGCGGCGGCACGATGACCGTCCCCTCGACGTACTCGGGTCGAATCGGCATCGGAGACGCCTCTTCGAACGCGATCAACAGATCGATGGGGTCCACCTGCGTCATGACCGGCTCCGTAATCGGTTCGGCGCTCATCGCTGGTTCTCCTTGTCGCAGTGGTGCCAGGCTACGCCCGCACTGGGTGCCCCGGCAGAACCATGCGGCACCTGGACGTCCCACGACCTGGGAATGCCGCGAGCGTTCACTCGAACGAGTGTGCTGAACCGTTACGGCTCCCGAACGCCTACTTCGACACGTTCGGCGGCGCCAGCGGTGACGCGGCCTGGGACTGTGGGGACGTGGAGGAGGCGTAGGCGGACGGGGCCGACATGCCTGCCGTTGGGTCGTCGGGCTCGTCCTCCGGCTGGGCGGGGGGACCGCCGACCAGGCGGATGTCCGCGGCGTCGAAGGCGCGCTTGATGCGCCAGCGCAGCTCGCGTTCGACGCTCAGCGCCTTGCCGGGCATGGTCTTCGCGGAGACACGGACGACCATCGAGTCGAGGAGGACGGTGTCGAGACCGAGGACCTCGATCGGGCCCCAGAGGCGCTCGCTCCAGGGCTCTTCCTTGCTCATGCCCTCGCCGACCTCGTTCAGGACGGACTGGACGCGGTCCAGGTCCTCCGAGGAGCGGACGGTGACATCGACGCCGGCCGTGGCCCAGCCCTGGGAGAGGTTGCCGATGCGCTTGACCTCGCCGTTGCGGACGTACCAGATCTCGCCGTTGTCGCCGCGGAGCTTGGTCACGCGGAGGCCGACCTCGATGACCTCGCCGGAGGCGACGCCGGCGTCGATCGTGTCCCCGACGCCGTACTGGTCCTCAAGGATCATGAAGACGCCGGAGAGGAAGTCCGTGACGAGATTGCGGGCGCCGAAACCGATGGCCACGCCCGCGACACCCGCCGAGGCGAGCAGCGGCGCCAGGTTGATCTCGAACGTGCCGAGGACCATCAGCGAGGCCGTGCCCATGATCACGAAGGACGCGACCGAGCGGAGCACCGAGCCGATGGCCTGGGAGCGCTGGCGGCGGCGCTCGTTGTTCACGAGGAGACCGCCGAGCGCCGTGCCGTCCACCGCCTGGGCGGTGGAGTTCATGTGCTCTATCAGCTTGCTGATCGCCCGCCGTACCGCCACTCTCAGCACCGCTGCGATGACCACGATCAGCAGGACCCGCAGGCCGATGCTGAGCCATGTCGACCAGTTCTGCTCGACCCAGCTCGCGGCGTTGGTCGCGCTTTCCTGGGCGCCCTGAAGCGTTGCTGCCGCCGGGTCCGTAGCCGAGGGGGTGGGGGACGGCGACGGCGTAACGGCGGCGAGTAGGACGTGCAAGGACACAGCAGGTACCTCCAGGCGTAGCTGTCCGCCCGCGGCAGGGACATATGAGGGGTACCGATCGGGCAGAACCACCACACTAACGGGGCATTGTGTGTCGATCGTTGCCATGTTGGGGGGAGAGGCCGTGCCCACCTGGGGATGAAGAGGGTGTGGTCGAAAACACTCCCAGCCCGTTACCAGCACATGGTGGCGCTTCCACCAGGCATTCGGGGACACTGGCCACAGATCGTCCCGGCGCGAGCCACGCGCCGCCGGCGTACAAGGAGGCATCCGTGCCGCACGTCCTGGTCCTCAATGCGTCGTACGAGCCGCTCGGCGTCGTACCGCTCCGCCGCGCGCTCGTCCTCGTCCTGGAGAACAAGGCTGTCTCCCTCGAGGAATCCGGCGCCTTTATGCATAGCGCGACCGTTACTGTCCCCGCACCCAGCGTGGTCCGGCTGAAGAGGTTCGTACGGGTCCCTTATCGGGGGCCCGTTCCACTTACCCGTCGCGCGCTCTTCGCCCGCGACGGCGGCCGGTGCATGTACTGCGGTGGCGTCGCAACCAGCGTCGACCACGTCATCCCGCGCTCCCGCGGAGGTCAGCACGCCTGGGAGAACGTGGTGGCGTCATGCCGCCGCTGCAACCACACCAAGGCCGACCGCCACCTGGTCGAGATCGGCTGGCGCCTGCGCCATAAACCCGCCCCGCCGACGGGGCTCGCCTGGCGCATCATCGGAACCGGACACAGGGACCCGCGTTGGCTGCCTTACCTGCAGCCGTACGGCGCGGAGGATGCGATGGCCCGGATCGACGGCATTTCCGCCTGAGATCCGGGCCTTCGTGTTGCCGTCAACGGTCGTACGGCGCCACTGGCGCGGTATGTCGAGCGGCACCCTGCCGCCCCGTTCCGGCTCCCCAGGAGGACCCCTGTGCCTCCCGGGGAGCCGGCGCCTGTTTCCGCACGTATCCGTGTGGCCGGTGATGTGCGAAATGTCACGTGAAGCGCAGCTCGGTCGGGTGGACGGAGCGGCGCAGCAGCGGCAGTGAGGTGGCGGCGGCCAGCAGGCAGGCGGCGTACACGGCCACGGGGATCAGCAGGGGCAGCACCGGCACCGCTGCGCCACCGTCGGCGAGCCACGCGTACCAGGTGCTGATCGCCATGCCCCCGGCGCCGGCCAGCGCGACCGCGGGAGCCAGCGGCAGAGCCGTCTCCAGGAGCAGCGCCCGGCCGAGCACGGCGTGCGGTACCCCGGCGGCGGCCTGCGCGGCCAGCCCGCGGCGGCGGGCGGCCAGTGACTCGGCGGTGCCGACGGCGAGGCCGGAGAGGGTGATCATCAGGGCGACCAGGATCGCGGCGCCCGTCAGATTGACGCCGGTCGTGTAGAAGGACATGTCCCAGGCCATCATCTCGGGGCCGCGCGCGTGGAGTATGTCCAGCAGCACCTGCCGGATGCCGGTGAAACCGGTCCCCACGACGGTCACCAGCAGGACCGCCGCGTGGGTGCGGGCGGCCGCCCACGGGTCGTCGCGCAGGCGCTCGGCGGCGATGAGCGTCGCCGGGTTTCCGGTGCGGGCGGCGAGCCGGCGGCCGGTGAGGCGGGCGGTGGCGCCGGTCACCCAGACGGCGCCCACGCCGGTGAGAATCACCACGCCGAAGACGAGCGCCGGCGCCGTGTCGAACCCGCCGAAGGTGACCGGGGCCGTGAAGAGCCCCACGACCAGAATCACCAGTGCCGCCCCGAGGAACGCGGCGCCCGGTCCCCGGCCCCTGCTCGGTCGCACCCGCCGCACCCAGCCGAGCGGTGAGGCAACCACGCGGCGCAGCGCGAGCGCGCTGACCAGGGCACCCAGCAGGGGCACGGCCACCGCGATACCCGCGAACCCCGCCCAGGCAAGAGCGGGCGGATTCCGCCACTCACCCAGCACGAGCAGCACGGAGAACACCGTGGTGACCGCCGCACCCGCGAGGCACGCGAGCCCCGTCTCCAGCGCGGCGATCCGCCGGACCTGGGCCGGGGAGGCCCCCGCCAGGCGCAGCCCGGCCAGCCGCCGGTCACGGTGCACGGCACCGATCCGGGCGCACTGCCCGAGGAAGCCGAGCACCGGGACGAGCAGGAGGAGCAGCGCGAGGACGATGCCGGAGCGCTCGCCGGGCCGGTCGAGCAGACCGTTGCCGATGGACACGCTGAACTGCCCCCGCAGTGAGGCAATCGCGGCCGCCGCCAGCATGAAGCCGGTGGCGAGTCCCGCTCCCACGGCGGTGAGCGTGACCCGCCACCACTCCCGCCGGTCGGAACCACGGGTCAGCAGCAGCGCGAGCCGGAGATCGGTCCTCACGGGGTCACCTCCGCGGACGCGTCGGCGGCCTCGGAGCCGGCCGCTTCGGAGCCTGTTGTGGACTGGGCTTCGGAACCTGTTGCGGACGGGGGTTCCGAGCCTGCTGTGAACGGGGTTTCGGAGCCTGCTGTGGGCTCGGCTTCGCAACCGACGACCATCCCGTCCCGCAGCGCGACCTCCCGGTCCGCGTACGCGGCCACCTGCGCGTCATGCGTGATCAGCAGGACCGCCGTACCGGACTCGTGGGCCGTGTGGATCAGCGCGGTCATCACCTGCTCCCCGGCGAGGGAGTCCAGCGCGCCGGTCGGCTCGTCCGCGAAGACGACCTTCGGGCCGGTCACCAGGGCCCGCGCGAGCGACACCCGCTGGGCCTGCCCGCCGCTCATCTCACCGGGCCGCAGCGCCTCCTGCCCGCGTACGCCGAACCGCTCCAGCCACTCGCCCGCCCGCTCCCGGGCCGCCGTACGCGAGAGGCCCGCGAGCAGCAGCGGCAGGGCCACGTTGTCGAGGGCGGTCAGCTCGGGGATCAGCTGCCCGAACTGGAACACCACCCCGAAGTCGGTGCGCCGCAGCTCGCTGAGCCGTTTCTCGGGAAGGCGGTCGAGGCGCTCACCGCCGTAGTCCACCGTGCCTTCGTCCGGCCGGACGATGCCGGCCAGACAGTGCAGCAGCGTGGACTTGCCACTGCCGCTGGCCCCGGTGACGGCCAGGATCTCGCCCGCGTGCAGTTCCACCGAGGCGCCGCGCAGCGCCGGGGTGGAACCGTGCGCCTTGAACAGGCTCCTGGCCACCAGGAGTGGGTTGCTCATGCTGCGTCGACCTCCGCGGTCAGAGTGGTGAGCCGGGCCGCCGTCGTGGTCATCCAACGGAGGTCGGCGTCAAGGTGGTTGAGGGCGTAGTCGGCCGAGAGGACGGTCGCGAGATCGGCGCCCGGCGCGGTCTTCACCGCCGTGAGTTCACGCATCCGCGCCATGTGCGCGGCGCGCTGCGCCCCCAGATAGCCGGCCGGGTCCGCCGAGGCGAGGATCGCGACGACGACCTTCGCGAAGATCTCGTTCGTCACGAAGGGCGCCGGCGGTGTGATCTCCCCTGCCCACTTGGCCAGTTCACGTGCTCCGTCATCGGTGGAGCGGTACAGCGTCCGCTCCGGGCCGCCGTCCGAGCCGGTGCCCTTGACCTCGGCGAGACCGTCGCGGACCAGGCGCTGCAGGGTCGTGTAGACCTGCCCGTAGGCCAATGGGCGGGCCTGCGGGAAGCGTTCGTCATGGCGTCGCTTGAGGTCGTACCCGTGGCTGGGACCTCCGGCGAGCAGCCCCAGCAGGATGTGGCGGGTGCTCATGGGCATCATTATGTACTCGGTATATGTAGTGAGTGAATAGCTGAGCGGCGGGAGCTTCTGCGGGCTGCGACCAGGTGAGTGGCCGGAAAGGCGTGTTTGCACCAACCTGGAAGGGCTGCGGGGGAACGGAACGTGACCGCTACCACGTTGTTCGTCCGTGTACGTCTGCCGTCGCGCCCGCTGGGTAGGGCTGCGGTGAACCCGCACAGAGCCCGGGAGGTCCTGGGCCGCCGTACGACGACAAGGAGGCCCTCGTGGCCGCTTCGGCACACCTTCTGCTCTCGGCCCTCTCGCAACGCGGGGCGGAGCCGTCGGCCGGCCTTCAGGGCCTGCGTGAGGACCCGCATCCGTGGGTCCTCGGCGCGGAAGGCACCTGCGCGGAGACGCCGCTGACCAGCGAACCCCCGCTCCCCGACGCCGAGCCCCTCACCAGCGAGCCGCCGCTGGCCGACGCGGCGCACCTGACGAGCGAGCCCACCTCCACCGGCGCCGCGTCGGGGATCTAGATGGCACGGCCCGCGGACCCGCCCCCGACGCCGCTGTCCCGGCTCGCCGGACTGCACGGTGTCGCCGCCTCCTACAGCCCGTCCCCGGACCGTACGGTCGCGGCCTCGGACACCGCGATCGTCGCGGCCCTTGCGGCGCTCGGCGTCGACGCGAGCACGCCGGCGGCCATCGCCGCCGCCCTCACGTCCCGCGAGGCCGAGGCGCGCGACCGCCTGCTGCCGCCGACCGTGGTGTGCTGGGGCGGCCGAGTACCCGAGGAACTGTCAGGCCTGCCGGACGGCACGCGCCTCCGCATCGACACCGAACAGGGCGAGACCCGCGCTTCGGCCGAGCAACTCCCGCTCGGCGTCCACGCGTTGCACGCCACCGCCCCCGACGGCCGCACCGCCGACGTCCACCTCGTGGTGGCCCCCGCCCGGCTGCCCGCGCCGCCCGGACGCACGTACGGACTCCTCGTCCAGCTCTACTCCCTCCTCTCCCGCCGCTCCTGGGGCATGGGCGACCTGGGCGACCTCGCCGAGCTCACCGCCTGGGCGGGCCGGGCACTCGGCGCCGGATTCGTGCAGGTCAACCCCTTGCACGCGGCCGTACCGGGCGCCCCCACCGACCCCTCGCCGTACCGGCCCTCCTCCCGGCGCTTTCCGGACCCGGTGCATCTGCGGGTCGAGGACATCCCGGAGTTCGGCTACGTCGACGACCGCGACCAGGTCCGTACGCTGCTGGAACGCGCCGACCGACTGCGCGAATCCGTGCTGCACAAGGGCGCGTTGATCGACCGCGACGCCGTGTGGGAGCTCAAGCGCGAGGCGCTGGAACTGGTACGCGAGGTGCCGCTCGGGCCCGGACGGCGGGCCGCGTACGTCGACTTCCTCGCCGAGGAGGGCCAGGCGCTGGAGGACCACGCCACCTGGTGCGCACTCGCCGAGGTGTACGGCTCCCGGTGGCAGCAGTGGCCGATCGGCCTGCGCGACCCGCGCTCACCCGAAACCGCCCGCGCCCGGGGCGAGTTGATGGACCGCGTCGACTTCCACAGCCGCCTCGCCTGGCTCACGGACGCCCAACTCGCCACCGCCCAGCGCTCCGCACGCGACGCGGGCATGGCCGTCGGACTCGTCCACGACCTCGCCGTCGGGGTGCACCCTGACGGGGCCGACGCCTGGGCCCAGCAGGAGTACTTCGCGGCGGGCATGTCGGTCGGCGCACCCCCGGACGCCTTCAACGCGCGCGGACAGGACTGGGGCCTGCCGCCCTGGAGACCTGACCGGCTGGCCGAGTCCGGCTACGCCCCCTACCGCCGCCTCCTGCGCGCCCTCTTCCGCTCCGCGGGCGCCCTGCGCATCGACCACGTCATGGGCCTGTTCCGGCTCTGGTGGGTCCCGCAGGGGCAGCCGCCCACGGAGGGGACGTACGTCCGTTACGACGCCGAGGCGATGCTCGCGATACTGACCCTGGAGGCCTCACGCGCCGGGACGCTGGTGATCGGCGAGGACCTCGGCACCGTCGAACCCGGCGTACGCGAGACGCTGCACGAGCACGGGGTGCTCGGCACCTCGGTCCTGTGGTTCGAACGGGACTGGGACGGCGACGGACTGCCCCTTCCACCCGAACGCTGGCGCGCCGACTGCCTGGCCACCGCCACCACCCACGACCTCCCGTCCACCGCCGCCCGGCTCACCGGCGAACACGTCGAACTCCGCGACCGGCTCGGCCTGTTGTTGGGCACCTTGGATGAGGAGCGGGCCGCCGCGGCCGCCGACACGGGGGAGTGGCTGGCGCTGCTGGCCCGGCTCGGGCTGCTCCAGGGCGTGACCGGCGGGCTCTCCGCGGAGTCGGAGGAGGCCGAGATCCAGGCCGTGCACCGGTTCCTGCTGCGCACCCCGGCCCGCATGATCGGCGTCTGGCTCCCGGACACGGTCGGCGACCGCCGCCCACAGAATCTGCCGGGCACCTGGGACCAGTACCCGAACTGGCGGCTGCCCATCGCCGACGCCGAGGGGCAGCCGGTGACGCTGGAGGAGTTGGCCGCCTCGCCCCGGCTGCATGCGCTGATCGATGTGCTGCGGGGCCGCGCGGGAGACGGCGGGCACGCGGGCGGGAGCCGCTGAGACCTCCGTACGGCACCCCCGGGCGCGCGGCCCGCTCAGGCGTTCGCTACGTTGGCACCGTGGACAAGAAGAACGCCCTGCGCGCCGGCGCCCTGGCTGCCGGTACGACGCTGATGATGCTGCTCATGACGTCTCCCGCGCTCGCGTTGACCCGCGACGACGGCGACAACCCCGGCACGGGCCTGAGCGTGATCGACACGCTGGGGCTCTTCGTCGCCGCTCCGCTCCTGCTGTTCGCGGTCATCGCCGGTCTGGTGATGGTTCTCGACAAGTCCGACAAGAACTTGGGCCAGAAGCAGAGCTAGGAGCAGGGCCAAGAGCAGGGCCAGGCCCGCTTCCACCTCACTCCGTTCCCGTCGAGGGAGTCCGCGCACCTGTAGGGTCCGCGGACTCCCTCGACGTGTTTCTGCCGACCAAGGGTCAGGCGGCTCTCAGGGCCGGGTGACGCGGGCGCCGGGGCGACGGTGAGGAGGGAGGCTGTGGCCGATCGATGTCCTGTACCCGGTTCCGGGCCGGCAGGGTTTCGTCTCTACGGAACGGGCCTGCCGCGAGTGGTGCCTGAACCAGGGTGGGACTTCACCGCTTTGCTTCAACGTCGAGGACGGCCTTACCCAGGACACGGCGGGCAAGGAGTGCCTCGGCCGCTTCCGGAGCGCGTTCCCAGGAGCCGCGCCAGCCGATCTGAGGATCGAGTGCCCCGTTTTCGAGGAGGTCCACGAGGTAGGCGAGGTCTGAACCGAAGCCGGGGCCGAAGCCGGGATGGCCGACCATGAATGATTCGAGCCGCTTGCGCCCGCCGTTCAGACGCTCCTGCTCGAAGTCGATGGTGGTCGGCTCGCGGGAGGCCATCCCGATGCTCTGGACGCAGCCCCCGTCCTCCAGGAGGCTGAACGCTGTGGCCAGTTGAGTGCCGCCCACGTTGTCCAGCACCCCGAAAACGGGTGCGGTGACGTTCTGCGGGCCAATGACGATCTCGTCGGCTCCAAGCTTGCGGAGCCCTTCGCCCCGGGCATGGCTGCCCACGGACGCGATGACATGTGCGCCTGCGTGGGCGGCGAGCTGCACCGCGAAGCGACCGACACCGCCCGAGGCCCCGGTGATGAGGACGCGTCGGCCCACCACGGAACCGAGTTGCCGCAGCGCCCGCAGCGCGGTGACACCTGCTGACGGAAGTGCGCTCGCGGAGGCGAGGTCGACGGAATCGGGAACGACAGCGAGCTCTGCGGTGTCGGCGGCGCGGCGCTCGGCCCCGGCGCCCGACGCCCACCCGAAGCTCACGACGCGTGCGCCTGGCGGTGGCCCGGAGCCATCGGCTGCGGCCTGGATGATGATGCCTGCCGCGTCCAGTCCCAGGACGGTGCCTGGTCTCGTTCGATCAGCCTTGAAGGCGAGTTCCGCGAAGTTGAGCGAGACCGCGTGCACCTCGACCAAGACTTGCGAGTCATGCGGTACCGGCTCGGGAACCGTGCCGAGACGGAGGCCTGCGGGCGCCTCCGGGTCATAGATCAAAGCTTGCATTCTGCTCCTCATGGAGATGTCGAACGACGTCAGTGCGGCAGTTCGGCGTGACGTTCGAGGAACGCGGCGACTTCCGCCGGATGCTCCAGCGGAAGTGGGTAGACCACGAGCCGGTCGACGCCGAGATCGGCGTAGCGCCGGGCCGCGTCGGCGTCCACCGGAGAGAGCTGCATGAAGTTGATCTCCAGTCGGCCCAGCCACTCCGGGCGTTCGACCTCGGTGGCCGCCTTTCTCAGCTCGGCCAGATGCCCGGCGAGATCATCCGGGCTGTCACCATTGCCGAGCCATCCGTGGCCCCGGGCGACCGCCCGCCGGAAGGCGGCCGGGCTGTGACCACCGATCACGATCCGCGGTCCGTCTTCCCGCACGGGCCGCGGGTGTGCGTCGACGCCATCGAAGGCCACGTACCGGCCGTGATAGGACGGCGCGGGCTGGGTCCACAGCGCCCTCATCGCGTCCAGGTACTCGTCGGTGCGCCGGCCACGCTCCGAGTACGGCACTCCGACGGCGGTCATCTCCGGTTCGAGGTATCCGGCTCCGACCCCCAGAAGCAGTCGGCCACCGCTGAGCACGTCGAGGCTCGCGACCTGCTTGGCGAGCACCAGCGGATTGCGCTGCGGCAGGATGACGATCCCGGTGCCGAGCTCCAGCCGGTCAGTGACGGCCGCGACATAGGCCAGATGCACCAGCGGGTCGAGAATCGGATCCGTCGGCTCCATCGGCGCGGTCGGTACCCGAGGGCTGGGCAGCACGACGTGCTCACCTGCCCACCACGACCGGTACCCCAACTCCTCCGCCAGCCGGGCCAGCCGGACCGTCTCGACAGAACCCAGCGTGGCCTTGGCGCTCAGCCCGTTGACGCCCAGTTCCACCGGCGCCCACCTCCTTCCGCTCCGGGCGGCGACAACGCCGGTGCCCTGCTTCCACCCACGCGATCAATCGTGGAATCACGCGCGCCATCTGTCCAAGAGCCGTTGTTATAGCCTTTGGCTATGGATGTCCACGTCCGGGACCTGCGCTACTTTGTCGCGGTCGCAGAGGAACTCAACTTCACCCGAGCCGCGAGCGATCGGCTCTTCGTCTCACAGCCGACACTGAGCAAACAGATCCGCCAACTGGAGCTCTCCTTCCGGGCCGCGCTCTTCGAGCGTGACCGGCGGACGGTCACCCTCACCGCCGCGGGCAGAGCCCTCCTGCCCCATGCCCGGCAGCTGATCGAGCAATGGGAGGCGGCTCAGCGCGCGGTGGTTGACGCCGTGGCGACCCAGGACGCGACACTTACGGTCGGTTTCCAAACGGGCATCGGTCGCGGACTCATCCCGGCCGTCACCGCCACGATGGAGAAGCTGCTTCCCGGTTGGCGGCTCCAGTTCCGCCAGATCACCTGGGCCGACCCGACGGTGGGACTTGCCGGCAGCGATGTCGATGTCGCCATCGCCTGGCTGCCCATCCCGACGAGTGGCGACTTCTCGCAGAAGGTGATTACCAGAGAAGATCGTTGGGTCGCTCTTCCGGCCGATCACCATCTGGCCAACCGCCCAGCCGTCTCCTTCGAGGACCTCGCCGATGAGCCTTTCATCGCCCTTCCGGCGACGGCCGGAGCGCTCCGCGAGTTCTGGCTCGGCAACGATCGTCGCCGGTCACCGGCGCGCATCGCGGCCACGGCCGAAACCGCAGACGAGGCCTTCGAAGCGGTCGCTTCAGGACTCGGGATAGTCCTCCTCTCCGCGGGTAACGCCGAGATCTACAAGCGAGAAAACGTCACCTGTCGGCCGGTCACGGGTCTCTCTTCCAGTGAGCTCGCCGTTGTTTGGCGCACAAGAGACCACCGCGAAGCCGTACGAGTCTTCGTCGACGCTTGTTGCCTCTGCACGGCAACCTGCTCGTAGAGGCTTGCCCGTACAGCAAGTTCAGCCCACCACACGTCAGATGGCTTAGGGGACGCGATGTCTGCGGGGACACGGTCTCTGCCGACACAACGGGCCCGGTGGTGGGCCCCGCTGGTGCTCGCTAAGGGTTCGGCGCCGTCAGATAGCGCTGCACCGTCGGTCCCAGCCACACCACGATCTCCTCGCGGGACAGCGCCACGGCCGGCGGGAACCGCAGGACATAGCGGGTGAGCGCCAGTCCGAGCAGCTGTGAGGCGCAGAGCGCGGCCCGGGCCGGCGCCTGCTCGGGATCGGGACAGGCGCGCAGGGCGACCGGTGCGAGCTGGTCCCTGAAGACGCTCTGCATCCGCTCGGCGCCGGCCTCGTTGGTGACGCCGACGCGGAGCATCGCGGTGAACACCTCGCTCCGCTCCCAGAGGTCGAGGAAGTGGCCCACCAGGACGCGGCCCACGTCGTGCGGGTCCATTCCCTGCGGATCCGGCAGCCGCAGATCGACGTCGAGGACGGCGGCGAACAGTCCGTCCTTCGAGCCGTAGTAGCGCATCACCATGGAGGGGTCGATCCGTGCGTCCTTGGCGATGGCGCGGATCGTGGCGCGCTCGTAGCCGTCGGCCGCGAAGCGTTCGCGGGCGGACGCGAGGATCGCGGTGCGGGTGGCGTCGGAGCGGCGGGGGGCGCCCGCGCTCGCGAGGGGTTCCTTTACGGCCATGCCAACAACCGTAGGCCAACAGTCGTTGACAGTCCAGTGGAGGTCGCCTTATGTTGGCAAACAAGCGTTGGCAAACAAGTGTTGGCCATCAGGTGTTGGCCATCAGGTGTTGGCAGACGGGTATTAACCAACAAGCGTTGTCCAACAAGCGTTGTCTAACAGGTGTTGACCAACAAGCGTTGGCATTCAGGAGGCCGCCATGAACGGCAAGACCCGCTCCACCGCATCCGCCGCGTCCACCGAGTTCGCCGCGTCCACCGGGTCCACCGGGTCCACCGCATCAACCGGGTCCACCGCATCAACCGGGTCCGTCGCGCCCACCGGGTCCGTCGCGCCCTCCGAGCCCTCCGCGCCCTCCGCGCCCTCCGCGCCCACCGGGTCCGCCGAGCGCGCCGCGGCCACGGAGGCGCCTGCTTCGGCCGCTTCCGCCCAGCCTGCGGGATCCGCGGGGTCCGCGGGCTCCGCCGAGTCCCCCGCGTCCAGCGCCGTCATCGTCGTCGGCTCCGGTCCCACCGGCCTTCTGCTGGCCGGCGACCTCGCGACCGCCCACGTCCCCGTCACCCTCGTCGAGAAGCGCCCGCAGAAGATCAGCAATCTCTCGCGCGCCTTCGTTCTGCACGCCCGCAGCCTGGAGCAGCTCGACGCCCGCGGCCTCGCCGACGACCTCGAGGCCAAGGGGCAGACCCTTGACCGGATCCGGCTCTTCGGGCGGCTCACCGTCCGGCTCGACAAGCTCCCGTCCCGTTTCAACCACCTCCTCGTCATCCCGCAGTACGAAGTGGAGACGGTGTTGCGGCGGCGGGCGGAGGAGGCCGGGGTGCGGTTCGTGTACGAGACCGAGGTGACCGGGCTGAGCCAGGACGCGGACGGGGTGAACCTCCAAGTTCGGTGTGCCGATGGCGAGTTGGCGGGGCTGCGGGCCGCGTACGTCGTGGGGGCGGACGGGATGCGCAGTGCGGTACGTGACGCGATCGGGCTGCCGTTCCCCGGTAAGTCGGTCATCCGGTCCGTCGTCCTCGCGGACGTGTTGCTCGACGAGCAGCCGGAGAAGATCCTGACCGCCAACGCCGTCGGAGACGCCTTCTCCTTCATCGCGCCCTTCGGCGACGGCTACCACCGCGTGATCGGCTGGCAACGCGGCCGCGACGTGCCCGACAGCGAGCCGGTCGAGCTCGACGAGATCAGGGAGATCGTCCGGCTCACCCTCGGCCGCGACTACGGGATGCGCGACGCCCGCTGGGTGTCACGTTTCCACAGCGACGAGCGCCAGGCGCCGGCCTACCGGGTGGGCCGGGTGTTCCTCGCCGGGGACGCGGCCCACGTCCACACCCCGGCCGGCGGTCAGGGCATGAACACCGGCCTTCAGGACGCGGCGAACCTGAGCTGGAAACTGGCATCGGTCGTCAACGGCCATGCGGACACCGGCCTGTTGGACACCTACCAGGCCGAGCGTCACCCCGTCGGCCGGTCGGTGCTGCGCAGCAGTGGCGGAATCGTACGGCTCGCGACGGCCAAGCACCCCTGGACCCTGGCGCTCCGTGCCGTCCTCACCACGTTCTTCAACCACGTCGGCCCCGTCGGCCGCAAGGCCGCCGGCCAGATCACGGGCATCGGGTACCGGTACGGGGCGCCGCGCGGTTCCCACCCCCTCGTCGGCACGCGCGTACCGGACGTCGCTCTGCGGAGCGGCCGTCTCTACGAGGTCCTGCGCGGCGGCAGGTTCGTCCTCGTCACCCCGGGGGCGGCTGCACGGGCGTACGAGGCCGGGGAGCGCGAGGGCCGCAAGGACCGTCTCGCCGTGGAGAGTTGGGCCAGTGGGCGGCGTACGACCTTGCTGGTGCGGCCCGATGGATACGTGGCCTGGGCCGCGGAGTCGCCGGACATGGACACCGTCGAGGCGGCGCTCACCGCGGCGCTGGGCAGCCAGGTCCTGGTCGCCCCACCCCGTCAGTAACTGCCGCAGCGGGGCGGCCGGTTGGCCTGCATGTCCGTCATCGAGGACGAGCCCCGCCGACTAGCCTGAGCGGTATGGGCGACGATGATTCGGTGGCACGTTTCTACGATCGGCTCGCGGTCGACTATCACCTCACCTATGCCGACTGGGACGCGAGTATGGCCCGGCAGGGGGAGGCCCTGGACGCGATGATCCGGGCGGGGCTCGGCGCGGGGCACGTGTCGGTGCTCGACTGCTCCTGCGGGATCGGTACCCAGGCGATCGGGCTCGGCCGGTGCGGTCACCGGGTCACGGGTTCCGACATCAGTCCGGTGGCGGTCGGCCGCGCGGCGCGGGAGGCGGCTCTCCGCGAGGTGCGACTGCCCACGGCGGCGGCCGACATGCGGCAACTGCCCTTCGCCGACGCCGCGTTCGACGTCGTCGTGTGCGCCGACAACGCCCTTCCCCACCTGCTCACCGAGGAGGACGTCCTCGCGGCACTCGCCGAGATGCGCCGCGTCCTCCGCGGCGGGGGACTGCTGATGATCAGCACCCGCCCCTACGACGAGATCCTCGAGGCCCGGCCCGTCTCGACCCCTCCGCAGCTCGCGCGGACGCCGGGCGGCCGAGCCGTCACCTTCCAGCTCTGGGACTGGCACGACGACGGCGAACGCTACGACCTGGAGTTCTTCCAGCTCCTTCCCGACGGTGACGACTGGCGCGTCAAGGTGCGGCGCACCACCTACTGGGCCCTCACCCGGCGTAGGCTGACCGGCTTCGTCGCCGAGACGGGCTTCATCGAGCCCGAGTGGGCGGCACCGGAGATCAGCGGCTTCTTTCAGCCGCTCCTCTCGGCGCGCAAGCGATAAGCAGCCATGACCGGCGATGACCGCGTCGCCTGGCGATGAGTATTGAGGTCGTCGCAGGTCTGTACAACCGACGCGTACGACGGGCATCCCGAGGAGAGATCAGCATGCTGCTCAGCGACAAGACCGCGATCGTCTACGGCGCCGGTGGAAGTATCGGCGGCGCGGTCGCCCGTGCCTTCGCCCGCGAGGGTGCTCGTGTACACCTCGTGGGGCGTACGGCGGAGACACTGGACACGGTGGCCAAGGACATCGCGGCGGCGGGCGGGCACGCCGAGACAGCCGTGATCGACGCGCTGGACGAGGCGGCGGTCGAGGCGCACACGGCGTCGGTGGCCGACGGCGACGGCGGCGGTATCGACGTATCGTTCAACCTCGTCACGCGCGGCGACGTGCAGGGCGCCTCGCTCCTCGACATGCCCGTCGACGACTTCGTACGGCCCGTGGTGACCGGTGTCCGCGCCAACTTCATCACCGCGCGCGCCGCCGCCCGGCACATGGCGGAGCGCGGTCGTGGTGTGGTCCTCACCCTCAACAGCGGTTCGGCGCACGGCAGTCCGATGATGGGCGGTACGGGCCCGGCGGACGCGGCGATCGACACGCTGGTGCGCAATCTGGCGATGGAGCTGGGACCGCGCGGGGTGCGGGCCGTGGGCCTGTGGGCGGCCGGGGTGCCCGAGACCCTGACCGTCGAGAAGCTCAAGGCGGTCGACAGCGGGATGCAGCTCGACGAGAACGCCGTCCAGGGCCTGTTGGCCAACCTGGCGGGTATGCGCATGACCCGCCGCAACCCCACCCTCCCCGAGATCGCCGCCACGGCCACGTTCCTCGCCTCCGACCACGCCGGCGGCATCACCGGCACGTTCGTCAACGTCACCGGCGGGATCTTCCCCGGCTGACCCGTCAACAGAGACCCGTCAACAGAGGGTCGTCAACAGACAGTCGTCAACAGACAGTCGTCAACAAAAAAGGGGGGCACCCGGCATAACGCCGGGCGCCCCCCTCCACGTACAACCGACTACGACGACGCCTACGACTACTACGACGCCGCCGCGTCCGCCGCCTGTGCCCGCAGCGCCCGCTCGACGCCCGAGCGGGACTCCGAGATCAGCCGCCGCAGGGCCGCGTTGGGCTCGGCGGAGGCCAGCCAGGCGTCCGTCTTGGCGAGGGTCTCCTCGGAGACCTGGATCGACGGGTAGAGGCCGACCGCGATCTGCTGGGCGATCTCGTGCGAGCGGGCCTCCCAGATGTCCTTGACCACGGCGAAGAACCTGTCCGTGTACGGGGCGAGCAGCTCGCGCTGGCCGGTCTGCACGAAGCCGCCGATCACCGCTTCCTGCACGGCGTTCGGGAGCTTGTCGGACTCGACGACCTCGGCCCAGGCCTCTGCCTTCGCCTCCTCGGTGGGACGCGCGGCACGGGCGGTGGCCGCGTGCCGCTCACCCGCCGCCGTCTTGTCCCGCTCGTACTCGGCGGTGATCTCCGCCTCGTCGTAGCGGCCGGCCGCCGCGAGGCAGCCCACGAACGCCCAGCGTAGTTCGGTGTCGACGGCGAGGCCCTCGATGGTCTCGCGCTCTTCGAGCAGCCCCTCCAGGAGGTCGAGCTGCTCCGGCGTACGGGCGGTCGCCGCGAAGGCGCGCGCCCAGGCCAGCTGGTGGTCGCTGCCGGCCGCGGCTGCCCGCAGATGGGCCAGCGTCGCGTCCGTCCAGCGGGTCAGCAGGGCCTCGCGGGCGTTCGGGTCGGCGTACAGCTCGATCGCCAGCTTCACCTGGCGGTGCAGCGACTGCACGACGCCGATGTCGGACTCCTTGCCGATGCCCGACAGGACGAGGGAGAGGTAGTCGCGGGTCGCGAGCTCCGCGTCGCGCGTCATGTCCCAGGCCGAGGCCCAGCACAGGGCGCGCGGGAGGGAGGACTCGAAGTCGCCCAGGTGCTCGGTGACGAAGGCGAGGGAGTCCTCGTCGAGGCGGACCTTGGCGTACGACAGGTCGTCGTCGTTGAGCAGGAAGACGTCCGGGCGGCGCTTGCCGATCAGCTCCGGTACGGCCGTCAGGTCGCCGTCGACGTCCAGCTCGACGCGCTCGTCGCGGAGCAGCTTGCCGCTGCTCTCGTCGAGGCTGTAGAGGCCGATGGCGATGCGGTGCGGGCGGAGCGTCGGCTCGCCCTTGGCGCCGGCGGGCAGCGCCGGGGCCTCCTGGCGGATCGCGAACGACGTGATGACACCGTTCGCGTCCGTCTCGACCTCCGGGCGCAGGATGTTGATGCCCGCGGTCTGCAGCCACTTCTGCGACCAGGTCTTCAGGTCACGCCCGCTGGTCTCCTCCAGCTTGCCCAGCAGATCGCTGAGCCGCGTGTTGCCGTACGCGTGCGCCTTGAAGTACGCCTGTACACCGCTGAAGAACTCGTCCATGCCCACGTACGCGACGAGCTGCTTGAGCACGCTCGCGCCCTTGGCGTAGGTGATCCCGTCGAAGTTGACGAGCACGTCGTCCAGGTCGCGGATCTCCGCCATGATCGGGTGCGTCGACGGGAGCTGGTCCTGCCGGTAGGCCCACGTCTTCATGGAGTTGGCGAAGGTGGTCCAGGAGTGCGGCCAGCGCGAGTCGGGGGAGTACGCCTGGCAGGCGATGGAGGTGTAGGTGGCGAACGACTCGTTCAGCCACAGGTCGTTCCACCATTCCATGGTGACGAGGTCGCCGAACCACATGTGCGCCAGCTCGTGCAGGATCGTCTCCGCACGCACCTCGTACGCCGCGTCGGTCACCTTGGACCGGAACACGTACTGGTCCCGGATCGTCACCGCGCCCGCGTTCTCCATCGCGCCCGCGTTGAACTCCGGCACGAAGAGCTGGTCGTACTTCTTGAACGGGTACGCGTAGGCGAACTTCTCCTGGAACCAGTCGAAGCCCTGCCGGGTGACCTCGAAGATCGCGTCCGAATCCAGGAACTCGGCGAGCGAGGGACGGCAGTAGATACCGAGCGGGACGGACTGCCCGTCCTTCTCGTACACGCTGTGGACGCTGTGGTACGGGCCGACGATCAGGGCCGTGATGTACGTCGAGATCCGGGGCGTCGGCTCGAAGGCCCAGATGTCGTCCTTGGGCTCGGGCGTCGGCGAGTTGGAAATGACGGTCCAGCCGGAGGGTGCCTTCACGGTGAACCGGAAGGTGGCCTTGAGGTCGGGCTGCTCGAACGAGGCGAAGACGCGGCGGGCGTCCGGCACCTCGAACTGGGTGTAGAGGTAGGCCTGTTGGTCGACGGGGTCGACGAACCGGTGCAGACCTTCGCCGGTGTTGGTGTAGGCGCAGTCCGCGACCACGCGCAGGATGTTGCGCCCCGCCAGCAGACTCGGGAGCGCGATCCGCGAGTCCTTGAAGACCGCGGCGACGTCCAGCGGGTCGCCGTTGAGGGTGACCTCGTGGACCGTGGGGGCCACGAGGTCGATGAAGGACTCGGCGCCGCCTTCGGCGACGTCGAATCGCACCGTGGTCACGGACCGGTAGGTGCCGCCCTCCTGCGCGCCGGAGAGGTCGAGATCGATCTCGTACGAGTCAACGGTGAGCAGCTGCGCCCGCTGCTGTGCCTCTTCGCGGGTCAGGTTTGTGCCAGGCACGCGGTCATCTCCTCGTTATGGGTGGGTTGCGCCATCCTTCCACGGGAGCATCGCGTTGAGCGCGTGGGTTCTGTAGCGCCGTCCACTTGTTCGAACGCTGTGGGGCGCTGGGGGCGGCGGAGTCTCAGGCGGCCTGCATGTGGGGCGTCCGGGTGGCCGGGGCGCCGGACAGCAGGCCGTAGGCGTAGGCGGCCGAGACGAGTGTCATATGGCGGTGCCAGCCCGGGTAGGAGCGCCCCTCGAAGTCGAGCAGGCCGTAGTGCTCGCCCAGGGTTTCCACCGTCTCCAGCGCACCGCCGTGCAGTCCGGCAAGAGCCAGCAGGTCCGTCATCCTGCGGTCGGGCAGGTTGGTGAGCCAGATCTGCCCCAGCCGCTGCCGGGCGGCGTCCCACTCCGCGAAGACCCGGCCCACGGAGGAGACCCGGCCGCCGTCGGGGCGCAGGCCCGCTATCTCCGCCGGGCTGGAGATGACCTGCAGTCGCCGGGGCAGGCCGTCCGGCCCGGTCGTCATCGCCACGTCCGGGTGCCGGGTGCCGCCCTGGAGCAGCAGTTGGCGGGCCGACACCGGAGACACGGGCTCACGGCTCGGCCGTCCGGTGCGCGGCTCACGGACGAGGGGCAGCTGGCCGCCGACCGCCAGTACGAAGCCGTGTCCCCGGCCGTGCAGCCGCTCGATCAGCGGGCGCACATCCGTCACCGTGGTCATGTCGGCGACGACCGGCGACGGGGTGAGCCCGGGCTGCGCGGCCAGCGCCTCGACGAGCCCCAGGGCGTGCGACCACAGTGGCTGCGGCCTTACCTCGTCCGGAACGCGGGCCCGCCGGCGGGCCTCCTCGTCGCCCGCCCACCGCTCAGGCAGGTGCAGCCGCCAGTCGACGGGTATCTGCTCGCCACTGCCGGCGAGGAAGATCGCCACGCCGAGCTGGCAGTTGACGGTGCGGCCCTGTTCCCGGATGAAGCGGCGGTGTACGCCGACCGAGTGGGCGCCGCGCTTGGGCAGCACCGTCGGGGCGATGGTCCACGCCCGGGGCCGGAGCAGTCGTTGGTCGACCCACCGGACCAGTTCCTGTCTTGTCGCCTCCCACTCCCAGGGGCTCGCGTTGACGAACTGCTGCAGCGACTGCGACGCCGTGGGCGACGAGGTCACCGTTTCCGCCATGCGGCGCACCGATTTCTTGCCCGGTGTCGCGAGCAGGCCGTGCACATAAACGCGCCCCCACCTCTGCTGGTCCACTCGCGGCAGATGCCCGAACAGCTGCTGGCTGAACGCGGCGAATGCCGCGGGACTGTTCCGCTGACGCCGTGTCTCTCGAATCGCCGACACTTCATCCCCCTTCGTGCGGTGCGATCCCGACGAACGAGAGAATCATAGAGAACGTTCTCTTTGTTTTGGGTCAAGATTCGACTACTTTGGCGAGTCGGGGGCTTCGGGCCCGGTGGACGCCGGGCGGAAAGAGAGCCAGTCCATGCAGGAAAGAGCCGCACAGACACAGCAAGCCCTGATCCAGGCAGCGGCAGCCGAGTTCGACCGCAGAGGGTACGAGGGTGCCTCGCTCGCCCGGATCAGCAAGAGAGCGTGCACCTCGATGGGGGCACTGACCTTTCACTTTCCGACGAAGGGAGCGCTGGCCGACGCTGTGCGGGCCGCGGGTCATCAGACCGTCGCCCCGGTGGCGCGGGGTGTGGTGAGCGAGGCGCGGGCCCCGCTGGTGGCGCTCGCGGACCTGACCTGCACTCTGGTGCGGATCCTGGAGAGCGACGTGGTCGCCCGGGCGGCGGTACGGCTGGAGCGCGACACATCGTACGGCGGACCGGACGCGGAACTGGCCCTGGAGTGGACGAGGGCGCTGCGGATCCTGCTGGAACGCGCGGCCGACGCGGACGAACTGCGGCCGGGGGTGCTGCCGGACACCGTCGCGGTCATGCTCGCCTGGCTGGTCGAGGGCAGTTGCGCGGAGAGCGCCCGGGGCGGGCCGGAGCGGCCCGGCCGCGGAGGCC
>NZ_JBHXMF010000001.1:214454-234008 GCF_042721055.1 Streptomyces sp. NPDC058470
GCACCCCGGCGGGTCACGCCTCGCCGGGGGGGGCGGGGGATGGGGCGGGTCCCGCGCCGGGGGCGCGCCGCCGCGCCCCGGCCGCGGTGCCCCGCCCCGGGGTGTCGCGCCGGACAGCGTCTGGGAGTTGGTGCTGCACGGGGTGAGCGCCGTGCAGCAGCCCCCGGGGCGCCCGGGTGCCGGATGACGACGTGTGCGGGGCCCTCGCCACGAACGAGGGCCCCGCACACGAATCGTCCGGTCGTCAGCTCCGGACCGACTGGGCGGCCGGTGTTCCCCTGGCTGCGAGGTCCGCGGTGCGGTGGCCGGACCGCGCCGCCAACTCCCCCTGGACCTCCGCCAGGGACCGGTTCTTGGTCTCGGGGACCGTCCGGAGCACGAACACCACGGCGCCGGCGGAAACCGTGGCGAAGAACCAGAACACCCAGCTCTCCCCGAGGAGGTCCGCGGCAGGCAGGAACATCTGCCCCACGACGAAGTTGGCGGCCCAGTTGACCAGCGCGCACACCGCACCGCCGCGGGCCCGGGCCTCGGGCGGGAACAGCTCGGCGGCCAGGATCCAGAAGACCGGGCCGAGCCCGATCGCGAACGCCGCCACGTAGGTGACCATGCAGATCAGTGCCGTCACGTTGGTCACCGGGCTCGTGGGCAGGCCGAGCACCACACCCAGGGCGACGAGTGAGAGGGCCATGCCGCCGAGGGAGAACAGCAGCAGCGGGCGGCGGCCGGCCCGGTCGATCAGCGGGACGGCCGCGATCGTCATGACCACGTTCACGACACCGATGACGACCGAGTACGTGATCGAGTTGGCCGCGGGCAGACCGGCGCGGGCCATGATGCTCGGGGCGTAGTAGATGATGCTGTTGATGCCACCGAACTGCTGGACGGCGGCGAGCGTCACCCCGACGACCAGCGCCGACCGCGCTGCCGGGGAGCTGAGCACGGCGGCGGTCGGGCGCGGGGCGCGACCGGTCGCGGTGCGCCCGCGCAGCCATTCCGGGCTCTCGGGGATCGCCAGGGTGCCCAGCAGCATGGCGATGGACGGCACGAGCCCGACCGCGAACATGGCCCGCCAGTCGGCGCTGTCGGCGTACCACAGGTTGATCAGGAACGAGATCAGGATCCCGACGGTGAGCAGGATCTGGTTGGCCGTCACCAGGCGCCCGCGCAGCCGCGGCGGGGCGATCTCGGTGAGGTACAGCGGTACGACGGTCGACGCGCCGCCCACCGCGAGCCCGAGCACCGCGCGCGCCGCGAGCAGCGTGGCGAAGCCACCGGCCAGCACGGCGGCGAGCAGACCCAGGGTGAAGGTCAGCGAGATCGCCACGAGCACCTTCTTGCGACCGAACCGGTCCGCGGGGCCCGCACTGCCCAGCGCGCCCACGGCGGCGCCCAGCAGCAGCGCCGAGATGACGGAGCCCTCCTGGAAGGAGTTGAGGCCGAAGTCGGTCCTGATGAACAGCAGGGCTCCGGAGATCACCCCGGTGTCGAAGCCGAACAGCAGTCCGCCCAGCGCCACCACCCCGGTGAACAGTCCCAGCCGGGCGGGGGAGGGCGCCTGGCCCGCGCCGGGGGAGAGCGGCCCGGACGGTGGGCGGGGAACGTCGAGCATCATCGTCCTCTTCCTGTCACGAGGTCCCGGCGGAGAAGGGCTTCCGGGGCGGGGGGTAGATGGGTGGGGCCGTCAGGCGGCTGGGTTGCTTCTGTCGGTGGGAGTGGGGGGAGTGGTGGGAGTGGTGGGGTCGATTCGGTGTCGGCGGGTGGGCTGTGGGGCGTGGGTGGTCGGGTGCGGATGACGGGTGGTTTGAAGGTGTGGGGGGAGTGGTGGGGTCGGTTCGGTGTCGGCGGGTGGGCTGTGGGGCGTGGGTGGTCGGGTGCGGGTGCGGGTGCGGGTGCGGGTGCGGATGACGGGTGACGGGTGCGGGTGCGGGTGCGGGTGCGGGTGCGGGTGAGGGTGCGGGGGGATGGGGGATGGGGGATGGGGGATGGGGGTGCGTGGAGTGGTGGTGGGGTCGGTTCGGGGTCGACGGGTGGGCCGTGGGGACCGGTGGTCAGGCGCGGGTGAGTAGTAGCTCGGGGTCGTGGAGGAGGGCCGCGGTGTCGGCGAGGACTCGGGAACCCAGTTCGCCGTCGACGAGTCGGTGGTCGAAGGAGAGGGCCAGCGTGGTGACCTGGCGCGGGACGACCTTGCCGCGGTGCACCCACGGCCGGGGGCCGATGGCGCCGAGGGCGAGGATGGCCGACTCCCCGGGGTTGAGGATCGGCGTTCCGGTGTCGATGCCGAACACCCCGATGTTGGTGAGCGTCACGGTCCCGCCCCGCAGTGCGGCGGGCGCCGTCCGGCCCTCCTTCGCGGTGGTCACCAACTCCCCCAGGGCGGCGGCGAGTTCCGGCAGTGTCATACGGTCGGCGTCCTCGATCGCGGGGACCAGCAGACCGCGCGGAGTGGCGGCGGCGACGCCGAGGCCGACCCGGTGCTTCAGCACGATCTCCTGGCGCTCCTCGTCCCAGGAGGCGTTGATCTCCGGGTTGCGCCGCACCGCGACCAGGAACGCCTTGGCCGCCAGCAACAGCGGCCCGACCCGCAGCCCCGCCATGTCGGGGTGCCCCTTGAGCTTGCGGACCAGCTTCATCGTGCGGGTGACGTCGACGGTGACGAACTCCGTGACGTGCGGCGCGGTGAAGGCACTGGCCACCATCGCCCGGGCGGTGGCCCGGCGCACTCCGGTGACCGGTACGCGGGTCTCGTCGGGCGACGCCGGGGAGGGTTCGGCGGGCGGTGCCCCGGCGGGGGCGGGTGCCGTCGGCGCCGGGTGCCGTGGCGCGGCGGCCGCCTGCACGTCCTCGCGGGTGACGTCCCCGCGAGGCCCGGTGGGCACGACCGCCCTCAGATCCACGCCCAGGTCCTTGGCGAGCTTGCGCACCGGCGGCTTCGCGGTCGGCAGGGCGGAGGCCGGCGACCCGCTGGGCACGGGCGCGGGGGTCGTCGGCGTGGTGGAGCCGACGGCCGGGGCCGCGGTGCCGTTGCGGCGGCGGGTCCGCCTGGCCGGGGTCGCGGGCGCGGCGCCGTAACCGACCAGCACGGGCGTACGTTCGGCCGGAGCCGCCTCCCCGGCCTCGGATTCCGCCGCCGCCGGCGCCGTCGGCTGTGTGTCCACCGTGATGATGGGCGCGCCGACGTCGACGGTGCTCCCTTCGGGGAAGCACAGCTCGCGGACCACGCCCGCGAAGGGCACGGGCAGTTCGACGGCGGCCTTGGCCGTCTCGACCTCGCAGACGGTCTGGCCGTCCGCGACCGTGTCGCCGGGCCTGACCAGCCAGCGGATGATCTCCGCGTCCTGGAGCCCCTCGCCCACGTCGGGCATCCGGAACTCCCGGTAGCGCTGGGGGGTTTCCGTCATCGTCAGCACAACTCCTCAGTGGGCGAGCGCACGGTCGACGGCGTCGAGCACGCGGTCGATCCCGGGGAGGTACTCGTCCTCCAGCCGGGAGGGCGGATAGGGGCTGTGGTACGCGCCGACCCTGAGGACCGGGGCCGACAGGTGGTAGAAGCAGTGCTCGGTGACATGGGCGGCGATCTCCGCGCCCGCGCCGAAGAAGACCGGGGCCTCGTGGGCGACCACCAGCCGCCCGGTCCTGCGCACCGAGTCCTGGACGGTGTCGAAGTCGATCGGCGAGATCGAGCGGAGGTCGACGACCTCCAGGTCCCGCCCCTCCTCGGCCGCCGCGGCCGCCGCGTTCAGGCAGGTCGCCACCATCGGTCCGTAGGCGGCCAGCGTCAGGTCGGCGCCCGGGCGTACCACCCGTGCGGTGTGCGCGGGCAGTTGCGTGCCGGCGGCCGGTTCGGGGTCCACCTCGCCCTTCTCGTAGTACCGCCGCTTGGGCTCGAAGAAGACGACCGGGTCGTTGCTGCGGATCGCCTCCTGGAGCATCCAGTACGCGTCCGAGGGGTTCGAGGGAGACATCACGCGCAGGCCCGCCACATGCGCGAACAAGGCTTCGGGGGACTCCGAGTGGTGCTCGACCGCGCCGATGCCGCCGCCGTACGGAATGCGGATGACGACCGGCAGGCGCACCAGGCCGCGTGAGCGGGCGTGCATCTTGGCGAGCTGGGTGACGATCTGGTCGTAGCCGGGGAAGACGAAGCCGTCGAACTGGATTTCCACGATCGGCCGGTAGCCGCGCAGGGCCAGGCCGATGGCCGTGCCGACGATGCCCGACTCCGCGAGCGGCGAGTCCATCACGCGGTCCTCGCCGAAGTCCTTCTGCAGGCCGTCGGTCACCCGGAACACGCCGCCGAGCCTGCCGACGTCCTCGCCCATGACCAGCGTCCGGGGATCGGACGCCAGCGCGGTGCGCAGTGATGTGTTGAGGGCCGTCACGAGGGTCATGCGGGTGGCTGCCACGGCCTCACACCTCCTCGGCGAAGGACGCCTGATAGGCCGCGAACGCGGCACGGTCCCGGTCCACCCCGGAGTGGGGCTCGGCGTAGACGTGGGCGAACAGTTCCTCGTGGCCCGGGGCGCCCATGGTCCGTACGCCCTCCCGGACTTGGGCGGCCAGCACCTCACCCGCCACCGCCACCTCGGCGAAGAAGGCGTCGTCGGCCAGGCCCTCGCGGCGCAGCAGTCGTTCGAGTCGGTGCAGCGGATCCTTGGCCCGCCAGCTCTCCACCTCCGCGGCGTCCCGGTAGCGGGACGGGTCGTCGGAGGTGGTGTGGGCGCCCATCCGGTACGTGAACGCCTCGATGAGGAACGGCCCCCGGCCGGATCGCGCGTGCTCCAGCGCGGCGCGGGTCACCGCCAGCACGGCCAGGACGTCGTTGCCGTCGACGCGCACACCGGGGAAGCCGTAACCCTGGGCGCGCTGGTACAGGGGCACCCGGGTCTGCCGCTCGTTCGGTTCGGAGATCGCCCACTGGTTGTTCTGGCAGAAGAACACGACGGGTGCGTCGTACACGGCGGCGAAGTTGAACGCCTCCGCCACGTCTCCCTGGCTGGTGGCTCCGTCGCCGAAGTACGCGACGACCGCCGAGTCCGCGCCGTCCTTGGTCACTCCGCAGGCGTATCCGGTGGCGTGCAGGGTCTGCGAGCCGATGACCAGCGTGTAGAGGTGGAAGCCGTGCTCGTCCGGGTCCCAGGCCCCGTGGTCGACCCCGCGGAAGAGCCGCAGCAGGGCCAGCGGATCCACTCCGCGGCCCAGCGCCACCGCGTGTTCGCGGTAGCTGGGGAAGACCTGGTCCCCCTCGCGCAGCGCCCGCACCGACCCGACCTGGGCCGCCTCCTGGCCGAGCAGGGAGGGCCACAGGCCCAGCTCGCCCTGGCGCTGCAGGGTGACCCCTTCGGCGTCGAAGCGGCGGGCGACGGCCATGTCCCGGTACAGCGAGCGCAGTTCCTCCGGCCCGGGCTCGCACTGGTACTCGGGATGCGACACCCGCTTGCCCTGCGGGGTGAGCAGCCGTATGCCGTCGCTGCTCATCGGTCGCCGCCGATGCCCAGTTCTGTCATCGCGCCGGCCACGGCCTTGACCAGGGAGGAGGCCCGCTTGTCGTCCGGACCGAGGGCGATGAGCCGGTTCATGACGTACGAGACGCCGGCCGCCGCGCGCGGCCATGCCTGGTTGGCCGAGCCGCCGGCGCCGTCGTGGCCGAAGGAATCGCCGTCGACGGTGGGACGCGGGTTGGTGCGCAGCCGGTAGCCGCCTCCCCCGTACACCATCGGCACGTCGATGAGCTGGTCGACCTTGCTGACCCGGGGCGCCCGGGCCTCGTCGAGCAGCGTGCGCGAGAGCAGCACGGGCTGCTCCTCGGCCGGCCGGGCGGCGTCGGAGGCGAGGATGCCGTACAGCTTGGCGAAGCCGCGGGCCGAGCCGAAGACGTTGGCGGCCGGGACGAGGGTGAAGCGGCGGCCCGGGCGGTTCCAGATGTCCTCGTCCTCGGGGAACGGGACGGGGTTCTGCCAGATCCGCTGGGTGAGCGGGTCCTCGCTGGTGAAGTAGCCGCCGAACTGCTCGCGGAAGCCGATCCCGTACTCGGTGCGGGCGACCCGGCCCTCCTGCTCCGGGGTGATGCCGAAGGAGACGTCGATCCCGAGCGGGACCGCGATCTCCTCGGCGAAGAACCGGTTCAGCCGCCGCCCGTCGACGCGGCGGATCACCTCGGCGATGATCCACCCGGTCGCCCACGGCCCGTACAGGATGCCCTCGGCGCGTGGGTCGCTCTCCGGTTCCTGGTCGGCGAGCAGCTTGGCCATCGCCTCCGGGTCGCCGAGGTCGTCCTGCGAGAGCCGTACGGCCACGGCGGGCATCCGGGCGGTGAAGGTCACCACCTCGCGCACGGTGATGGCGCCCTTGCCCTTGGCCGCGAACTCCGGCCAGTAGTGCGCGACCGGCTTGTCCAGCTCGACGGCTCCCCGGTCGACGAGCAGCAGCAGGGCGGTGGCCAGGACGCCCTTGCTGCCGGAGAAGATCAGCTGGAGGGTGTCGGCGTCCCAGGGGCGGCCGGTGGTGGGATCGGCGGGGCCGCCCCACAGGTCCACGACCAGCTCCCCGCCCAGCGTCACGGCGAGGGCGGCGCCCTGCTCGTCCCGCTCGGCGAAGTTGCGCGCGAACTCCTCGCGTACGGCTTCGAATCCCGGTGCCACGTGGCCGGAGATGACGGCTTCCTTCGATGTGAGCATGGCGATCGCACTCCGATCGGTGTTGAGGTGAGTTGAGACGGGCGACAGCCCGCGGTGGAGGGTGGAGCCGACGCCGAGGGTGCGGACGGTCGTTGACGACGCGTCAGGACCTGTCGGCGGCGGTGGTCACAGGGTCACGCCCGCGTGTGTGGGGAGCGCCAGCCGCAGGCCGTCGCCGCTGTCGGCGACGGTGGCGTCCCGGTAGTCGGCAATGCGTGGGCGGCCCTCGGCCGCGCTGCCGCCGTGCGGGCCGACCACCACGGTGTAGCCGCCCGCGGCCCGCCCTGCGAGCAGGCCCAGTTCGGCGTCCTCGAAGACGATCGTCGCCCTGGGATCGACGCCCAGCCGGACGGCCGCCGCGAGGTAGCCCTCCGGGTCGGGCTTGCCGCGGCGCACGTCGTCGGCGGTGACGACGACGTCCGGCAGGGGCAGCCCGGCGGCGGCCATGCGCCGCACGGCGAGCTCCCGTCCCGCCGACGTGACCAGGGCCCAGCGGCCCGCGGGCAGCTTGGCCAGCAGCTCGGCGGCGCCCGGCAGGGCGACCGTGCCACGGGTGTCGGCGACGTCCTGGGAGACCAGCCAGGCCGTCTCCGCGTCGACGTCCGTGCCGGGCGGGGCGTGCGCGGCCACCGTCTCGGCGGTGCGCTGTCCGTGTGCGCCGGCCAGGATTGCAGCCGGGTCGAGCCCGTGGCGTGCGGCGAACCGCCGCCAGGTGCGCTCCACCGCCTCGGTCGAGTCGATGAGCGTGCCGTCCATGTCGAACAGCAGCGCCTGCGCGGTCAATACGATGCCCATGTTCCTGCCGTTTCCGTTGTTCCGGCCGCTTCGGCCGTTCCCGTCGCCGCCGTCCTGCCGTGCAGCCGCGTGGCGAGCACCCGGAGCCTGTCCAGGTCCTCGGTGAGGCGGGCGGTGTCACCGCCGCGGTGGTCGTTCTCCAGCACCAGCGCCCGCACCGGCGGCCCGTACCGGGCCACCGCGTCGAGCGTGTCGCCGATCGAACCGTCGCCGTCCCCGAGCAGGGGTGTGGTGTCGCTGTCCGCCGGGCCGTCCTTGACGTGGATCTGATCGGCCAGGTGTGCTCCGGTCGCGGCCACCAGTGCCGCCGGGTCCACGCCCGCCTGCCTCGGGTTGTAGGTGTCCAGCAACAGCCGGAAGGCGGGCGAGGCGACCTGCTCCGCCAGCCACAGAGCGGCTTCGGGCGCCAGCGTGTTCTCGCTGGCCAGCCGGATGCCCACGGCCCCGGCCTGCTCGGCGGTGGCGCGCAGCACCTCGGCGGTGCGGTGCAGCGCGGCCTCGCTGTCGATCGCGCTCTGCCGGAAACTGGGGACGAACACGAGCGGCGCCCCCAACTCCCCGGCCGCGTCCAGCAGACGGCCGAGCACGTCGCGCACCCGTCCCGCGGCGAGCGTGCCCTCGGCCGCCGTGAGCCCGATGTCGTTGAGGACGTTGCCCGCGAGGCCCAGCGGCAGGACCCCCGCGCACCGGGCGGTACGGGCCAGCCGCGCCGGATGTCCCGGCGCGTCCAGCCACGGGCCCCGCCCGGGTCCGCCGAGGTCGAACTGCAGGCCCTTGACCCGGTGGCGGAAGGCGAGGTCCACCGCCGCCTCGCCGCGCCCGGGCAGCCGCCAGTCGGCGAGAGCGGTCAGCGGCTCGGCCTGCGGCTTCCGTTCGACGGTCATGCCGGCTCGCCCATCCGTACGGCCAGCTTGATGAGCCGGCGCCCCGAGACGACCCGGTCCTGGCCGGCGCCGAGCCGGGACAGCACCGGTACCGCGCCGGCCAGGTCCACCACATGCGTCACCAGGTCCCGGTAGCGCTCGGGGGCTCGGCACAACTCGGCCGCCGCGTACAGCAGATGCTCGCCCGCCACGCCGCGATGGCCCAGGACACGCACCTTGTGCCCGTTCGCCGTCCCCAGTCGGGCGGTGTACGGCGGCTGCGGGAGACCCCCGCAGTTCGCGGCCCGCAGTGCGGCCAGGTCGATGCCGGGCAGCCGGGGGCTGACGGCGGGCCGGGGCAGTCCGCCCACCAGGTCGACCACGGTGTCGGTGCCGGCCGTGGCGTCGAGCGCCAGCTCCAGACAGGGCAGGGTCCCCGGCGACGGGGTGGCGAGCAGTACCGCGACCGGGCCGTCGCCGAGCGCTTCCCCGAGCCGCTCCGCGGACAGGTCGCCGTACCGCAGCCGTACATCGGCCGCGTACGGGGTCCGGGCGCTCCAGTCCAGGCCGCCGCCGGTGTGGTGCACGTGCACGGTCCGTACGTCGGGGCCGTACCAGCGCCGCGCGGTGCGCACGGCGAGGTGTCCGACGGTGCCGTCGCCCATGACGAGGAGCGTGCGGGGGCGGTGCTCGCCCATGGCCAGCGCGGCGTACCGGACCACCGCGAGCGGCTCGATCAGCGCGCCGAGCACGCCCGGCGGGACCTCGGGCAGGGGGAGGACCAGTCCGCCGCGCACCGCCGGGGCGGGGATCAGGGCGCGCTCCTGGAGCAGCCCGTCCACGTTGTGTCCCAGCAGGAACGAGGGGTCGGTGGGGTGCGTGGGGTTGACCACGACATGGGTTCCCGGCGTCAGCCGAGGGTCCTCGATCCCGGCGCCGACGGCCACGATGCGGGCCACGCCCTCGTGACCGAGCACCGGTGCGCCGTCGTCGCGCAGGCCGCGCAGCATCTGCAGATCGGTACCGCAGACACCTGCCACCGTCGGGGCGACGAGCAGCTCGCCGGGCCCCGGTTCGGGGGTGGGGCGCGGTGAGAGGTGCAGCCCCGAACCGTCGCGGACCACGGCGTGGTGCCGGGGGACGCGGGGGGCCGAGGGGGCGGGGGCCGCGGAGCCTGCGGCGACCGAGGGGGTGAAGGCCGCTGTTGCTCCCAGGGCGGCGATCCCCGCTCCGATCAGTCCGTTCGCGTCGCCCGGTGCGCAGACGGTGATGCGGTCGGTCAGCCACTGAGGGGCGCGCTCACCCGTGAGGTAGAGGCCCTGGTGGGTGAAGTGCCGGTGCAGGGAGGCCTCGTAGTGCTTGCCGAGGCCGGTCGCGACGCCGCCGGTGACGGCGAGTTCGTCCAGCTCCGGATCGAGGCACAGTGCGGTCCGCAGTACGTCGGCGACGGGGGCCGTCGCCGCGTCCAGCAACTCGGCCGCCAGTTCGTCGGCCGCGTCGAGGGCTCCGCCCAGCGCCGCCTCGAACGCGATGCCCTGCGCCATCAGCCGGCCCAGCTCCGATGTCCGCCAGCGGTCGGCATCCCGCTCCCGCAGGACGTCCGCCAGCCGCCGCAGACCCGGCCCGGAGGCGTACGAGGCCACGTGGCCCGGACGGCCGCAGTCGCAGTTCAGTTCGGCCGGCGCGCCCGCGATCCGAGCGACCGCGGGGAGATGACCCACCTCGCCCTGGAGCCCGCAGGCGTCCGTGGCGATCGTCCCGGTGCGCAGATCGACGGTGCGGCAGGCGATGCCCGAACTGACCGTCATCAGCAGCACCTTGCGGTGCCCTTGGCGCCGGGGCGCCGAGACGAAGTGCAGCAGTGCGGCCGTGACGTCGTTCACCACGTGCCACTCCACGTCGGGCCGCCGCTCCCGCAGCGCGCCCGGCAGGTCCAGCGGGGTCGTCTCGTCGCCGAAGAGCGGTGCCGAGCCGTAGACCATTCCGCTGCGCTGGTCGAGCGCCGCCCCGAAGGAGATGCCGGCCACCGCCCCGGGACCGGCGGGCACCGCGTCGCAGATGACCGCCAGCAGCCGCCCCTTCAACTCCTCGACGGACGACTCGGGATGGCGCAGCCGACTGGGCGAGGGCGTGTCCACGACCTCGGCAAGGCCCTCCCGGGGCGACCACAGGGCGTGGCGCACATGGGTTCCGCCCACGTCGAGGACGGCGATCGGACCCCGCCCGCTCACTGGTCCGGCCCGTCCGTCTGGTCCGCGTAGGCGTGTACGAAGTCCAGCGCGCGGGAGAGCTCGGCGGCCGTGATGTCGTTGACGAACACGCAGGACCCGATGCCGTTGGTGAGCGGCAGCCGCTGCAGACCGTCACGGTGCTTGACGGCGTCGGTCAGCCCCACCTGGAGCAGTTCCGGGGTGAACACCGGGTGTGTCAGCGGCAGTCCGGCGGCGGCGATCAGCGCGAGCGCCCGGTGGGCGTCGGCGCTGGACAGGTACCGCCGGCCCGCCGCGAGGGCGACGCACACCGCCATGTCGACGCCGACGGCTTCGCCGTGCAGCAGTGGCGGATCGGCGCGCAGTTCCAGCGAGGGGCTGAAGGTGTGGCCGTAGTCGACCGACCGCTCCAGCACGCCCTCCCACAGGTTGGGCTCCAGCTCGTCGAGCATGCCCGCGATGGCCCGTGAGACCACCTCGCTCATCGCCGCCCCGCAGTCCGCCAGCGTGTCGCTGGAGATGTGCGCGACGGTCTCCTCAAGAAGCCGGAACAGGTCCGCGTCCTTGATCAGCGCCATCTTGATGATCTCCGCGAGACCGTTGGCGATGTGCCGTGCCGGCACGGTCCGCAGGAACTCCGGGTCGATCAGGGTGACTTCGGGCGCGTAGTAGGTGCCGAGGCGGTTCTTGTGCGTGCCGTCGTTGACGCCCGTCTTCACACCGACGCCCGCGTCCACCTGGCCGATGAGGGTGGTGGGCACCCGTATGTAGGGGGCGCCCCTGCGGTAGAGGCTGGCCGCCATGCCCACCACGTCCATCAGGACGCCGCCGCCCACCACGACCACGCGCTCGGTCCGGCGCAGGATGCCCATCTCGGTCATGGCCCGGGTCACTTCCACGACCTGGTCCAGCGACTTGGTCTCTTCGTCGCCGGGCATCACCACCCAGGTCGCGTCGGTCCGCCAGGCGTCGAAATACGCGCGCAGCGCTGTGCCGTAGAGCTCGTCCACGACACGGTCGACCACCACGAGGGCGCGTACTCCGCCACGGCCGTCGGCGCCCACGGCCTTGGCCAGGGCGGGGTTGGCGGGGCTGAGCAGCCCCCGGGTGAGGGAGATTTCGTAGCCGATGGGCTGCTGCGCCTGGACGTACCAGGTCAGCCCTGGCGGGCGGGGTATGTCGAACGCGGTTGTCAGGCGCGACGGGAGGCGCGACGGCAGGGCTGCCGCCGTGGTCTCGGTCATTGCGGATCTCTCCCACTTCGGGGTCGGCGTCAGTGAGGCGTCGTGAGGGGGGAAGGGCATCGCGTTGGGGGGAGCCCTCGGGGGGCGTGCCCCGTCGGCGCCGGACCGGGGTTGACCCTGTCGCGGCGCCGACGGGACGGAGTCGGCGGGGGTCTCCCGCCGAAGTCGGCTGCGTACCGCCGGCTCAGGCCTCGGCGGCACCCAGGGGCTCGGGCAGCGCGTTCAGTTCGGCGATGTCCTCGGCGCTGAGATCGAGGTCGGCACCGCCGGCGTTCTGCTCCAGGTAGCGCTCGGTCTTGGTGCCGGGGATCGGCACGACGTACTCGCCCTTGCTCAGCAGCCAGGCCAGCGCCACCTGCGCGGTGGAGGCGGAGTGCCGTCCGGCCACCGCCGCGACCGTGTCGACGATCGCCTTGTTGTGCGCGAACGCCTCGTCGGTGAACCGCGGCTGGGTGCTGCGCCAGTCGTCCTTGGGCAGGTCGGCGGCCTTGGCGAGGGCCCCGGTGAGCAGGCCACGGCCGAGCGGTGAGAAGGGCAGGAAGGCGATGCCCCGCTCGACGGTGTACGGGAGGACCTCGGCGAAGGCGTCCCGGGTGAACAGCGAGGCCTCGGACTCGACCGCCGCGACCTCGTGCACCGACTCCGCCGCGCGTACCTGCTCAAGGGTCACCGCGGACAGGCCCAGCGAGCGGATCTTGCCGGCCGCGACCTGCTCGGCGAGGGCGCCCCAGCTCTCCTCCAGCGGGACGGTCGGGTCCACCCGGTGCAGGAAGTACAGGTCGATGTGGTCCACACCGAGGCGCTGCAGGCTGGCGTCCACGGCGGCCGACAGGTGCTCGGGGCTGCCGTTGAGGCTCAGCCCGTTCTCGTCGACGACCAGGCCGCCCTTGGTGGACAGCACGACCTCGTCGCGGCGGCCCTTGAGGGCGCGGCCGACGAGTTCCTCGTTGGTGAAGGGGCCGTAGACGTCGGCGGTGTCGATCAGGTTGACGCCGAGGTCGAGGGCGCGGTGGATCACCTTGACGGAGGCGTCGTCGTCCCAGCCGTGCGGGTCGTAGCCGAAGGACATGCCCATGGTGCCGAGGCCGACGCGGCCTACGACCGGACCGTTCTTGCCCAGGGTGGTGGTACGCATCTGGTGTCTCCAGTTCTCTGTGGGGGTGTTGTGTGCGGGTGCGGGTTGGTCAGGGGAGGCGCACGGACTGCCGGTGCCGGAACACGTCGCGCGGGTCCCAGGTCTTCTTGACCTGCTGGAGGCGCGGGTAGTTCTGCTTCCAGTACAGGTCGTGCCAGGCGACCGACGAGGTGTTGAACGCCGGGTCGGACAGGTCGCCGTCGGGGTAGTTGATGTAGCAGCCGTCGGACACGCTGTTCGGCACGGGCACACCGCCGGTGTCGGCGTACACGGCGCCGAAGGCCTCGCGGATCCAGCCGACGTTCTTCGCGTCGTCCGCCGCGGCGTACCAGCGGCTCTCGAAGTTCACCTTCATGATCGCGTCACGCTGGGCGACCGCGGTCGCGGTGGACGAGACGCTCGCGATCCTGCCGCCCGAGGCGGACAGGACGATGCCGGTCATGGTGCTCGGCCCGTCCGTGCTGGTGAGGTGGGTGTACATGGCGTCGATCTGCCGCTGGGGTGTCCGGGTGCGCAGATGGGCCGACTTGTGGCAGCCACGCGTGGTGGGGTCGAGCTGCGTCGGGGAGATCGCGCCGATGTAGCGGGTGCCGCGCAGCCAGGGCATGAGCCGGGTCGAGGTGTACTCCGAGTCGAGTACGCCGTCGTGCCGGGTGGTCGCGGAGTGCAGGCCGAGCGCCTGGTCCATCCCGGCCAGGAAGTCGGACAGCACGCTCGGTGCGTCCGCGAACGAGGCGTCCAGCTGGACCACGGCGCCGAGCGAACCGCTGTCGCGGTGGTTGAGCATCAGCCACGAGTAGAGCGAACCGGCCGTGGTGCCCGCGGTGTTGTGCGTCTCGAACCAGGTGCCCCAGTAGTCGACGAGAGCCGCGAACCCCTCCGGGGTGACCTTCTCCCACGGCCAGCCCGCGAGGGTGAGGAAGATCTTGGCGGGTGCCTTCGGCAGCAGGCCTTCGGGAGCGCCGGTGGCCCCGGGCGTACGGAACCAGAAGGCGGTGACGACGCCGAAGCTGCCGCCGCCTCCGCCGGTGTGCGCCCAGAACAGGTCGCGCAGGGCGGCGTCGGCGGAGTCGCGGGCGGCCACGACGCTGCGGGCCGTGCCTGCCGCGTCCACCACGACGACCTCGACCGCGTGGAGGTGGTCGACGGTGAGTCCGTACTGGCGCGAGAGGTTGCCGTAGCCACCGCCGGTGACATGGCCGCCGACGCCCACGCTGTGGCAGATGCCGGCCGGGAGCGTGACGCCCCAGCCTTCGTACAGGGCCTCGTACACGTCCAGCAGGGTCGCCCCGGCCCCGACACGGAAGGCGTTCATCGCGGTGTCGAAGGTGACCGCGTTCATCAGGGACATGTTGATGTTGATCTTCACGTCCGCGTTGAACACGAAGTCCTCGAAGCAGTGGCCGCCGCTGCAGACGGAGAGCCGTTTGCCGCCGGTGACCGCCTCCTGCACCGTGGCGACCACGTCGGCGGCAGTGCGGGGCAGCGCTATCTTGTCCGGACTCGACGTCCACCGCTGGTTGTTGCCCGATATCAGGTCCGAGTACCGGGAGTCGGCCGGGGTCACCGAGACACCCGTCGAGGCCGCGCCGGTCACCGGTGCCGTCACCGTCGACCCGTCCGCCGCCCGTGCGGAGGGTGCCGTCGCCAGCCCGCCCCCGGTCGCTGCCGTGAAAGCGAGCCCGGAGCCCAGACCCACGAACCGACGTCTTTTCAACTCACCCATGTTGACCCCCGTTATCTGGACAATCGCGCGTTTCCTGGAATTCGCTCAACGCGGTTCGGAGAAAGGCGCGGCCGGTACGAATGAACAACGCCGGAGAGGATTCGTTCTCGACGCGGTGCCTCCTTGCCCGGCACTCCGCGCTTTCGGTACTCCGTGCTTGTTCGCCGGTCCTCGGCATTCGGCCGCTGCCCTCGACGGACTCCATCTCAACAGGACGGGATCCCCGGACGCCAACCCATAGCGCCCACTTCGGCATGTCGGGCGACTTCCTGGACTTGCCCTTGTCCGAGCCCGCCGCATGGCCCATGGTCCAGGCGAGACCGGGTGCGAGAACCCGGAGCAGACGCGTCCGCCCACGGCGGACCGAGGCTGAACGGAGCGAACCTTGAGCACACTTCCCGGAGCCCGGGCCGTCCACCACATCGCCTACACGGTGCCCGACCTCGAACAGGCGGTGAGCTTTTTCGTCGACGTCATCGGGGCCGAACTCGCCTACCGGCTGGGCCCGGTGGAGGACGCCGAGGGCGACTGGATGACCCGTAAACTCGGTGTCCACCCCCGCGCCTCGGCGCACATCGCGATGCTGCGGCTGGGGCCGGTCGGCAACCTGGAGCTCTTCGAGTACACCGCGCCCGACCAGGACCACGGCCGGCCGCTCAACAGCGACTGGGGCGGGCACCACTTCGCCCTCTACGTCGACGACGTCGACAAGGCGGTCGCGTACCTGCGTGAGGTACCGGGGGTGACCATTCTCGGCGAGCCGGAGACCATCACGGACGGGCCGATCGCGGGGGACCGCTGGGTGTACTTCACCACTCCCTGGGGCCTGCACATGGAACTCATCAACATGCCCGCGGGAATGCCCTTCGAGGAAACGACCACGACCCGCCTCTACCTTCCGGAGGAGAGCTGGGACGCCTACCGCGCCGACAGCGGGGCGGATTCGGCCGACGAATCCACGCAGGCACAGACGCAGGCACAGACGCAGACGCAGAATGAGAAGCAGGCAGTGAAAGAAGTGCAGACGGTGAATGAAGCACAGACGGTGAAAGAGGCGGAGACGGCCGTGGACGAAAGCGTCAACAGCAATCCCTTCAACCGGCGGGTGATCGAGGAATTCCGCGCGAGCGGCGGCCGGGTGGCCGACTTCGGGGACGTACCCCTCCTGCTGCTCAGCACCACCGGGCGACGCAGCGGTGCGACCCGGACCACCCCGCTGGTCCACCTGGAGCGGGGCGGCCGCCACATCGTCTTCGCGGCCAACGGTGGCGCCGAGTCGCACCCGGCCTGGTACCAGAACCTGATCGCGGCCGGCACCGGCACCGTGGAGCTGCCGGGACGCCGGTTCGCGGTCAGGCCCGAACCCGTGCCCGCCGCCGAGCACGAGGAGCTGTGGCGGCTCCAGACCGCGCAGGACCCGAACTTCGCCCAGTTCCGCGGCCGTACGGACCGCGACATCCCGGTCGTCGAACTCGTCCCGGTGGACGGGGCGGCAGGCTGAGCCGGGCCGGGAGCACCCGAGAGAGACGAGGTGACACAGTGTCAGGAACCGACCCCACCGCGGAGTTCAGGGCGGCCCGGGACTTCCTGCTGGCCCACCGCGAGGACTACGCCAGGGCCTGCGCGGGCTTCGACTGGCCCCGCCCGGACCACTTCAACTGGGCGCTCGACTGGTTCGACGTCATCGCGGACGGAAACGACCGCACCGCCCTGCACATCGCGGAGGAGGACGGATCCGAGACCCGCCTGTCCTTCGCCGAGCTGTCCGAACGCTCCGACCGGGTCGCCAACTGGCTGCGGGCGAAGGGGATCCGGGCCGGCGACCGGATCCTGATGGTGCTGGGCAATCAGCTGGAACTGTGGGAGACGGCGCTGGCCGCGATGAAGCTGCGCGCCGTTCTCGTCCCGGCCACCCCGTTGCTCGGGGCGGCCGACCTGCGTGACCGGGTGGAGCGCGGCCGGGTGCGGCACGCCGTCGTGCGCGCCGGGGACACCGGGAAGTTCGACGAGGTCCCCGGCGACTACACGAGGATCGCCGTCGGTGGCGCGCCCAAGGGCTGGCAGACGTACGAGGACGCGTACGGAGCTTCCGCCGGCTTCGCCCCGGACGGCCCCACCCCGTCCGGCGACCCGCTGCTGCTCTACTTCACCTCCGGTACGACGGACCTGCCCAAACTGGTGGAGCACAGCCATGTGTCGTATCCGGTGGGCCACTTGGCGACGATGTACTGGATCGGGCTCAAGCCCGGCGACGTGCACCTGAACATCTCCTCGCCCGGCTGGGCCAAGCACGCCTGGTCGAACCTCTTCGCCCCGTGGAACGCGGAGGCGACCGTCTTCATCCACAACTACACGCGTTTCGACGCGGGCCGGCTGATGGCGGAGATGGACCGGGCGGGCGTGACGACCTTCTGCGCGCCGCCCACCGTGTGGCGCATGCTCATCCAGGCCGACCTGACCCAGCTGCGCACACCGCCGCGCGAGGCCGTCGCCGCAGGGGAGCCCCTGAACCCCGAGGTCATCGAGCAGGTGCGGCGCGCCTGGGGCGTCACCATCCGGGACGGTTTCGGGCAGACGGAGACCGCGGTCCAGGTCTCCAACAGCCCCGGGCAGCCGCTGAAGACGGGCTCGATGGGGCGGCCGAGCCCCGGCTACCGGGTCGAGCTGCTCGACCCCGTCTCCGGTGCACCGGGTGCTCAGGAGGGAGAGATCGCGCTGGACCTCTCGGATCGCCCGGTGGGCCTGATGACCGGCTACCACGGCGACGCGGACCGTACGGCGGAGGCCATGGCGGGTGGCTATTACCGCACCGGCGACATCGGCTCCCGTGACGCGGACGGCTACATCACCTACGTGGGCCGCTCCGACGACGTGTTCAAGGCCTCCGACTACAAGATCTCGCCCTTCGAGCTGGAGAGCGCACTCCTGGAGCACGAGGCGGTGGCCGAGACGGGCGTGGTGCCCGCGCCGGACGAGCTGCGCCTCGCGGTGCCGAAGGCGTACGTCGTCCTCGCGGCGGGCTGGGAGCCGGGCCCCGACACCGCGAAGGTGCTGTTCGCGCACTCGCGTGCGGTGCTCGCCCCGTACAAGCGCATCCGCCGCCTGGAGTTCGGCGAACTGCCCAAGACCGTGTCCGGCAAGATCCGCCGTATCGAGCTGCGCGAGGCGACGGCCGCGGGCTCGGACGCCGAGTACCGCGAGGAGGACTTCCGCTGAGTTCACGACGGTGCGGCCGCCACCCGTCCGGGGTTGGCGGCCGCACCGCGTTGTCGCCGTGGGGTGCGGGTGCCGGCCGAGGCTGTTGTCGTCGTGGGGCGGGGGTGCCGGCCGAGGCCGTTGTCGTCCTGCGACGGGCGCGTGGACCGACGGGCGTACGGACCGCGGCTCAACGGGTGTCACCCGCCGACGACGGCCACTTCCGTGGACGGATCCGGGGCACCGGGGGAGACCCCGGCGACGCCCCGCGGCGGCTTCATACGGCGCAGCGCCCATACGAGGGGCAGTGTCGCCCCGCAGATCCCCGCCGCGGCCAGCGGCAGACCCGCGACCCCGTACCGCGTACCGAACCACCCGGCGAGGGCGGACCCCGCCGCGATGCCCGCGTTTCCCGCGGAGGCGCCCAGTGTCGAGGCGAGATCTCCGCCGGGGCCGGCCAGTTCGATGGTCCGCAGTTGCAGCGCGGGCGCCAGGCCGAAGCCGAACAGCCCGAACACGGCCAGCGCGAGGGCGGTCGGCACGGGATGGCCGCCGACCAGGAACAGCACACCCAGGTCGGCCGTCAGCACCACGCCGGCCACCACCAGTGTCGTACCGGCGTCCCGGTCGGCGAAGCGGCCGCCCACCAGCGTGCCCACCGACCCGGCGGCGCCGAACACCAGGAGGAAGACGCCGACCGCGCCGCCGGACACCCCGGTGATGCGCTGGAGGTAGGTGCCGAGCAGGGTGAACACGGTGAACTGGCCGCAGAACAGCAGGACTCCGGTGCCCAGGGCCAGCAGGGCGGGCCGGGTCAGCACATGCCGGGTCTGCGCGCCCAGCGCACCGTGCCCACTGTTCGCCACCTCCGGGACCACCGCGAGGGTGAGGCCGAGGGCGACGCATCCGAGTACGGCGATCCCCGCGAACACCCACTGCCACGGCAGCACATGGCCCGCGTAGGTGGCCAGCGGCACCCCCAGCAGGTTGGCCGCGGCGATGCCGCCGAAGACCACGGCCACCGCGCGCCCCTTGCGGTCGGGTCCGACCAGGCTCGCGGCGGCCGCCGACGCGACACCGACGAACAGCCCGTGCACGGCTCCCGCGACCGCCCGCACCACGAGGAGTGCGGTGAATCCGTCCGCGACCGCGGCCATGCCGTTGGCCAGTGTGTACAGCGCCAGCGCGGCACAGAGCAGGAACCGGCGCGGGAGCCGGATCGTCAGCGCGGTCAGCGCGGGGCCGCCGACACACACGCCGAGCGCGTAGGCGGTGACCAGCAGACCGACGGTGCCCACGGACACGTGCAGCCCGGTGGAGATCCGGTCCAGCACGCCGACCACGACGAACTCGGCGGTGCCGACCACGAACGCGCTCAGTCCAAGGACGGCGAGGGCGCGCGCCTCCCGTCGCCCGGGCGGACGGGCTGTCGGCGGACGGGTCACAACGGCCCGTGGCATGGCGGACTCCTCGCGGTCGTACGGCAATGGGATACGCCGCAAGGACACCAGTACGGGCCCCCGCCTGTCGCCGCCGACTGCCCCAAGTAGTCCCGAATTCTCGGGAGTTGAAGTGCCCGGAGCGCAGCACAGCGAGGGAGCCGACGACGCGGCCGCACGGCGGGCCCATGCCCGCCTGTGCGGCCGTGGTCCGCTGTGCGGCCGTGGTCCGCTGTGCGGCCGTGGTCCGCTGTGCGGCCGTGGTCCGCT
>NZ_JBHXMF010000001.1:234107-313009 GCF_042721055.1 Streptomyces sp. NPDC058470
TGTGCGGCCGTGGTCCGTTGTGCGGGATCGGGCGGATCAGGCCGCCGTCGCGCCGCCGTCCACCGGCATCGCCGCGCCGGTCACGAAGGACGAGCGGTCGCTGCACAGCCAGACCGCCGCCTGTGCCACCTCGGTCGGCGCGGCCATGCGCTTCTGGATGGCTTCCGCCGCGAAGCGCTCCTCGAGTTCCGGCGACTCATCGAGCACCTGCTCCATCATCTCCGTGCGCGTGCTGCCCACGACAAGGGCGTTGACGCGGATGCCCTGCTCCCCGTACTCGGCGGCGGTGGCCCGCGTCAGGCCGATGACGGCGTGCTTGGCGGCCACGTACGCGGCCGAGGCACCGGTGGCTCTGAGCCCCGCGACGCTGGAGGTGTTCACGATCGCCCCGCCGCCCTGCTTCAGCATCGCGGGTATCTGGTGGTGCAGGCAGTTCCACACTCCGCGCACGTTGACGTCCATGGTGCGCTCGTAGACGTCGCCGCCCGTCTCGTGCAGCGGGGTCCCCGCAGTGGCGAACCCGGCGTTGTTGAAGGCACAGTCGAGCCGTCCGAACTCCGTGAGCGCCGCCTGTACGGCACGTTCGGCGTCCTCGTCCGACGCCACGTCGCCGGACACCGCGAGGGCCCGCCCGCCGGCCGCGGCGATATCCGCGGCCAGGGCGTTCAGCCGCTCCCCGCGCCGGGCCATCAGCACGACCGCCGCGCCCTCCTCGGCGAACAGCCGTGCGGCCGCCGCCCCTATACCGCTGGAGGCACCGGTGATCATCGCCACTCGGTCTCTCAACATCTGCTGTCCATCGCTCATCGCGCTGTGTTCTCCCCCGTGACAGAACCACTCGACCGGACCAAACCATTTGACCGGGCCGAACTCTTTGACTGGACCGAAGTACTCGACCGGACCGAAGTACCTGGCTGGGCTGGACTACGTGACAGGACCGGCTACTTGACCGGACCGGTCGTCAGGACCCGCGAGCCCACGCGCGCGTCGTTCTCCGACGCCCAGAACGTACCGCGGGCGACCTCCGCGTCGACGGCCCGCAGCAACGGCTCGTCGATCGCGTCCAGGGAGTCCACCAGGTACCGCGCACCCGCCTCCCGCATGAGCCGGGGCTGGTGGCTGTGGACGAAGTCGGTCGGGTGGCCGATGAACGCCGCCCCGAGCCCCCTGGCGGCCTCGGCGACCCGGGCGACGTCGTCGACGAAGAGAGCCTCGTCGTGGCGCACGCCGAAGACCTCGGTGGTGATCTCGTGGATGCCGGGCCTGAAGTCGTTGGTGCAGACGTAGCCGGGGCCGTCGAACAGGCCCGCGTGGTCGCCGAGGAACCGCTCGAAGTGCGCGGCGGACAGTCCGCCGTAGCAGACCGTGCGCAGCCCCAGCGACCGCAACCGCTCCACCAGCGCGATCGCGCCGTCCGTCATGGCGACGGGGTGGCGGGCGACATAGGCGTCGCGTTCCTCGAAGTACGCCGCCAGCGCCTCGGGGCCGGTCAGCTCGCCGGGCACCGCCCGGGCCATGTTCTGCCCCGCGATGTGCTGCGGCTGCGAGAAGACCGAGCGCTCCAGCTCAGCGGTGTACCGGCCGCCCCGGCTCACGATGAAGTGGTGGATCACCGGGCTGAACGTGTCGTTCAGCAGCACTCCGTCGATGTTGAGCGCGGCCAGCCGCAGATGTTCGAGAGCGTGGGACATGGAACCTCCGTGAACGGCCGGAGCGACCGCGGGCACTGGACGGGCGCCTCCGGCGGGATGAGTGAGCCGAAAGGGGGCGGCGCCATTGCCGCGGTGCGCGAAACACAGGTCGTACCACACGTGGCACGACCCGCGCCCGGTCGTACGTCATGGCCGGCACCGCCCGCTTCGGCGGTGCCGGCAGGCGTCGGCCTCAGCCCACCGGCGTCCGTACGCGCTCCGGGCTCACTTCCGTGCGGGCGACGATCGACGGGACCGCGATGCCGGGCAGGAGCAGCCGCCACATCCTCGTGGTGCGCTCCGGCAGGTCGGCGCGGCCACTGGCCACGGCCGAGTACATCTGCATGCCCGTACACGCCTCGACGACGAACTCGCCGACCTCGCTGGGCTGCACCCCGGCCTGGAGTTCCCCACGCTCGTGGGCGTCGCGCAGGCAGGCGGACATGATTTCCGCCCACTCCTGGTACGGGGTGGCGTCCTGCAGTCCGAAGGAGGCCTGCTCGTTGGTCAGCCGGACGCCCGCCCGCAGCATCGGATCCACCTGGAGTTGATGGGCCCACGTGAGCGTGATGTCCACGAGCCGTTGCAGGCCCCTCGACTCCAGCCGCGGGACGATGGTGTCGGGCTGACTGTTCATCACGGCCCGCGCCAGGTCCTCCTTGGAGTCGAAGTGGAAGTAGAGGGCTCCGGCGGTGAGCCTGGCGCGCTTGAGGATGCGGTTGATGCTCGCTCCCGCGTAGCCGAACTCGTCGAAGACCTCCGCGGCCGCCAGCAGGAGCGACTCCCGGGTCTGTACTGCACGCTCCTGCTTCGCACCGGCCATCGGCTGTACCTCCAGAAAGTAGAACGCTCCTTATGTTATCGATGGCCGAGCCCGGGCTGGCAACCCTCCGGACAGGAGGAACGTGGGAAACCTTCACGATCATTTACCGCACACACAAGAATTCTTTACTGTCCCTTGGTCTTGAAAAACAGAACGCTCTTTATGTTGTTGTGGGTCAACAGCTCTTCGGCCTCTGTACTGGGGGATTCAGTATGTCCGGAGTACTTCAGCGAGAACATGTCAGAACAGCCGCGTCTGCCGGGCCCGGTGCGCCCGTCATGGTTGTACTGCAAAGCCATGTGCACAAGGCGAACGGAGCAGAGGTACTGCTCTCTTCCTGGCGCGCCCGTGGCGCCGACTCCTTCGTCCTCGGCGCGCGATGGCCGAGCGAACACCCCTTCTACCGCCCGCTCCACGGGCTCCACGACCCGCTCCTGGTGGCCGAGTCCGTGCGCCAGGCGGTGCCGCTGCTGTCACACGTCGCCTACGGCGTACCGTTCGGCCACCGGCAGGCATGGGAGCGGCTGCGCTTCGAACTGAACTCGGTCGCCCTGGTGGCCACCAGGGCGACCGCCGAGCTCGAACTGCGCATAGCCTGCACGGACATCGTCCGCCGGGGCACACGGCTGGCCGCGCTCACCATGGCGGTGGACATCGCGCTGGGCGGCCAGCGGCTGGGCACCGCGCACACCCGCTTCAACAACCAGCTGCCCGCCGTGTACCAGCGTCTGCGCGGCCCGTACGCCGACGTCGCCCACGCCCAGGAGCGGGCGCTGCCGCCCGGCCCCGCCGTCGACCCGAAACTGGTGGGCAGGGACCGGTCCGAGGACGTGGTGCTCTCCGCCACCGACACGTCCCTCCGATGGTGGCTGCGGGTGGACCCGACGCACCCGGTGCTCTTCGACCACCCGGTCGACCACGCCCCGGGCATGCTCCTGCTGGAAGCCGCCCGCCAGGCGGCCCACGCCACGAGCGCCCGCCCGACGACCGTCGCCGCGATGGACACCGAGTTCATCCGCTACGCCGAGTTCGACACGCCCTGCCTGGTCCGGACGGACCCGCTGCCCTCCGACGGGCAGGGCCGCCGACGGGTCCTGGTGACCCTGGAGCAGAACGGTCTGCGCCTCTTCTCCGCGGACGTCACCCTGGAGTCGGCGCTCGACCTGTAAGCCGCCTGCGCGCCGCACGGGACGCATGAGAGGGGGCGGCCACCGCAAAACGGGGGCCGCCCCTTCGACGGAGGAGTCAGCCCCGCAGCTCCGCCGCCACCAGCTCCGCGATCTGCACCGCGTTCAGGGCCGCGCCCTTGCGGAGGTTGTCGTTGGAGAGGAAGAGGGCGATGCCGTGGTCGACGGTCTCGTCGGCGCGGATACGGCCGACGTACGAGGCGTCCTTGCCGGCAGCCTGGAGGGGGGTGGGGATGTCGGACAGGGCGACGCCGGGGGCGCCGGCCAGCAGTTCCGTGGCGCGCTCCGGGCTCAGCGGACGCGCGAAGCGGGCGTTCACCTGGAGGGAGTGCCCGGAGAAGACCGGGACGCGGACACAGGTGCCGGAGACCTTGAGGGCGGGGATCTCCAGGATCTTGCGGGATTCGTTGCGGAGCTTCTGCTCCTCGTCGGTCTCGTTCAGACCGTCGTCGACGAGCGAACCGGCGAAGGGGAGCACGTTGAAGGCGATGGGCCGCTTGTAGACCTGCGGCTCGGGGAAGTCGACCGCATCACCGTCATGGGCCAGCTTGTCGGCCTCCGCGACGACCTTGAGGGCCTGGCCGTGCAGTTCGGCCACGCCCGCGACGCCGGAACCGGAGACCGCCTGGTAGGTGGCGACGACGAGCGCTTCGAGGCCCGCCTCCGCGTGCAGCGGCTTCAGGACCGGCATCGCGGCCATCGTCGTGCAGTTCGGGTTCGCGATGATGCCCTTGGGGCGGTCGGCGATCGCGTGCGGGTTCACCTCGGAGACCACGAGGGGTACGTCCGGGTCCCTGCGCCAGGCCGAGGAGTTGTCGATCACGACGGCGCCCTGCGAGGCGACCTTCTCGGCCAGCGCCTTCGAGGTCGCGCCGCCCGCCGAGAACAGCACGATGTCCAGGCCCGAGTAGTCCGCCGTGGCGGCGTCCTCGACCGTCACACCGTCGAGGACCGACCCGGCCGAGCGGGCCGAGGCGAACAGGCGCAGCTCGTCGACCGGAAAGTCCCGCTCGACCAGGATCCTGCGCATGACTGTGCCGACCTGACCGGTGGCTCCGACGATTCCGACCCTCACGGCGACTCCCTTTGCTTGCGTATGACGTGGTCCGGCGCTTCCATGATGCGTCCGACCGGTGCCCGCGTGTCCAATTCTTTCGCCCGGTCGCCCGAGGAGTGGGACGCCGGGTCCGGACCGGTGTGACGTACCTCTCCAAGGAGGGCGCCGGAAGGAAACCCGGAAAAAAGAACGCCGGATCCGGCGAACGTTTCCGCCCGCCCCGGCGTCGTAGGGGAAACGCGGGAGGGGAGGGGTGGCTGTGCTGCGCAGAAAGACCCGTCGCGGCCAGGGGGGCGGCCACGAGGTGGACGATCCCCTGGACGCGGCGCAGGAACGGCGGGTGCGTGCGGTGCTCGCACTCGGCGGAGTACCGCAGGCGGACCTGCCGGACGGGGTACAGCAGGTCCGCCTACGGTTGCTGGAGCGCGCGGCGAAGGGGGACGAGGCGCCGCGTGACGTGTCCGCGTGGGCGGCGGTCGTCGCCTCCAACCTGGCGATGGACTGGCACCGGGCCAAGCGCCGCCAGGAGCGGATAGGCGAACGCCTGGCCTCGCTGCGGCAGCCGGAGCACTCCTCCGACGAGGACTCCAACGTGCTCTCGCTCGCCGTCGCCCGGGGCCTGGACGAACTGCCCGACTCCCAGCGGCAGGTCCTCGTCCTGCGTTTCTACGCCGACCTGCCCGTCCGAGGCATAGCCGAGGAACTCGGCATCCCGGAGGGCACGGTCAAGAGCAGGCTGCACACGGCGGTACGGGCCCTGCGCGCCCGCCTGCACGAGGACGAGGTGGTGTGACGTGGCCGAGTACGAAGGTGTCGACGCGCTCCTGGCCGCGATCACGGACGAACCGCTGCCCGAAGGAGCCCAGGACGACGCCGAGTTCATGGCGGAGCACGGGTCGGCGCTCGCCGATGTGGCGCTGTTGCGCGAGCAGTTGACGCTCATCGGCGACGCACTGGCGGACGGCGCGAAGACGGCCACGGTGGTCAAGCCGGTGCACGTACGCTCTCCCAGGAGACGACGCCCCCTGAGGATCGCCTTCGGCGCCCTCGCCGTCACGTGCGCCGCCGGCCTGATGGCGGGCATGGGCTGGCTCGTGGTGCAGGCCGGGCAGGGCGTGGGCGACGCAGGGTCGTCGAGCGCGGACAAGGCCGCCGGTGCTCAGGACGACACCAGTGGGGGATCCAAGCTGAGCGCCCCGGGCTACATCGCCTGCTCCCGCCTCATCGTCGAGGGTACGGTCGCGCAGGTCGAGCCGCTCCCCGGCACCGCCCAGGACCGCATCACGCTCGACGTGAGCCGCTACTACAAGCCGGACAAGGGGAAGGACCAGATCACCTTCCTGATGGACGAGGACATCGAGCCCGGGCTCCACAAGGGCGACCACGTCCTGGTGGGCATCGCGCGGGGCGAGGCCTCGCCCGACACCTGGTCGACGAGTGAGCAGGAGATCGCCCAGGAACGGACCTGGATCCTCGACGCGCTGCCCGACTCCCGCGAACTCGGCGACCTCGCCTGCGAATGACCGGGCGCAGGAGACTCGACTGCGCCTGCGGGCGCATGAGAAAGGGCGGGCGCCCGAAACCGGACGCCCGCCCCAGAACCGTAGAAGCTACGGAGTGACCTTCTCGATCTTCACGCTGCCGAGGCCCGCGACCGTGCCGCGGGCGTTCACCAGCTGCACCTGGCCGAAGAACTCGCGTCCCTCGGGCGCCGCGGCCGCGGCGGTGACCGATGCGGACACCTCGGCCGAGGCGCCGGTGGCGAGCTTCACCGGAGTGGACTCGTCGACGTTGACCGTGCCGAGCGCGGACGAGAAGAACACGTCCTGGTAGTCGTACGCGGTCGAGCCGGACGGGATCGCGTAGCCCACGACCTCGACGGTGTACGTACCGGCGGCGGGCGAGGCGACCGAGACGGCCTCCTCGGAGTCGCCGTCGGCGGACTGACCGACGACGTTCCCGGCGGCGTCGTACACCGTCAGGTCGAGGTCGGCCGCCTGGTCCGAGACATTGCCGATGGCGACGTCGAGGGACGCGGCGCCCGCGGGCACCTCGACCGTCGTCGTCTGCGTCTCGGCATCCGCGATGGTCGGCCGCGTGGTCAGCGAGGAGCCGAGCGGGCCGCCCTTCAGGGTGCCGTCGAGCGCGGCGTAGTTGTTCTGCACCGTCCAGGAGGCGGGGGCCGGGGTGCCGACCTTGGCCTCGGGGACGGTGACGACGGCCGGGTCGAAGGCCACGCCGAGCACGGAGACGTCGAGCTTGTACGGGTTGTCGAGCAGCGGCGACGTACGGCGCGACTCGACCTCGATCTCCCAGACGCCGGCCTGCGGGTCCGCGTACGAACGCACGTCGGGCTTGCAGCCGTTGCCGTCGAGGTAGTTGTTGTAGCAGTACGGGGTGCTGGTGTTGTCGACCGGAACGCCGTACGGGTGGATCGCGATGAAGCGCGTCTGGCTCGTCGCCTTCAGCCCGCTGATCGCGACCTCGAGGGACTTGGCGCCCTCGGGGACGGTGACGAAGTACGACGTGCTGCTGTTGCGCTGCACCGAACCCGACGCCGCGTAGGTGTAGTCGACCGGCGCGGAGACGACGACCGTCGACAGGATCTGCTTGTCGACGCCCTCGGTCTTCGGGTCGTCGACCTCAAGGATCGCGCTCTTGAGACCGGCCGACTTCGGCGCGGCCTGGACCTTGACGGTCACCGGCTGGTTCAGCGGCAGCTTCACCACGTCGGAACCGACGATCTTGAAGGTGCCGGCGGTGTTGTTCTCGAAGTACAGCTCGTGGGTGAGCGCCTTGTCGGCGCCGGACGTACGCGTGATGGTGACGTCGTACGTCTTCTTCTGGCCCGCCTTGAGGCCGCCCTCACGGTCGTACAGACCCGTACCGAAGCCCGGGGTCGCCAGCGCGTAGTCGATCGCGGTGTCGACCGGCGCCTTCACCGTGTAGTCGTGGGCGGTCGCGCCGTCCTTGATGGAGCTCCACGCGTCCACGATGTTGATGAGGCCCGCACCCTCCTCGTACGCCTGAACACCCTTGATGTGATCGGCGGTTGAGGTCAGCGCCGTGCGCAGGGTCGCCGGGGTGAGGGCGATGCCCTTCTGCTTGGCGGCGCTCAGCAGCAGCGCCGAGGCGCCCGCGGCCTGCGGGGACGCCATCGACGTACCCTGCAGCATCGAGTAACCGGCCGGCAGCGTATAGCCCGCCTCGGCGACCGGGCTGCCGGGCAGCCAGGTCTGCGTGGTGTTGATCGCGGCGCCGGGCGCGGTGAGCGTCGGCGTGAAGCCGCCGTCCTCACGCGGTCCGCGCGAGGAGAAGGGCAGCAGCGCGTAGTCCTTCGCCACCTGTGAGCCGTAGTTGGCGGCCCAGGTCTCCTTGGAGATGGACGCGGCGACCGAGATGACCTTGTCGGCCAGGCCGGGGTCGCCGATGGTGTTGGCACCGGGGCCGGAGTTGCCCGCGGAGATCACCAGCTGGACGCCGTAGGTGTCGATGAGGCGCGTGTAGAGCTCGGCGCGCGCGTTGTTGCCGTCGTTCAGCGCGGGCAGACCGCCGATCGACATGTTGACGATGTCGACGCCACGGTTGGCGACGAGGTCGATCATGCCCTCGGTGAGCGCGATGTTGGTGCAGCCACCGGTCCAGGTGCAGGCGCGCGAGGAGACGATCTTCGCTCCGGGGGCCTCGCCGTTCATCTTGCCGCCGAACAGGCCGTTCGCGGCGGTGATGCCCGCCACGTGCGTGCCGTGCTCGGACTCGATGACGCCGATGTTGACGAAGTCGGCCTTCTTGCCGACCCAGGACCCGCCGTACGGGTCCATCGGGACATCCTTGCGGATCTCCACGACGAAGGGCTGGCGCTCGACGACGTCGGTGGACGGGTTGTCCGTACCGAAGTAGCCGATCTGGTAGCCGTCCTTGTACGGCTTCAGCGGCGTGTCGTCGCTGAAGTCGCCGTTGTTGTTCAGGTCGACGCGGACCGTGCCGGCCGCCGCGTCGTACAGGAGGCCCCACGTGTCGGTGGTGTCGCCGTCCCGGTTCGCGTCGCCCGCGGCGTCGCCGCCCGCGGTCGAGGACTCCCGGAAGAGGCTGACCTGGTACGAGCCCGCGGGCGCCGTCCAGGTCTTGCCGCTGTAGGTGAAGGTGGGCCCGGAGACCGGGGTGATCTGCGGGCGCCAGGTCGCGTCGCTGTCCAGGATCGGGTCGGTCGCGGTGACCCAGTCGACGATCTTGCGCTCGCCGGTGGTGGTCTTCTGCAGCGCCGGGTGCCCGAGGTCGACACCGGAGTCGAGGATGCCGATGGTGATGCCCCGGCCGTCCGCCTTCGGGTTCGTCTTCACGAAGTCGACGGCGCCCGTCTCGAAGGACGGGTTGTACGGGTTCTCGGCGGGCGTGGTCTTGGAGGGGGCCGGGTAGGTGGCCGCCGTCGAGACGTTGCCCGAGGTCTTGGCGGTGTCGGCGCTCGGCGTCGGATCGTCGAGCGCGATCTCCTGGCGCAGGTCGATCCCGTGCACGGAGCTCAGCTTCGTCGCGGCCTCGATGGCGGAGTCGGCCTTGGCCGTCGGGACGGTGGCGCGGACATAGCCGAGCTCGTCGTAGGTCTCGCCTACCGAGCCGCCCTTCACCGCGTCCAGCTGGCCGGCGACCTGCTCGGTCTGGCCGGGAGCAGTGGCGATCATCATCGTGACGTTCTTGTCGCCGGCCGCCTTGGCGTCGGCGAGGAGGTCCGCGTCGTCCGAACCGAGCTTCTCGCTCGCGGACTTGACGACGGGGTCCGCGACCGGAGTGTCGGTTCCAGCGGAGAAGGCCATGGGTATCGGCCCGGCCGCGGAAAGCGCGGCCACCAGTCCCGCGGCCACGGCTATCCGGGCCACGCGTCTCGCGCCCGATATCGGAGCGCGCTGAGAGTCGGGGGTCATCAGCATCCCTGTAGGTAAAGGAGCGAGCGTGGAGCGACCGGGGCCGATCTGTTTCGGCCGCGGACGTCCGGGAGGTGATCCCGGATGATCGCTCAGCTTTACTCATGGGAAGGATGTTTAGGGAGAGTTGACCGAATCGATATGGGGGTGTGGGGAAAACCCCCTGTGTACCGAGGGGGATGAATCCCGAAAGGCGGCGACTTGCCCCTTTTCAGTCGCCCTTCGTGTGACGCGCGTAATGGCGTGAAGCCTTCGCGCGGTTTCCGCACCCCGCCATCGAGCACCAGCGCCGGGTGCCGTTCCGTGAGGTGTCGAAGAAGTGCAGGATGCACGACTCGTGCGCGCATCCGCGGATCCGGTCGGGGGCGCTGCGCAGCAGCTCCAGGTAGTCGCGCGCGGCGAGCCAGGCCGGCCCCCAGGACGGGTCGCTGAACTCGGGGCTCTCGCCCTGCCCCTGAGCGGTCAGCGTGAGCCGCACCCGCCCGTGCGCGAGGACGGCGTCGAGGCCGGCGGCACCCTCGGCGAGGGATCCGTCGACGACGGCTGTCAGGGCGTCCCGCGCCTGGAGTGTGTGCCGCAGGACGGCCCCGCTCGCCGGGAAGTCGAGCCGGTTGGCCGCCAGCCACACCGCCAGCCCGTCGGTGTCCGTCAGCAGATCCCGCATGGTCCCTTCATGCATCCAACGGGTGTTGAGCAGGTCGAGTGAGACCGGCTCCCCGGCGAGCGGGCGCGGGTCACGGGCGGCGGACATGGCGGAAGCTCCCTTCACTGCTAACCGCTCAAGGGTAGGTGACCGGTTGCGTTCTGTGAGTCTAACCTCTAATCTCCATTATAGGGGTTAGGTTCTTTGGGGGGCCTGCCCAACGACAGAGGGGACTGTCATGACTCCGCGCACCGGCCACATCGGTCTGAACGTCACGGATCTCGATCGCTCACTCGGCTTCTACCGCGACGTGCTGGGCTTCGGAGTGATGGGCGAGGGCAAGGAGGAGGACCGGCGGTACGCGTTCCTGGGAGGCGACAGCGGCCTTGTCCTCACGCTGTGGCAGCAGGCGCAGGGCTCGCACGACACCGGCCGCGCCGGCCTGCACCACCTCGCGCTGGAAGTGGACTCGATCGATCAGGTGAGGACGTACGAGACGGCTCTGCGCGAGTACGGCGTGGAGTTCGCGTACGAGGGTGTGGTCGCCCACCACGAGGGCGGGACCTCCGGCGGCATCTTCTTCCACGACCCCGACGGCATCCGCCTGGAGATCTACGCGGAGAGTGGCGCCGAGGGGGCGTCGGCACCGTCCGAGGCCGCTCCGACCTGCGGTTTCTTCTAGAGGTTACTTCCACGAGAGGGATGTGCCGTGACGTATCACCCCGGATCACGCGCCATGCAGGACCGGGTCGGCGTCCGCGAGGCCGCCGACCACATGGACCGGGCCGTCGGGCAGGGCATCCGGCCGGTGGCCGCGGCTTTCCTGGAGCAGCAGCCGATGCTGGTTCTCGGCGCCGCGGACCCGGGGAGCGGCGCCGTATGGGCCTCGCTGCTCACCGGCGAGCCCGGATTCGTCCGGACCACGGCTCCTCACCAGATCTCGGTGGTGGGTGGAGTCCGTGCGGGCGACCCGCTCACGACCGCGCTCGCCGCACCGAACACCCCGGTCGGCACCATCGCGCTCGACCCGCGCGCCCGCCGCCGTATGCGCCTCAACGGCAGGGCGCGCCCCACACCCCGCGGCCTCGCGATCGTGGCCGACCAGGTCTTCTCCAACTGCCCGAAGTACCTCCAGCGCAGGGAGTCGTACGAGACGGTCGACCGTGCTTCCGCGACGGCTCTGCGCGGCCCCGAACTCACCCCGGGGCAGCGGGAGTTCGTCGAGTCCTCCGACACCTTCTTCCTCGCCACCGTCCATGAGCACGGCGCCGACGCCAGCCATCGGGGCGGCAACCCCGGCTTCGTGCGCGCCACCTCACCCCGCGAGTTGAGCTGGCCCGACTATCCCGGCAACGCCATGTTCCTGAGCCTCGGCAACCTGACGGTCGACCCGCGGGCCGGGCTGCTCTTCCTGGACTGGGTGTCGGGGTCGGTACTCCAGCTCACCGGCACGGCGCGCACCGAGTTCGGCCGCGACGGTGAGCGTACGGTCCGCTTCCTCGTCGACGAGGTCGTCGAGACGCCCGCCGCCAGCCCGCTGACCTGGTCCGCGCCTGAGTATTCGCCTGCCAATCCAGACCTGGCGCGTTAACGTCACGGAGTGCGCGAGGAGTTGAGGGTGGCGGCCTACGCCATATGTGTCAGGGACGGGGAGCTGCTGCTCGCCCGCGGCCGGGACGACGACGGCACGCCCGAGTGGATGCTGCCCGGCGGCGGCATGGACCACGGGGAGGACCCGTACGACACGGTCGTCCGCGAGGTCGAAGAGGAGACGGGGTACGTCTTCGAGGCCACCGGGCTGCTCGGCGTGGACTCGTTCCGGCGACAGATTCCGCGCCGCCTCGGGGTCATCGCCGACCATCACGCCCTGCGGCTCGTCTACGAGGGGCGGATCACCGGCGGCGAACTGCGCCCCGAGGCGAACGGCTCGACCGATCTCGCGGCCTGGCACCCACTGGACGCCGTATCCGGGCTGAACCGGATCGGACTGGTCGATATCGGGCTCACGTTGTGGCGGGAGCGTCCGGCGGTGGGGCGCGTGGCGAAGTAGCTCATCCGCGACCGCTCGTCCATGACCGCTCATCCGCGCCAGCTTGCTCGCGACCGCTCGTCCATGACCGCTCGCCCACATCCGTGTTACCCCGCAAGATGAACACGGAGTGACCACCTCCAGGCCGTTCGAGGTGGGCTCCATGGACGCCCATGGGTGCACGGGGTGGTCCAAGATCCACGTATGATGATCGGCGTTGCCCGTTGTGGCACAGTTAACGCGCAGGTCATCCCCGGTGCCAACGATCCAGTATGAGCGGGGAGTTCGCGAGGCGAGCCTCCCGCGACCACTGTCGACGCGTTCGCAAACGGGGAGACCGCGCCATGCCGCGCATACGCTCTGTCGCCGCTGCATCCGACCTCAACCGCCGCACCCTGCTGGCAGCCACCGGCGCGGTGACCCTCTCCGCGGGGATCGGTATCGCCCTGCGGCCCGGCCCCGACGCGCACGCCGCGACGGCGGCCTCCACCGGTGTGGCCGCCGCCGACGCGACCGAGGCGCCGGTCGCGGTGTCCCGCCGAGCTCCCATCGACCGGCTGGACCCCTACGAGCGCGGCACCACCCTGAGCAGCGTCGCCACCCCGCGCAACAGCTCCACCGGATACCGGCGGCTCGGCGACGGCCCCGGCTGGAAGCGGGTCGTGCGCAGCGAGCTCGCCTCGGCCAAGTCGGGCCGGGCGGAACGGCGTACCGCGCTCGCCGCGTTCGTGCAGCTCACCGACCTGCACCTGATGGACACCCAGCACCCGCTGCGCCTGGAGTTCGTGCGCTCGGCCGACGTCCACGCCTGGCGACCGCACGAGATCCTCTCCGTGCAGGGCGCGGTCTCGCTCGTCGAGCGGGTCAACTCACTGCCGGGAGCCCCCGTCACCGGCTCCCCGCTGCACTTCGCGATGACCACCGGCGACAACACGGACAACAACGCCAAGTCCGAGCTGGAATGGTTCATGAAGGTGATGAGCGGTGGCCGGATCACCCCCAACAGCGGTGATCCGCGTGCCTACGAGGGCGTCCAGAACAGCGGCCTGACGCAGTACTGGCAGCCCGACTCCAGCATCCGCGACGCCGACAAGCAGCGCGGCTTCCCGCACCTCGACGGCTTCCTGAAGGCCGCGACCGCCGAACTGCAGAGCCCCGGCCTCAACCTCCCCTGGTACTCCACGGTCGGCAACCACGACTCCCTGCCGCTCGGCTGCTACGCCTCCCACAGCGACCCCTTCCTCGCCGACTTCGCCGTCGGCGGCAAGAAGCTGATGAACGCGTCGGCGGCGCAGTGCAGGTCCCTCCAGGACGCCATCAGGAACGCCACGGACCCCAAGGGTGTGCGGTACCGGGAGTTCCTCCAGGCGCACGCGCGTGACCTGCGCTCGGTCACCCCGGACGAGAAGCGTGCCCCCTTCACCCCGGCCGACTATCTGAAGACGCACCTCGATCCGGCGTACGCGGGCGTCGGTCCGGTCGGACACGGCTACTCGTCGGCGAACCTCGCCGCGGGCACCCAGTACTACTCCTTCCGCATCTCCGACGACGTCATCGGCATCAGCCTCGACACCACCGACCCGGGCGGCCACTACCTGGGTTCCCTCGGGTCGGCCCAGTTGAAGTGGCTCGACAGGACGCTCGGCGACAACAAGGACTCGTACGCGGTCGTCTTCAGCCACCACACCAGCGGGTCGATGAGCAACACCCTCCGCGACCCGGCCCGCCCGGACGAGAAGCGTCACGGCGGCGACGACGTCCTCGCCACGCTCGCCGGTCACGCCAACGTCCTGGCCTGGGTGAACGGCCACATCCACCGCAACGCCATCACCCCGCACTCCGCGCCCGGCGGCCGCTCCTTCTGGGAGATCTCCACCGCCTCGCACGTCGACTTCCCCCAACTCGCCAGGATCATCGAACTGGTGGACAACAAGGACGGCACGATCTCCCTCTTCACCACCCTCATCGAGGCCGCCGCCCCGCAGGCCACGGACTTCACCGACCTCACCCAGACGGGCCTTGCCGCCCTCTACCGCGAGATCTCCTTCAACGCGCCCGGCGCCGGCACCAACCTGGCGGGCACCTCGCGCGACCGCAACACGGAGCTGGTCCTCAAGAAGGGCTGAATCCCGCTCAACCCGCCTGCCCCGGGCAACCTCCGCGCTCACCCACTGGGTCCCCCTTCCCGACCGAGTTCGTCGATGAACGGGGACCCCATGAACGACATGCATCACACGCCACTGCGTACGGGACTGGTGGCGGCGACCGCGCTGGCGCTGGCGGCGGCCCTGGCCGGACCCGCGGTGGCGGCCGCTCCCGCCAGGGGCGACCACAGAGCCACCCGTGCGGCCATGGACGCCGTCGTGAAGGACGGCGTACCGGGCGTCACAGCTGCGGTGAAGGACAAGAACGGCACCTGGTCCGCCACGTCAGGTGTGGGCAACCTGAAGACGAAGGAGCCCCGCAGCACGGCCGACCGATACCGCGTGGGCAGCATCACCAAGACCTTCGTCTCCACCGTCCTGCTCCAACTGGAGGCGGAGGGGCAGCTGTCGCTGGACGACAAGGTGGAGGAGTGGCTTCCGGGCGTGGTGCGCGGCAACGGCCACGACGGACGCCTGATCACGATCCGCCAACTCCTCAACCACACCAGCGGTATCAGCAACTACACGGACGACGAGGACTTCGCCCGTATGTACTTCCTGAAGGACGGCTTCTTCGAGCACCGCTACGACACCTTGACCCCGGCCCAGCTGGTCGCGATCGCCATGACCCACAAGCCGGACTTCGCCCCGGGCACATCGTGGAACTACTCCAACACGAACTACGTCCTGGCCGGCATGGTGATCAAGCAGGTCACCGGCAACTCCTACGGCTCGGAGATCACCGACCGCATCATCAAGCCCCTGGGCCTGCACGCCACGCTCCTCCCGGGCACGAACCCCAAGATGCCCCAGCCGAGCAGCCGCGCCTACGGAAAGCTGGCCGAGACGACGACAGGACCCACGTACGACGTCACGGAGCTCAACCCCTCCCTGGCCTCCGCCGCGGGCGAGTTGATCTCCAACTCCTCCGACCTGAACCGCTTCTACACGGCCCTCCTCCGCGGCAAGCTCCTCCCGCCGCAGCAGCTCAAGGAGATGAAGACCACCATTCTGATCGACGAGAGCACGAACACCGGCTACGGCCTCGGCATCGTCGGCCTGGAACTCAGCTGCGGAGTCGAACTCTGGGGCCACGACGGAGGTATCCACGGCTCGTCCTCCGTCGCCCTGACAACCCCCGACGGCAGCCACGCCCTCTCCTTCAACTTCAACGGCGACTGGTCGGGAGACGTCGTGCCGCTGATCGAGGGAGAGTACTGCGACAAGTAGCCCTGAACGAACTCAAGCTGCCACCTTGCTGCACTGCATGTGAGGAGGGACCCCCGGCACCCCGGCGGTCCCTCCTCTCCCCTCCTGATGCGGCCGCGGTCCGTCACTACCGTGGCAGCACCACGACATAGGCCGCCGGATCGCGGTCGTTCGACGCCATCAGCGCCGTGCGGACGACCGTCGCCTGTTGCTCCATCGTGTCGCGCAGCTTCTTGGGGGTGATGTGGACGACGGTGATGCCGAGGCGCTCCAGGTGCTCGCGTTTGCGGGCGTACTCCGACCAGAGGGCGTCCTCGTCCTGGCGGGGGGCGCGGGTGTCGAGCTCGACGGCCACCGCCTGCTCCGGCCAGTAGGCGTCGAGACCGCCGAGGTGGGGGCCGCCGGGGAGACGGAGGTCCACGTTCCAGACCGGGTCGGGCAGGCCGAACTCCTCGACCATCCGGTACAGCCGGTCCTCCGCGATCGAGCGGCCCTCCGCGAGGAGCGAGTCCACCGCGTCCACCACATGGGGGCGCGAGAGCAGCTTGGCCTGGGTCAACTCCCGTACGACCGCGGCCGGTTCGCAGTGTCCGCCGCGTACCGCCTCCGTCAGCAGACGGCGTACGGCGTTCGCGTCCGACAGCTCCGCGACGGCGTCGGCGAGGGCGCGGGGGACGGGGGCGACCGGGACGCCGGTGACGTACGACGGGGCCGGCAGGGACGGCGTACGGACGATGCGGGCGCAGCCCGTGGAGCGGAGGCGGCGCAGGCGGGGCACCAGGACGTCGATCTTGTCGAGGGAGGGCAGCGGGGGAGCCGACGTGAAGCCGTGCAGGGTGAGCGCCGCCAGGCCGGTGACGAGGGCGTCCGTGTAGGGCTGGGAGGCGTGCGGCGCCTCGGCTCCCGGCTGGACGGGGATCGCGGGCGCCGGCTGGACGGGGGAGCGGGCGGCGAACATCAGGACCGCGTGCAGCCGCTCCTCGGAGGTGGGCGGTCCGGCGTGGAGAAGGAAGACGCCCGGGAGGAACTGCTGCCAGGGGCCGCCGGGCCGGCACTGCTCGTTCGTCTCGGCGGCGCTCACACCGTGCGCCCGCAGCTGCGCGGTGGTCAGCACGCGCCGCTGTACGTGGGACAGGTGACGGAGGGGGCGGGGGGAGTGGGGGGTGCGGGAGAGCGGGGTGTTGTGGTTCATGAACCGGGGTTTCCCGCGCCGGGGCCGCCCTCTAACCGCTGTTACACGCTCGTCGACAAATCCGGACAAGCTCGCCCTAAAGTACGGGCGTTCGACTGCCGAAAGGCGCTGCTCCGGATGGGGGGCACGGGAGGTTACGGGTCTGTATATCTGTACTTCGTAACCACTGAGTGCGCCGGTAATTCACCACCCTGAGGGCATCGGCCACAACCGGTGCCCTCAGGGTGGTCTCCTACGTCAGCCCGCGGCCGCCGCATCAACCGCCTGCGCCCGCAACGCGCGGGCCAGATCGTCGCGCGCCTCCAGCACCAGCCGGCGCAGCGCCGGTGCCGCGCTCTCGTGGGCCGCGAGCCACGCGTCCGTCGCGTCCAGGGTCTCCTGGGAGTCCTGGAAGGAGGGGAAGAGTCCCTTCACGACGTCCATGGCGATCTGGATCGAGCGGTCCGCCCAGACCCGCTCGATCGCGGCGAAGTACTTCGTGGCGTACGGAGCGAGCAACTCCCGCTGAGAGGGCTGGTCGAAGCCCGCGATGGTCGCCTCGATCAGGGCGTTCGAGAGGGCGTCGGACTCGACCACGGAGGCCCAGGCCTGGGCCTTGACCGCCGCCGAGGGGCGGGCGGCGAGGCAGCGGACCTGGTGGCGCTTGCCGGACGCCGTGTCGTCGCGGGCGAGTTCGGCGGCCAGTACGGCCTCGTCGGCGCCCCCGTGCGCGGCCAGCGGTTCCAGGAACGCCCAGCGCAGTTCCTGGTCGACATCGAGCCCGTCGATCTTCGCCGTGCCCTCCAACAGGCCCCGAAGGAGCTGGAGATCGGCCGCGCCGGACGCGACCCGCGCGAAGAAACGGGCCCAGGTCAGCTGGTGCTGACTGCCCGGCTCCGCGAACCGCAGCTCCTTCAACGCACCCTCGGAGAGCAGGCGTTCGCCCTCCGCACGCCAGTCGGGCGCCGCGTAGAAGGTGAGCGCCGAGTCGGCCCAGGCGTGCAGCATCTGCAGGACACCGATGTCGGACTCGCGTCCCGCGAAGCGCAGCACCAGGTCGAGGAAGTCGCGGGCCGGCACGAGGGCGTCACGCGTGAGATTCCACAGTGCCGACCAGCACAGGGCGCGCGCCAGCGGATCCGTGATCTCGCCGAGCCGCTCCCGCAGCGTCGCCAACGAGCCCTCGTCGAAACGGATCTTGCAGTACGTCAGGTCGTCGTCGTTGACCAGGACGAGGTCCGGGGCTTCGGCGCCCACCAGCTCGGCGACGACCGTACGGGGTCCCTCGACGTCCAGCTCGGCCCGCGCGTACCGCTCCACCGCGCCATCCGGCGTCCGGCGGTACAGGCCCACCGCCACCCGGTGCGGGCGCAGTTCGGGATGGGATTCCGCGGCCTCCTGGAGGATGGCCAGCTCGGTGATCCGGCCCTCCGCGCTCAGGATCACCTGCGGGGTGAGGGAGTTGACCCCGGCCGTCTGGAGCCACGACCGCGCCCAGGACGCCAGGTCGCGTCCGCTGGTCTCCTCAAGGACCGACAGCAGATCGCCGAGGCGCGTGTTGCCGTACGCGTTCCGCTTGAAGTAGCGGCGCGCGCCCTCCAGGAACGCGTCCTGGCCGACGTAGGCGACGAGCTGCTTCAGTACGGAGGCGCCCTTGGCGTACGTGATGCCGTCGAAGTTGAGCTTGGCGTCCTGGAGGTCGCGGATGTCCGCCGTGATCGGATGCGTGGAGGGGAGCTGGTCCGCGCGGTAGGCCCATGCCTTGCGGCGGTTGGCGAAGGTGATCCAGCCGTCCTTGAAGCGGGTCGCCCCGACCAGCGAGAACGCGCCCATGAAGTCGGCGAAGGACTCCTTGAGCCACAGGTCGTCCCACCACTCCATGGTGACCAGGTCGCCGAACCACATGTGCGCCATCTCGTGCAGGATGACGTTCGCCCGGCCCTCGTACGACGCCTGGGTCACCTTGCCGCGGAAGATGAACTCCTCGCGGAACGTGACCAGTCCGGGGTTCTCCATCGCGCCGAGGTTGTACTCCGGCACGAAGGCCTGGTCGTACTTTCCGAAGGGGTACGGGTAGTCGAAGTGCTCGTGGAAGAAGTCCAGGCCCTGCTTGGTGACGAGGAAGACGTCCTCGGAGTCGAAGTAGGGCGCCAGACCCTTGCGGCACATTGCGCCGAGCGGGATCTCCAGCGTCGTACCGTCGTCGAAGGTGCGGGTGTAGGTGTCGGTCACGTAGTGGTACGGGCCGGCCGCGAAGGCGGTGATGTATGTCGAGATCGGCTTCGTCTCGGCGAACTTCCAGACGCCGTCGGTGAGTTCACCGGCGCCGTTGCTCCACACGGTCCAGCCCTCGGGGGCCCGTACCTCGAAGCGGAACGGGGCCTTGAGGTCGGGCTGTTCGAAGTTGGCGAAGACGCGGCGGGAGTCGGCGGGTTCGTACTGCGTGTACAGGTACACCTCGCCGTCCTCGGGGTCGACGAAGCGGTGCATGCCCTCGCCGGTGCGGGAGTAGGCGCACTGGGCGTCGACGACGAGTTCGTTGTCCGCCTGGAGGTCTTCGAGGGCGATCCGGTTCCCGTCGAAGACCTCGCCGGGATCGAGATCCTTGCCGTTCAGCGAGAGGGCCGTCACGCTCGGCGCGATCAGGTCGGCGAAGCTGGTGGCGCCCGGCTCGGCGGAGCGGAAGCGGATGGTGGTCACCGAGCGGAAGGTGCGCGGCGCCCCATCGGTGGCCGGGCCGGTGGCATGGTCCCCGACGGCGGAGCGCAGGTCGAGGGACACCTCGTACCCGTCGACGGACAGCAGCGCCGCCCGTTCCCGGGCCTCGTCGCGGGACAGATTCTCACCGGGCACGGGGGCACTCCCTCAGGGCTGGCCGGACAGGTCGGTACAGTGCCGATCCTGCCATGTGCCCCTGACACCGGGCACCCGGGAATGGGTCGGGTGACCGACGGTGTTGGCTCCGGTAACACCACTTTCCGAGGAGAACCATGCCCGAGCAGACCGCCCAGACGAGTTCCGGTTCCGGCAAGACCCCCGTCGACTTCTGGTTCGACCCGCTGTGCCCCTGGGCCTGGATGACCTCGCGCTGGGTCCTGGAAGTGGAGAAGGTCCGGGACATCGAGGTGCACTGGCACATCATGAGCCTCGCCGTGCTGAACGAGCCGAGGCTGGACGAGCTGCCCGAGGAGTACCGCGAGCTGCTCGCCACCAAGGCCTGGAAGCCGATCCGGGTGGTGACCGCCGCCTGGCAGAAGCACGGCGACGACATCCTGGGCCCCCTTTACACCGCGCTCGGCACCCGCATCCACAATGAGGGCCAGGGTCCGACCCTCGAGGCGGTCGCCGCCGCGCTCGACGAGGTCGGTCTTCCGGCGTCCCTGCTCGACTACGCCGACCAGGAGGACTTCGAGTTCGACGCCGAGCTGCGGGCCTCCCACAAGGAGGGCATCGACAAGGTCGGCCAGGACGTCGGCACACCCGTCATCGCCGTCCCCGGCGCCGACGGCGAGCAGATCGCCTTCTTCGGTCCGGTCGTCACCCCGGCGCCCAAGGGCGAGGCCGCCGCCAGGCTCTGGGACGGCACGCTGCTCGTGGCGTCCACGCCCGGTTTCTACGAGATCAAGCGCTCGCGGACGGCGGGGCCGGACTTCAGCAACCTTTAGGTCCTGCTCGGCCAGGTCCTACTCGGCGGCGGGGATCCGGAACCCGTCGGGGAGGTCTCCGCCCTCGCTGCTCCTGCCGCGTCGCTGGACTCGTACGCAGCCTTCGTGGGCGCAGCGGATGTAGGCGTCCACGGTGGTCTGCTTGACCGCCTCCCTGGTCGCCGCGCGTTCCGCGTCGCTCTCCAGACGGCGGAAGTCCCGCATCCTGCGGCAGTTCTTGCACCATTTGTACGGCATGTACGCCTCCTTGAAAGACGCCCGGCCCCGCGAGCGTAAGCGCCCGCGGGGCCGGTGGAGGTTTTTTCGACCCCTCCGCCCTTGCCCGTCCCGTTTCTGGTGGCTACCGCCCCCAGATCCCCGCTGTCGGCCTGCACGGCCTCGTTCTCAAGCGCCGTACGGGCGGAAACGGGGCGTGGCCTCGGAGCCGTGTGCTTCAGGGCCGGTATCCAGGCTGGAGCCTCAACGGCCGGCCAGGGTGCGGTCGAGGAGGGGGAGCAGGCGGTCCCAGTGTCGTTGGAGTGCGGCGGGGTTGAAGGCATCGGTGTCGGACATGGTGAAGCCGTGGATGGTGTCGGGGTAGATCTCGGAGGTGTAGCCGACCCCCGCGGCGTCCAGGGCCCGGTTGAGCTCGCCGAGGGCCTCGGGCGTCATGTCGCCCTCGGCGTGACCGAGGTGGACCTGGGCGGTGAGCTTGGAGAAGAGCTCGGGCCCGTCGACGCCCACGGGGCCGTGGAATGCGGCGACGGCGGCCACCTGGTTGGGGTGGGCCGCGGCGGTGCGCATCGCCGGGAGGCCGCCTATGCAGTAGCCGGTCACCGCGACCGGACCGGCGCCGACCTCGGGCTGGGTGGTGAGGAACCTGAGGTAGGCGTCGGCGTCGCTCAGAATACGGTCGGTGGTGTGCGCCTCGATCAAGGGCATCAGCTGGGCGAAGATCGCGGGCCTGACCTCGTCTCCGATGTGCTCGGGAAGCGCGATCACCGGTGCCGGGCCGTGCCGGTAGAAGGGATTGGGGACGAGCACGTAGTACCCGTGCCCAGCCAGTTCGTGGGCCAACTCCCGTAGCACGGGCCGGATGCCGAAGCCGTCCGCGTACATCAGCACCCCAGGGTGCCGCTCACCACCGTCGGGGAAGGCGGCGAAAGCGTCGGCCTGGCCGTCCGCGGTGGGAATGTGCAGCGTCTTGATGGGCATGAGTTCTCCTGTCGTGGTTGACGTGTCGAGCGGTGATCAACACGACAGGAGGCGGATCCCGCGCAGCAGCGCCGGATCCTCGATCCAACAGTGGGCCGACACCGGCCCGTACGGCGCTCAGCGGAGCGCCGGGTCACCAATCCGTGTGTGGCGCAATGAGGTCCCGGTAGTCATCGCTGCACAACGTAGCCCATCGGACTGAAGAGATGCCAGCTCTCCCCGGGCCACCGTGCCATTGGCGAGAACGATCTCCGCCAACACCTCGGTCTCTGTGCCCGGTCGACACACTGCCCGTGACGGGAATACCGATCTTGCGACTGCAAGGTCCGCACCACACGTCGAGACACTTGACGCTCCGCTCCCCCCATACCGACCCGGGAATCTCATCACCGCGTCACAAGTGCTGTTCAGCGGTCGTTGCTTGCGAGATCAGGACGCGGATTCTGAGTACCTGAAGTGCGCGTGGGAGCAGCTACGCGCGCCGCAGCAACCCCTTCTCCATCGCCACCACCACCGCCCGCGTCCGGTCGTTCACGTCGAGCTTGGCGAACAGGCGCAGCAGGTGCGTCTTGACGGTGGCCTCGGCGATGACCAGCCGGCGCCCGATCTCGGCGTTGGTGAGGCCGTCCGCCACGGCGTTCAGGACGTCCGTCTCGCGGGCCGTGAGCGGGACCGGGGCGGGCTGGCGCATACGGGCGACCAGTTTCTCGGCCACTCGGGGTGCGAGCACGGTCTCGCCGCGCGCCGCCGCGTGGATCGCGTCGACCAGCTGCTCGCGGGTGGTGTCCTTCAGGAGATAGCCGATGGCCCCGGCTTCGACCCCGCGTTCGATCTCGGCGTCGGTGTCGTACGTCGTCAGGATCAGCACCCGCGTACGTGAGAAGCGGCTGACGATCTCCGCGGTGGTCGCCACCCCGTCGAGCACCGGCATCCGCAGGTCGACCAGCGCGACATCGGGGTCGTACCGCTCCACCAGTTCGAGCGCCGCCCGCCCGTCGCCCGCCTCACCGACGATCTCGATGCTGTCCTCGGCGGCGAGCAGGGCGACGACTCCCGCCCGCATCACGGCGTGGTCGTCCACCACGACGATGCGCAGTCCTGCTCCGCCGCCACTCGTGCCGCTCACACCGCCACCTTGCTCTCCACTGCCGTCGCCTCCATGGGAATCACCGCCAGGACCCGCGTCCCGTCCCCCACCGAACTCGTCACGGTGAGCCTCCCGCCCAGTTCCGCCAGCCGCTTGCGCATTCCGTCGAGCCCGAAGCCCGTCGACTCCTCCACCATGAACCCGGTCCCGTCGTCGGTGATCTCCAGTTCCACGCCGTACGGCTGCCGGGCCAGCACCGCACCGACGGTGGACGCGCGTGCGTGCTTGCGTACGTTGGCCAGGGACTCCTGGGTGCAGCGCAGCAGCGCGATCCGGGTCTGCTGGTCGCAGTCGAGGTCCGCCAGCTCGGCGTCCACGACGAGCCCGGTGTCCTCCGCGAAGCGGTCCAGTGTGCGGCGCAGGGTCTGTGCCACCGAACCGGCCGCGAAGTGGCCCGGTTGAGCACCGGAGCTGACCAACTCCCTTGCCTCCGCCAGGTTTTCCCGTGCCGTGGATTCGATCGAGCGCAACTGCTGGGCACTTCGCTGCGGATCGTCGGCGACCCCCGCCCGGGCCGCCTCGGCGAGCACGATGATCGAGGCGAAGCCCTGCGCGAGCGTGTCGTGGATGTCCCGGGCCATCCGCTCCCGTTCGTCCGCCGCGCCCTGCCGCTGGTGCGCCTCGGACAGTTGGGTCTGTGCCAGCTCCAACTCCTCGATCAGTTGCGCCCGTTCGGCGCTCTGTGCGACCACCGCGTGGGCCCACAGCCCGAGCAGCACTCCCACGGCGACCACGATCAGCGTGGACACGAGGGTCTCGCCGAAGAACTCCGCCGTCCAGCCCTGCTGGATCCAACTCCCGGTCACCGTGGTGGCGGTGGCAAGCCCGAGGAACCCCATCGAGGCCTTTGGGGAGCGCCCGAACATCCAGTAGTGCGGCAGCGTCACGATGAACAGCGCCGCGTAACTGCTGCGCAGATAGGCGAGTCCGCCGAGCGCGAGCGCCAGCACCGAGAGGTAGACGTGTGGACGTACGACGGGATTGTCCGGGAAGCGGTCGAGGACCGTGTAACTCAGCACCACGCAGCCGAGCAGCGCGAGCGCCCCGTACTTGCTCCCACCGGGCGGGTCCATCGTCACGAGCCCCACGGCCATCGCGGCGAACAGCGCCCAGCACACCGTGTTCCAGCGGCGCAGCGAGGTGGCCCAGAACGTGTCGGCGAGGGGCCCGGTGAGAGGGGTCATGACGATCAACGTACGTCGGCCAAGGGCATCTCGGGGGCCGTCCGCTCAGGAATTCTCGCCTGCCCCATTCCCCGCGAGGGCCACCAGCTCGCCTCCCCGAGCAGCAGCATCGCCGACGGCAGAATCATGATCCGGACGATGAAGGCGTCGAGCAGCACGGCCGCCGCGAGCACGAAACCGATCTGCTTCATCTCGATGATGTGGAGGAAGGCGAAGCTCACGAAGACGGTCATCATCACGACGGCGGCGCTGGTCACCACGCTCGCCGAGCTGCGGATCCCGTCGAGCACCGCCTGCCGCGTCGCCGCGCCCGCGAGCACGGCCTCCCTGATCCGGCTCACCACGAACACCTGGTAGTCCATGGAGAGTCCGAAGAGGATCACGAAGAGGAAGAGTGGCACGCGCGAGCCGATCGAGCCGGTGGAGTGGAAGTCCAGCAGTCCCTCGGCCCAACTCCCCTGGAACACCAGGACGAGCAGTCCGAGCGCCGCGGCGGCGGACAGCAGATTCAGTACGACACCGATCAGTCCGAGCACCACCGACCGGAACGCGTACACGGTCATCGCGAAGGTCACGAGCAGCAACGCCCCGAGAACCAGCGGGAGTTTGCTGTTCTGGTGGGCGGGATAGTCGGCGTAGCGTGCGACGTCACCGCTCACGCCGAACTCGGCGCCGTCGACGCGGCCGACGGTGGCGGGCAGATAGTCGTCGCGGAGGTGGTCGAGGGAGTCGTACGCCTCATCGGAGTTGCCGAGATACGGCACCTTCAGCTCAAGCACGCTGGTGCGCCGGTCGGTGGAGGTGCGTATCCGCTCCGAGCCGGTGAACAGGGGGTCGGCGTGGGCGAGTTGGGCAAGTTCCTGCAGTGACGCGGTGACCTCCTGGACGCGGTCGGCGTCGGAGCGTACGACGATCTGGTGCGTCACGCGCTGCTCGGGGAACGCTTCGTTGAGCCGGTCGTACACCAGCATCGCGGGGATCTCGCGCGAGTGCGTGTCCCGGCTCATCTCCGTGATCTTCAGCCCGGCCAGCGGGGTGACGAGCGCGAGCAGCGCGAGGACCGACACACAGAGGGTGGCCAGGGGGTGCCTGCTCGCGGGCCGCAGCAGTGCGGTCCAGACCCGGCCGCCGCCCTCGCCGCCCTCGCCGCCCCGCGCCCGTCGCCGTACCGGCTTCCCGCGCTCGGCACGGCGGCGCTCCTTGCGCTCGGCCCGCCTGCCGAGCTTGACCAGCAGCGCGGGAAGCGCCGTCAGGGAGCTGGCCACCGCGACCAGGACGACCACGATGGTGCCGGTGGCGAGCGAGGAGAAGATCACGTCCGAGGCCAGATACAGCGTCGCCGTGGAGGCCACGACTGCCAGCCCGGAGACCACCACCGCCCGGCCCGAGGTTGCCGCGGCCAGCTCGACCAGCGCCTCGGAGCTCAGCCGGCCACCGGCGCGGGCACGCTCCTCGCGCTCCCGCTTGAGGTAGAAGAGCGTGTAGTCGACGCCGACCGCGAGGCCGATCATCAGGATGACGTTCATGCCGACCCCGGTGTCGGGGGAGAGGTGCGAGGCCACCATCGAGAGCCCGACGGCCGCCGCGATCGACGACAGGGCCAGCAGCAGCGGCACACCGGCCATGGTCACGGACCCGAACACGATCAGCAGCGTGATCAGCGTGACGGGGAGGGTGATCGCCTCCGAGAGCGCGAGGTCCTCGCCACGTTGCTGGTCGACTCCCTTGCTGATGGAGGGACTTCCGGTCTCCTGGAGCAGCAGATCGGGATGCGCCTGCTGCACGGCCCCGGTCTGCGCGACCAGCGCGTCGACCTTGTCCTTGGCGTCCCGCTCCTCGCCCTGCACGGCCACCTCGACCATGAGGATCCGGCCGTCCCGGGACAGCAGCGGGTCGGCCACGCTCGCGACCTCGGGCAGCCGCTCCATCCGGGCGGTGAGGTCCTCCGCGGCGGCTTCGGCAGCGCCTCTGTCGAGGGCACCGGACCGAGCGGAGATCAGCACCTGCTCCGTGGACCGGCGTTCGAGCTGCCCCTCGGCCGCCATGGCCTCCGCGCGGCCCGCCTCGCCGACCCGATAGTCCGCCGTCTTCGCGCTGTTGATGCCGACGGCACTGCCGGCCGCCAGGCACAGCGCCACGAACAGCAGCCACCCGATGATGGCCCGCCAGGGGTGATGAGCGCTCCAGCGCGCCACCCGCACAGTGAATGAGTTCATGCCCAAGAGCCTCGCTGGCATGGGCAGTTGACGGACAGAGGTAGTCGGTTGAACTTGCCGTCCACCAGTCGGTGGACCCCGGGGACGGGGAAAGCCCCCGCGAGTCATGTCCTCGCGGGGGCTTTCCTTCCATCCGCCTGCCACGTGAAGGGTGAGAAGACGATCACGAGCAGGACGCTTATGCGTGCCCCGAAGGGCGTTGCCCCGAAGGGCTGGCCTCAGGGGGCGAGCAGCAGCACATCGGCGCGGGACTTCGCGGCGGCGTAACGCCGCGCCACGTCCTGCCAGTTGACAACGGCCCACATGGCGTCGATGAAGTCGACCTTCTGGTTCTTGTACTGCAGGTAGAAGGCGTGCTCCCAGGCGTCGAAGACGAGGACCGGGACCGAGCCCTGGCCGACGTTGCCCTGGTGGTCGTAGACCTGCTCGACGACGAGACGCCCGCTCAGCGGCTCGTACGCGAGGACGCCCCACCCGGACCCCTGCGTGGTCGCGGCGGCCTTGGTCAGCTGGGCCTTGAGCCCGGCGAAGGAACCGAAGGATTCGGTGATCGCGTCCGCCAGATCGCCCAAGCCGTCGGCGGCCAGCGGCTCGCCGCCGCCCTCACCGGTCATGTTGTGCCAGTAGATCGAGTGCAGGATGTGGCCGGAGAGGTGGAAGGCCAGGCTCTTCTCCAGCCCGTTGACCGAACCCCACGCCTCCTTGTCGCGCGCCTCCGCGAGCTGCTCGAGCGTGTCGTTCGCACCCTTCACATACGCCGCGTGGTGCTTGTCGTGGTGCAGCTCGATGATCTCGGGGCTGATCACGGGGGCGAGTGCGGAGTAGTCGTACGGCAGCTCGGGAAGTGTGTAGACGGGCATGGCGGGTCCCCTCGACCTCTTATTGCAATCTATGTGCAACTACACGCTAGCAACAAAAAGGCCCTCGCGTGACGCATGCGAGGGCCTTTCGGGGGACGGGGGAGCCGCCTGGTTACTCGACTGTCGTGACCGAGGTGTAGTGCGAGGCGTCTCCTGAGATCGAGTAGCTCTCCTTGCCCTCGACGCCGACCGGTACGTCACCGGCGACGGTCACGCGGTGCAGGCGGCGGGGCTGTCCGTCGTAGTTGTCGATGGCGTAGTGCTGGGTGATCCGGTTGTCGAAGAGGACGAGCTGGTCCGGGGACCAGCGCCAGCGCAGGATGTTCTCGGGCCGGGTGACGTACGCCTGGAGGATGTCGAGGATCTTGCGGGACTCGCCCAGCGACAGGCCGAGGATCCGCTGCGCGAACCCGCCGATGAACAGCCCCCGTTCGCCGGTCAGCGGGTGGACCCGGACGACCGGGTGGGCCGTGCGGAAGTTGATGGACGTGAACTGGGCGCGCTGCTCGGCCTGTTCCTCGTCGATCTCCTCGTCCGGCACCGCGTAGTCGTAGTCGTTCGTGTGCTCGGCCCAGAGGCTGTCGGCGAGGTGGCGCAGCGGCTCGGGCAGATCGCGGTAGGCCGCCGCGGAGTTGGCGATGAGGGTCTCACCGCCGTACGGCGGGATGGTGATGCTGCGCAGGGTGCTGGCCTGGGGCGGGTTGAGGACGAAGGTGACGTCAGTGTGCCAGTGGTTGGCGCGGCCCCGCTCGCTGTCCACGGGCAGCACGTTCGGGGCGCCGTCGACCGCCGGCACGGTCGGGTGCGCGGTGGTGAGGTCGCCGAACTGGCGGGCGAAGGCCTGCTGGCCCTCGTCGTCCAGGCCGTGGGCGTCGAAGACCAGCGCCTTGTGCTCGTTGAGGGCGGCGCGGACGGCGGCGATGGTCTCGTCGTCGAGGGGCTTGGCGATGTCGACGCCGGATATCTGCGCGCCGATCTTCGCGGTGACCTTGCGGAACTCTATCTCGGACATGTGCGGGTCCTCTCGGTTCGGACGCGGGCGGTCTCAGTGGGCGGCGAGTACGGGGCTTGCGTACTGGTTGGCCGGCCGCGGAAGCCCGTACCGCTCCCGCAGGGTCTGCCGCGGCCCGTACTCGCTGCGGAGCAGACCGCGGGCACGCAGGATCGGCACGACCTGGTCGACGAAGAGTTCGAGGCCGGACGGCAGCACGGCGGGCATGATGTTGAAGCCGTCCGCGGCGCCGAGCCGGTACCAGTCCTCGATCGCGTCGGCGACCTGCTCGGGCGTGCCGGTGAACGTCAGGTGCCCGCGTCCGCCGCCGAGCCGGCCGATGAGCTCGCGGACGGTGAGCCGCTCGCGCCGGGCGAGTTCGACGACGAGCGTGTAGCGGCTCTTGGCGCCCTCGATGGCGCTCTCCGGCGGCAGGTCGGCGGGCAGTTGGGCATCGAGTTGGAGGGTGCCCGGCTCCAGGTGAAGCAGGTGTTCCAGGCGGTAGAGACCGTGCTCGTACACGATGTGGTCCTCAAGCACTCGCTCGTGTGCGCGCGCCTCGGCCTCGGTCGAGCCGATGACCGGGACGATGCCGGGCAGGATCTTGATGTGGTCCGGGTCCCGGCCGGCCTTGCCCGTACGGGACTTGAGGTCGGCGTAGAAGTCCTGCGCGTCCTTGAGGGTCTGCTGCGCGGTGAACACCGCCTCCGCGTACCGGGCCGCGAAGCGCCTGCCGTCGTCGGAGGACCCCGCCTGCACGAGCAGCGGGTAACCCTGCGGCGTACGGGGGACGTTGAGGGCGCCCTCGACACTGAAGTAGGTCCCCTTGTGGCGCGGCGGATGAAGCTTCCGCTCGTCGCCCCAGACGCCCGTCGCCTTGTCGCCGACGACCAGGTCGTCCTCCCAGCTGTCCCAGAGCTTGAGCGCCACTTCGAGGAACTCGGCGGCGCGCTCGTAGCGGGTGGCGTGGGCGGGCTCGTCGTCGAGCCCGAAGTTGCGGGCGGCCTCGGCGCCGGCGGTGGTGACGATGTTCCAGCCGGCCCGGCCACCGCTGAGGTGGTCGAGGGAGGCGAATCTCCGGGACAGGTTGTAGGGGGAGTTGTACGAGGTCGAGGCGGTGGCGATCAGGCCGATGTGCTGGGTGGCCGTGGCGATCGCCGTGAGCAGGGTGATGGGTTCGAGGGTGCCGGACGGGCGCTGGCCGACACTGTTGAACAGGACCGGGCCGTCGGCGAGGAAGAGGGAGTCGAAGGTGCCGCGTTCCGCGATACGGGCGAGGTTGACGTAGTGCCCGAGGTCGACGCTCGCGTAAGGGTCGCTCTCGGGCAGCCGCCAGGAGGCCTCGTGGTGCCCGGTGTTCATCAGGAAGGCGTTCAGGTGAAGTTGGCGGGGAGTGCCGGCCGAGTTGGTCACTTGTGGTCCTCCGTGACGCCCAGGGCGGCGAGCAGTCGCTCGCGGTACTCGCCGAGCAGGGGGTCGCGATACGAGCGGGGATGGGGGATGTCGACGGTCAGATCCAGGCCGATACGCCCCCGGTCGAGCACGAGCACCCGGTCGGCGAGCACGATCGCCTCGTCCACGTCGTGCGTGACGAGCAGCACGGAGGGCCGGTGGCGCTCCCACAGCTCGCGCAGCAGGACGTGCATCTTGATCCGGGTGAGTGCGTCCAGTGCGCCGAACGGCTCGTCGGCAAGGAGGAGTTCGGGTTCACGGACCAGAGAGCGGGCCAGTGCGGCGCGCTGGGCCTCGCCGCCGGACAGCTCGTTTGGCCAGGCCCTTTCGCGGCCCGCGAGGCCCACCTCGGCGAGCGCGGCGCGACCGCGTTCGGCGGCCTCCTTGCCGTCCGCGCCGAGCAGTACGTTGTCCAGGACCCGGCGCCAGGGAAGCAGCCGGGAGTCCTGGAAGACGACCGACACCCGTTCCGGGGCGGTCAGTTGGCCGCTGCCGACGACGGTGTGGTCGAGGCCGGCGATGGCCCGCAGCAGAGTGCTCTTGCCGGAGCCGCTGTGCCCGAGCAGGGCCGTGAACTGGCCCGCCGGGAGGTCGAGGTCGATGTCGTCGAGGACCTTGCGGCCGTCGAAGGAGCGTGTCAGACCCCGGAGTTGGACGGTGGGCTTTTTCTGAGTGGATGTCAGTTGCTCAGCGTGCGTCGCCATGACAGCACCCTCCGTTCGATGAGACGGACCGCACTGTCGGAGACCAGACCGAAGACCCCGTAGATCAGCAGACCGACGAGAATGACGTCGCTCTGGCCGTAGTTCTGGGCCTGGAACATCATGTAGCCGAGTCCGTTGGTGGCGTTGATCTGCTCCAGGACGACCAGGGACAGCCAGGACCCCGTCACCCCGAGCCGCAGTCCGACGAAGAAGCCGGGCAGTGCGCCGGGGATGACGATCTGCCGCACGAAAGCGACCCTGGACAGCCCCTGGACCTCGGCGAGTTCGACATAGCGGTGGTCGATGCCGGACAGCGCGGAGTGCAGGTTCAGATAGATCGGGATGTAGACGACGATGGAGATGATCGCGATCTTGAAGGTCTCGCCGATGCCCAGCCAGAGGATGAACAGCGGGATCAGACCGAGCGTCGGGATGGCCCGGTTGAGCTGCACCGTCCCATCGATCAGCGCCTCGCCGATCCGGCTGAGCCCGGACGCGAGCGCCAGGACCACCCCGGCGGTCAGGCCGAGGGCGAACCCGTATCCGGCGCGTTCCAGGGACGTGAGCACATCCGTGGGGAGTGTGCCGTCCGTCCACAGGCGACCGGCGGTGCCGAGGACCGTCCAGGGCGCCGGTATCGCGCCGGGGTCCAGCTGTCCGGCGGCCGAGGCGGCGGCCCAGAGGCCGAGGAACAGGGCGGGGCCGATGACGGAGGAGGCGGGCAGCCGCTTGCCGGGTGCGAGTCCGCGGCGCCGGGTGCGAGCGGGCTTCCGCGTGACCTTCACAGGAACGGTGGCCGCAGTGGGCAGTGTGCTGGTCGTGGTGGTGGTCATGGCGGTCAACTCCGGTACTCGGCGGGTACGGACTTCGCCGCGATGCCCTCGAAGCGCCGGTCGAAGAGCGAGTCGACCTTGAACGCCTTCACGAAGCCGCCCTCGGCCAGCAGATCGGCGGTCTCCTGCTCCCACTTCACCGCTTCGTCCCAACTCGGCGGATACAGCGGCTTGTTGGCGAGCTCGGTGATCGACTGCGCCTGTGCGAGCGTGAGGTTCTGCGTCTTGACGAAGAACTCCTCGTTCCACTCGTCGGGGTGCTCGTACGCCCACACGGTGCCCTGCGCCCAGCGCGGGATGTACGCGGCGACCGCGGCGGCCTTCGCGGAGTCGGCGAGGACGGAGGTGGGCGCCCACAGCAGGTTGAGGAGGTCCACGACGTCGGTGGCGATGGTGTGCGCGCCCTTGGACTCGTACTGCTTGAGGTAGGCGGGCACCTGCTCGTTGCCGAGCGGGGCGATGTCCACCTGGCCGGACTGGAGCGCGGTGAGGAACTGGTTGCTGGTCAGCGGCACCAGCTCCGCGTCGTCGTACGCCAGCCCCGCCTCCTTCAGGGCGCGCAGGAGTACGACGCCCTGTGCCTGGCCCTGCGAGAAGGCCAGCTTCTTGCCCTTGAAGCCCTGGACGTCCTGGATGTCGCTGCCGGGTTTGGTGGCGAAGGCGTAGTTGGGCTTGCGGGTGATGTTGATCGCGACGATCTTCGCGTCGAAGCCCTGGTAGTGCGCCTGGATCGGCGGGATGCCCGCGTTGTTGGCGAGGTCCAGGGACTTGGCGCGGAAGGCGTTGATGACATCGGGCCCTGCGCCGATGTTCGGCCAGTCGGCGACGGTGAACGGCAGGTCGTCGAGGCCCGCCAGCTTGAACTGGACCTGCTGCCGGCCCTGGTACGAGGCGATCTTCAGGCTCGTACCGGAGGGAACGTTGGCGGCCAGCGGGGCGGACGTGGACCCCTTGGCCGAGGTGCTGGCGGCACTGCTGCCCGCACAGCCGCTGAGGCCGGCGACAGCGGCGGCGCCGAGCAGGGAGGACAGGAACAGCCGCCGGTCGATACCGGACGCGGAGGAGGACAGTGGTGGCATGGGAGTACTCCGGGGATTCAAGTGGCAGGAAGACGCGCGGAATTCCGGACAGGGCAGGGCCGGGAAAGGTGAATGAGCGCATGAGGAGAGACCTGCCGAGGGCGAGGACATACACGCCGAAGGCGCGGCAGGGAGAACCCGAGTGTTCGACTGAACGTCAGTGCGTCAGTGCGTGATTCAGTGCGTCAACGCGTCAGCAACAAAGCGCGCGTGCGACCCGCATGAGGTCGATGACACGGCACTTGGTGAGCGGAACCTGCACTCGCGAGCTGCTCATGAGAAGGATGCTCCTTGTCGCCCGTAAGGCCTGTCAACATTCGGAGTTTCTGAATTAAATCGGCCCCGGTGAAGGCCTCGGCGTCGGCCCAGGTATCCGCGACGGCGTCGGTATCGGTCCCGGCCCCGGCGTCGGTATCGGCTCCGACGACGGTCCTGGTCCTGGTCCTGGCCCCGGTCATGGCATGAGCCCCGGTATCGGCTCCGGCGACGCGCCCAGCGGATCCCGGTAGAACACGTCGAGAGCCACCGAACCGCCGGCCACGGCCAGTACGGATTCCGGGAAACTGGTCGGCACGACCGCGGCCGCCCGATCACGCCCGACCGCCTCGCGCAGCGCCCGCAGACAGTCCTCCCGGTACATGACACCGACCTCGGTGACGACGACGGTCTCCGGATTGAGCACGTCGAGCAGCAGCCCCGCGGCCCGCCCGATCATCCGGGCGCGCTCCAGCAGCAGTCGTACGGCGACCCGGTCGCCCTCCGCCGCCGCGGCCACGACGTGCATCGGGTTCACGCCGGCGATGACCCCCTCCTCGCGGGCCCGCCGGCACAGCGTCCGCTCGCTCAACTCGGCCTGGAGGCAGCCGGTCCGGCCGCAGCCGCACCGCTCCGTGCCGCCCGCGAGCGGCAGATGGGCGATGGCACCGGCCTGGGAGCGGGGACCATAGTGCACCTCGTCATGGGTGGCGAAGGCCGCGTCCACCACATTGCCGACGAACAGATGCAACACGCTCCGGCTGCCGCGCGCCCGCCCGAAGAGCCGCTCACCGTTGACCAACGCCCGTGCGTGGCCGTCCACATGGACCGGCAGCCCGGTACGCGCGCCGAGCGCATCCCGGACGGCGACCTCATGCCAGCCCAGCATGGGGTGCTCCACGATGGTCCCGGAGTCCCGGTCCACCCAGCCGCCGGTCGCCACGCCCACGCCCAGCGGCGTACGGCCGGGGACGTCGGCCAGCAGCGCGCCGAGCCCGTCGGCGGCGTTCGCCAGCACCCGGCCGGGCTCGGTGCCATCGCTGTGGCTCAACTCCCGCTCCGCCACCACCCGGCCGCGCAGATCGAGCAGCGCGACCGTCGTGTACGGCACCGCCACGTGCACTCCGCCGACCACGAAGCGGGCGTCGTCCAGGTCGACCGGTACGTGCGGGCGCCCCACCCCTTTCGACTGCCGGGGCGCGGGCGCCTCCTGGATCAGACCGAGCCCCGCGAACTGCGCGCAGTAGTCGGTCACCGACGCCGGAGACAGCCCGGTCAGCCGGGCGACGGTGCTCCGGGCGACCGGCCCGTGCTCCAGTACGGACCGCAGGATGACACTGGCGCTGGTCCTGCGACGCGCGCTGTCGGCGGCTCGATGGGGAGTGCTGGGAGGGGGCGTTCGGGGAGGTGCCGCGGTACGGGGCATGGAGAGCATGGAGAACTTCCTCGGGGCCGGTCCGACACTGCGCCGTCTTCGTCTCGGCGAGCCGGATCCGCTCCGTCCCGCCTACACCGTGCGGCGACAGGTGGCCGTGCCCTGGCGGCGCAGGTCGACATAGCGACGCGACGCGAAGTTCTCAGCCTGGGCAACCATGGGTCGAGGGTAGGCGTTGTCCGGCGGATCCTGCTAGGGGCGGGTTTCTTCGCCCCCTCCGGCCCTTCCCGTCCCGATTCCGGGGGCTGCCGCCCCGGGCCCCCGCTGTCGGTCTGGAGTCAGCCCCTCCGGCGTTTGAGGAGTGGTGGTTTGAGGAGTGGGGGTTTGGGGGCGGAGCCCCCAAGTAACGGGAACGGGCAGGGGCGGAGGGGGCGAAAAACCTTTGGCGGGACCCCACAGTCCCGGCTCACCCCGCCCCGCACCCAAACCGACGTCACCTCAGTGACCAGCATCACGCCCTCGCGGGTGTACCCGCCACCCTTTGTGAGAAGCCGACCAACCCCCCGCTCCTCCCTTTGTCGACCGCTGACGGTGATCGCCCACACCCCCCTGGGATAGCGTCACCGTGTCCCGAACCTGCCCGTCACCCCGCCGGAGTCCCCATGAGCACCGCTGCCGCCACCCCCCGAACGGGCATACGCCCCGGCGAGGTCCTCGCCGACCTGCTCCCCGCCTCCCGCGTCAGGGACACCGCCCTGGTTCTCGGCGGCGCCGCCCTCACCGGCCTCGCCGCCCAGATCGCCCTCCCCGTGCCGGGCTCCCCGGTGCCGGTGACGGGCCAGACCTTCGCGGCACTCCTCGTGGGCACCGCCCTCGGCACCAGCCGGGGCCTCTTCTCCCTCGCCACGTACGCACTGCTCGGCCTGGCCGGCGTCCCGTGGTTCGCCGGCGGCTCCTCGGGCGCCACCGTGTCGTTCGGCTACATCCTCGGCATGCTGCTCGCCGCCACCGTCGTGGGCGCACTCGCCCGCCGCGGTGCCGACCGCTCGGTCCTGCGCATGGCGGCCACGATGCTGCTGGGCGAGGCGATCATCTACGCGATCGGCGTCCCGTACCTGGCCACCGCCGCCGACATGTCGCTCGGCACGGCCGTCGCGGTGGGCCTCACCCCGTTCCTGCTCGGCGACGCCCTGAAGGCGGCGTTGGCGATGGGCGTGCTACCCACGGCCTGGAAGTTCATCAACCGCTGACGTTCAGCGGGTGAAGCAGCGCGAAGGGGCTGGGAGCCTTGTGCGGCCCCCAGCCCCTTCGCCCTTCACTTCTCGATCCAGCTCAATTCAGCTCGATTCAGCGCTGCTCAGGCCGCCGGTGGACCCACCACAGGCCGGCCGCCCCCGCCGAGACCAGCGCCGCGCCCGCCGCGCCGAGCGGCAGAACGTCGCTCCCGCCGCCGGTCCTGGGCAGCTCGTCACCGCCGGGTGCCACCGGAGTGTTGTCGGTGCCGAGCAGCAGCGGGGTGGCCGGGGCGTTCGGCGACGGGTTGGTCGTACCGAACGGCACCGGGCCCTGCTGCCAGTACGTCTTCGCCCCGTCGCTCGTCTGCACCGGCAGACAGATCTTTCCGGTCCTGCTCAGATCGAAGGTGGCGTCGACGTCGTACGACTTCGACCTGCCCGCCGCGAGATTGCCGACGGCGCAACTGAAACCACTGTTCGATCCTTCGGGAAGATCCCCTTCGGCGATCGCGGAACAGCCCTTCACACCTTTGACCGTCAGACCGTCGAAACCGACCACCAAAAGCCTGATGTCGCCGCTTTCCTTGGTCCCTTCGTTCTTCACGGTGGCGGTAATCGCCGTCCTCTGTGAACTGTTGTCCGCGGAGATACTCTCCGGCAGCAGCGTGGTCAGCTTTACACCCGCCGGTGCCTCGTCGACCGCCTTTCCCCCTTTACTGCTCCCCGGCCCCTGATCGTCCGCCACAGCGGTGTAGGAAAGGATCATCACGGCCGAGAAAGATGCCGTGAGCAGCGATCCAGCGATGATCGTCGTACGACGAGAACCCATGTTCGTCCCCCTTGGCTGCGCCTGAATTCGCAGTACTTGAAGAGGTACCACAAGATTTCTCCGCACTATGCTGGTACGGCATGAAGTGTGACCATTGTGTTTCTGATTGCTTCTGATGTGACGGGCGATTGTGACGGGTGTTGAGGGGGTGCTGGGATTGCCGGGGAATGTGCAGGGCGGTGTTCCGGGGTTATTGGTGACGGGACGTTATCGGCTGGCCGAGAGTATTGGGCAGGGGGGAATGGGGCGGGTGTGGCGAGCCGCCGACGAAATGCTCGACCGGCAGGTCGCCGTCAAGGAAATGCGGATAGACGGACTCGACCCGGAGGACACCCGCACCCGCCGGGAACGCACCTTGCGTGAGGCCAGGGCCACGGCCCGGATCGACCACCCCAACGTCGTACGCATCTACGACGTCGTGGACGAGGGTGAGCGGCTCTGGATCGTCATGGAACTGGTCGCCGGCCGCTCGCTGGAGCAGATCGTGGTGGAGGACGGGCCGCTCAGCACGCGCGAGGCGGCCCGCATCGGGCTCGAACTGGTCGTGGCGCTGCGCCAGGTGCACGCCGGGGGAGTGCTGCACCGCGACATCAAACCGGGCAACGTCCTGGTCGAGCGGAGCGGTCGCCGCGTCGTCCTGACCGACTTCGGCATCGCCGCGATCCAGGACACGAAGGCGCTGACCATGGCCGGGATGCTGGTCGGTTCCCCCGACTACATGGCACCCGAACGCATCTCGGGCCGCCCGCAGGGCCCGCCCTCCGACGTGTGGTCCCTGGGCGCGACCCTCTGCGCGGCACTCGGCGGCCGTTCCCCCTTCTCCCGCGCCACCACCCTGGCCACCCTGCACGCCGTGCTGTACGAGGAACCCGAACTCCCCGCCTCTGCCGGCGAGTTGCGCGACATCCTGGCGGAACTCCTGGAGAAGGAGCCGTCGACCCGCCCCGGCCTGGAGGAACTTGAGGCGGAACTACGACGGTTGGTGTCACCGGCACCGGCACCGGCACCGGCACCGGGGGCAGGAGAGGTATTCGCCGCGGGAGAAGCGGCCGAGGCCGGAGCAGCCGCTCCCGATCCGGACGCCCCGGGGTCGGACCGCGCCCCCGGCCCCGAGCCGGCGCACGAAGCGCCGGAGACCGCGCCCCCCGTTCCACCGGTCCAGGCCCAGGCCGAGGCGCCCACGCCCGTACTCCTGGACGCGGAGTTCATGAGCGAGGTACGGCAGCCGGACCCCGCGTACGAGCCCGAGCCCACGCGTGAGCCCGAGCCCCGGACGGATCCCGAGCCCGAGCCCGATCTCATACAGGACGCGATACCGGCGCAGCACGCCCCGACGCGGAAGAGCTCGCTCGACTTCAAGAAGCCACGGTCGAAGCAGCCGCCGCTCGCAGACGAGGAAGCGCCGCCCGAGCCCCCCGGCACAGGGGACCCCCGTAGCGCCGCCAACGCCTCCACCGAAGTCCCCTCCGAACTGCGTGCGGAGGTCGGCTCGACAACCCCCTCCTCCGCCCCCTCTGCGGAGGCGGTGACGGAGGTCCAGATCCGGTCGGCGTCCGTCCCCACGTCGATGCCCCCCGGCGAACTCCCCGGCCCCGCCGTGCCCGCCGGCCCGCGCCCGAGCCGGCGCCGCCTGGGACTGGTCACCGCGAGCGCCGTGGCCGCGGCGGGAGTGGCCGTCTGGCTGGTCGTGGCGGCGACCGGCGGTCCGCCCGACGACAACAAGGCGGGCTCCTCGCCCTCAGCGGCGCCGACAGGCTCGGTGGGCAGCGCCTCGCCCACCGTCGAGGGCACCTCGCGTCCGCCCAGCCTGCCCCCGGGCGCGCACCGCGAGGCCGGCGGGTACGCGTGGGTGACGCCCAAGGGCTGGCGGCGGGACACGAAGACGGGCTCCGAGGTGCACTACACCTCGCCCGACGGCAAACAGGAGCTCGCGGCCAAGTCCTCCCTCGCCAAGGGCGACCTCATGGAGACCTGGCAGACCTCGGAGCAGAACGCCCGCCAGGGGCAGGGCTATCAGAAGATCCGCCTGGAGGAGACGACCTTCCGGGGCCGGCCCGCGATCGTCTGGGAGTACCTCTTCACACTCCAAGGGACGCCCTGGCACGCCCAGTTGCTCGGCTTCGACGCCGACGGGAAGTCGTACCAGGTCAACACCTGGTACCAGCCGGACATAGAGAACCAGGCGCGCCAGGTCTACGAACAGGTGAAGAAGAACTTCACCGTGCTCTAGACGGCAGGGAGATACGGCCGACTCAGCCGACCTTCACCGGAGTGTCGTCATGAGGCTCGTCGGCGATGTGGCGCACGGGCGGGGCGCCGGCTCCCGTCCGCTGCCGGATCACGGCGATCACGAGCACCACCGCCGCGACGAGCAGGGACAGCAGGACCGTCTCCCGGCCGTCGTGTTCCGTGTCGGTCAGCATGTAGCCGAGCACGAACACGATCAGCGCGGCCGTCGCCCAGGTCAGATACGGGTACAGCCACATCTTCACGACGAGCTTCTCCGGCGACTCGCGCTGGATGATCTTCCGCATCCGCAGCTGCGAGAAGCAGATGACGAGCCAGACGAACAGGGCGACCGCACCGGAGGAGTTGACCAGGAAGAGGAAGACCGAGTCCGGGAACTTGTAGTTGAAGAAGACGGCCACGAAGCCGAAGACGACCGAGACGATGATGGCGGTCATCGGCACACCGCGCGAGGTGGTCCTGGCGAACGCCTTCGGCGCGTCGCGCCGCTGCCCGAGCGAGAACGCCATCCGGGAGGCCGTGTAGAGCCCGGAGTTGAGGCAGGACAGTACGGAGGTCAGCACGATGAAGTTCATGATCTGACCGGCGTGCGCGATACCGAGGGAGTCGAGGGCGGCGACGTAGGAGCCCTGCTCCTTGATCGACGGGTCGTTCCACGGCAGCAGGGCCACGACCACGAGGATCGAGCCGAGGTAGAAGACGCCGACGCGCCAGATGATGCTGTTGGTGGACTTGGTGACGGCGCGCTGCGGGTCCTCGGACTCACCGGCGGCAAGGGTCGCGATCTCACTGCCCATGAAGGAGAAGACGACCAGCAGCACACCGGTGAGGATCGCGCCGGGCCCGTTGGGCAGGAAACCGCCGTGGTCGGTGAGATTCCCGAGCCCGGCCTTCTCGGCGTCGACACCCGGCAGTACGCCGAAGATGGCGAGCCCGCCGATCACGATGAACGCGCCGATCGCCACGACCTTGATCCCGGCGAACCAGAACTCGAACTCGCCGTACGACCCCACGGACACGAGGTTCGTCGCGGTGAGGACGAGCATCACGATGAGCGCCCACCCCCACTGGGGAACGGCGGGAATCCACCCTTCGAGGATCTTGGCCCCGGCGGTGGCCTCGACGGCCAGCACGACCACCCAGAAGAACCAGTACAGCCAGCCGATCGAGAATCCGGCCCAGCGCCCGAGCGCGCGGTCGGCGTGCGCCGAGAAGGAACCTGACGTCGGATTCGCGGCGGACATCTCGCCGAGCATCCGCATGACAAGGACGACGAGTGTCCCCACCAAGGCGTACGAGAGGAGGATGCCGGGCCCGGCGGTGGCGATACCGGAGCTGGAACCCACGAAGAGCCCGGCTCCGATGACACCGCCGATGGCGATCATCGACAGATGACGGTTCTTGAGTCCGGCCTGGAGGCCGCCACCGGGTTCTCCGGGGCCGTCGGGGCCGCTTGCGGCCTTCGTGGGGGTCGGCTGCGAGGTCATATGAGGGGGATTCCTTTTCGCCGGGTGAGCAGATCGCCCGTACGAGCGGGGTAACTGGGGCGTACGAGCCGGTCCAGTGAATCGGAGGTAAAGGAATTCGTGAACCTTTGAATCCAGATCGTTACTTGAGGTTTCCTTGAGGTTCCATGGTGTTGCTCACAGTTTTCGCGGATGACACCCGACGAGGCCGATCGGAAACAGCCGTGTCACACTCGAACCATGCGTGTGTATCTCGGCTCCGATCATGCCGGTCTCGAACTGAAGAACCACCTCGTCGAGTGGCTCAAGGCCGCCGGGCACGAGCCCGTCGACTGCGGACCCCTCATCTACGACGCCCAGGACGACTACCCGCCCTTCTGCCTCCGCGCCGCGTCGCGGACGGCGGCGGACCCCGATTCCCTCGGCATCGTGATCGGCGGCTCCGGCAACGGTGAGCAGATCGCCGCGAACAAGGTCGCCGGCGTGCGTGCCGCCCTCGCCTGGAGCGAGGAGACCGCCTCCCTGGGCCGTCGGCACAACGACGCCAACGTCGTGGCCGTCGGCGCCCGTATGCACTCCGAGGAAGAAGCGACGAAGTTCGTCGAGACCTTCCTCACCACCCCGTTCTCCGGCGACGAACGCCACATCCGCCGAATCAACATGCTCACGGCCTACGAATCAACAGGCGACCTCCCCCCCATCCCGGCCCACCACCCACAGACCTGACCTTTCGCCGCCCTGCCGCGGCGGCACTCTTCAGCTCCGGCCAGGCTGGAGATCTTTCAGCCTGGCCGGCGTTTGAGGACGAGCGCGTTCAGCGCGACGGCGGGGGTCTGGGGGCGGCAGCCCCCAGGAACAAGGGACGGGTAGGGGCGGCGGGGGCGAAAAACTCCACGCCCCGCCGGAGCACACACGCAGGAGGCCCCCGTGCCCGAAGGGCACACGATCCATCGCCTGGCCGAGGACTACGAGGCCAGGTTCGCCGGCGGGATCACCCAAGTCACCAGCCCGCAGGGCAAGTTCACAGACGCCGCAGCCCTCCTCGACGGCACCGAACTCGACTCCGCCGACGCCCACGGCAAACACCTCTTCCTGCACTTCGGAGCCGAGGACTGGATCCACATCCACCTCGGCCTCTTCGGCAAGGTCACCTTCGGCGACGCCCCCGCACCCCCACCCACGGACACCGTCCGACTCCGCCTCGCCAACCCCACCGCGTACGTCGACCTCCGCGGCCCCACGACCTGCGCCCTGATCACGGACGACGAGAAGCAGGCGATCCACGACCGCCTCGGCCCGGACCCCCTCCGCCCCGACGCCGACCCGTCAACCGCGTACCACCGAATCGCCCGCAGCCGTACGACAATTGCCGCCCTCCTCATGGACCAGAAGATCATCGCGGGTGTGGGCAACGTCTACCGCGCCGAAGTCCTCTTCCGGCACGGCATCGACCCGTACCGAACGGGCAAGGACATCACGCGCGCCGAGTGGGACGCGATCTGGACCGACCTCGTGGACCTCATGCGCGAGGGCGTCCGCAACAACCGCATCGACACGGTCCGCCCGGAACACACCCCCGAGGCCATGGCCCGCCCAGCCCGCGTGGACGACCACGGCGGCGAGGTGTACGTGTACCGCAGGGCCCACCTGCCCTGCCACATCTGTGGCGGCGAGATCCGCACGGCCGATCTCGCCGCCCGCAACCTCTTCTGGTGCCCGCGCTGCCAGCAGCCCTAGGGGGCCGGCAACTCCAGGACCAGCAGTCCCGCGGCTGGCAACCCCAGGACCGGCAGTCCCAGGACCGCCCCTAGAGCCCGGGCGGCAGGCAGGGCGCGAGGGCCGAGGACTTGCCTTAGAGCCCGTGTGGCAGCCGGGGCGCGAGGGCCGAGGACTTGCCTTAGAGCCCGTGCGGCAGGCAGGGCGCGAGGGTCGACGACTTGCCTTAGAGCCCGTGTGGCAGCCGGGGCGCGAGGGCCGACGGCTTGCCTTAGAGCCCGTGCGGCAGGCAGGGCGCGAGGGCCGACGACTTGCCTTAGAACCCGTGTGGCAGCCAGGGCGCGAGGGCCGACGAGAATGCCACCGAGGCCTCGACCAGCGCCCCCTGCCGCAACTCCCGCACCCGCCCCGCCGCCCCGAGCGAGGCCACGGACACCCCGCCCAGATAGGCCGCCCCCAACTCCCGTACGGACAAGGCGAGATCGGCCGGATCCTCCGTACGCACGCAGGACGCCCCCTTCGCGTCACCCGAGAGCCGCCAACGCCCCTCGTTCCAGGGGCAGAACGTGTCCTCGACCTCGAACACCAGGTCCACCGGCGTCTGGTACGTCCGCGCCTCCAGCGCGGCGCCGACCTCGACGAGCCGCACATGCAGTGCGTCCCTCAGTCGCGGACTACAGCGACGGATGTCGGAGACCATGTGCTGCCAGGCATCGTCGACGGGCCGGCCACGGGTGCGGAGTGTGGACGTCAGGTCGATCTCGAAGAGGAACCGCCACAGCGCGCCCTGCGCCGCCGGGTCGAGACCCTCCAACTCCTCCAGCACGACCGTGCCCTTGGGCCCGGACGCATCCCACTCCGGCTTGACCCGGTACCGGGCGTAGCCCACGACCTCGTCGTCCCGCTCGGCGACCACACACTGCAACGGCGATGCGCCGTCCCGCCTGCTCTCCGGGTCGAGCAGCCCCAGCTGCTCCCAGCCGGGCCGCCGCGCCAGCATGCCCGGACGCCCCGGCACCAACCGCGCGTAGACCGCCTCGCAGGCGTCGAGGACATCGGCCGGTGCGGCGTACCGCAGGTGTACGTCGTCGGTGCCGGGCGGCACGGACAGTCGTACGCGACTGGTGTCGATCTCGGCGTTGAACTGATACGTCCCGACGCCGTAGCCGAACCGGCCGTAGATCGCCGGCTCCGACGCCGTCAGGACAGCGAGCGACTCGCCCCACGAGCGGATGTCGTCCAGCTGGCGCCGCATCATGGACCGCAGTACCCCGCGCCGCCGGTGGGTGGCCGCGACGCTCACCATCGTGATGCCGGCGGCCGGTACGGAGGCGCCGCCCGGCACCGTGACGCGGAAGGAGAACGCGCTCGCGGTGCCCACCACCCGGTCACCGTCCCAGACTCCGATGGAACGGTCGTATTCTGTGAGTGCGTTGTCCAGTCCACGCTCGTCGGACGGCTCCGGCACTCCGCCGAAGGCGAGGACCAGGTTGTCGTACCACGCGTTCCACTCGGTCTGCTGAAGTACCCGCACGTCAGTCGTCATGGGCCATGCCTACCAGGGCAATGCGGTACGAGCCAGGGAATTTCCCCCACCGTCACGGACGCCTTGTGCGAGGTCCTGTACGACGTCTTCCATGAGGTCTTCCATGACGTCTGCTGGACGTTCGCTGGATGTCTTCTGTGGATTTCTCTGTGAAGTTGAGCGCTCGGACGGGGGACAAGTGGGACCTCCCGTGCCAAGCACCTGGTCCGATGGATAAGGTCCCGAACTAATGGCAGCAGGACGAGAGCGGCGCGCTGAAGCCGATACGTTCACGGCCCGGTTGAAGAAGCAGGCACACCGGGCCCGCACCGGCCTGCGCAGATCCGCCGTGGACTACTTCCGGGGCGACGGTTCCGACTGGATCGCGCTCGCCGGACTGCTGCTGACGATTCCGGTGATCGCGGCCACCACGCTGGTCAACTCGGTGTGGTGCTCACCCGCGGCCCTGGTCCTCCCGATCGTGGCGGGCGGCCTGCTGCTGCGCCCCGCCAGCCTGCTGGGCCTGTACGCCGCGGCCGCCACCGCCCTGATAGTGGAGTCCGTGCAGCTCGGCCCGTACACGGAGGGTCCCTCCAGGGTCACGCCGGGTGTGGTCCTGGTCGTCGCGGCCTGTGGCTTCTTCGGTCTGCTGATCGCCCAGTTCCGCAGCCGGGTGGGTGTGCCGTGGAGGCGCGGCGGCACCATGCTCTTCGACCTGCGTGAACGCATCCGGGTGCAGAGCAAACTGCCGCAGCTGCCGCTGGGCTGGCACCGGGAGATGGCGCTGCGGCCGGCCGGCGGGCAGTCGTTCTCGGGCGACTTCGTGGTGGCGGCCCGTACGAACGGCGGCCGGACCATGGAGGTCGTCCTGACCGACGTCTCAGGCAAGGGCATGGACGCGGGCTCGCGGGCACTGCTCCTGTCCGGAGCCTTCGGCGGCCTGCTGGGCTCCCTCCCCCCGCACGCCTTCCTCCCCGCCGCGAACGGCTACCTTCTCCGCCAGGACTGGGACGAGGGCTTCGCCACGTCGATCCACCTCGTCCTCGACCTGGACTCGGGCGACTACGAGCTCTTCTCCGCCGGCCACCCGCCCGGACTTCAGCTCAGCGCGGGCAACGGCCGTTGGGAGGAGAAGGCCGCGGAAGGCCCGCTCCTAGGGGTGTACGACGGTGCCCAGTTCGACTCCGTCAAGGGCTCCCTGCGCCCCGGCGACGTCCTGATGCTCTTCACCGACGGTCTCGTCGAAACCTCCGAGCGCGACATCGTCGAAGGCATCGACCGCCTCACCGGCGAAGCCGATCGCTACGTCGCCGGTGGCTTCCACGGAGCCGCCTGGCACCTCATCGAAGCGGTCGCCAAGGACGTGAACGACGACAGGGCTCTACTCCTGATCTGCCGCGAGGGCGGAACGACGGCGGCCGCGGCGATCCTCTGAACCTTCCAGCCAGTAGCCAGTAGCCAGTAGCCAGTGCGCCGCTGGAGGTCTGCCGACCTGTCCCGCGTCCCCGCATCCCCGCGTCCCCGCATCCCCGCGTCCCCGCGTCCCCGCGTCCCCGCGTCCCCGCGTCCCCGCGTCCCGCGTCCCCGCGTCCCCGCGTCCCGCGTCCCGGCGCCTCGCGTTCAAGGGTGAGGCAGCACCATTCCGATCCCCCACCCATCCACTGCGGGCGTAGATTTTCAGCCCGTCCGGCGTTGGAGGACGACCGCGTTCAGCGCGACGGCGGGGGTCTGGGGGCGGCAGCCCCCAGGAACGAGGCACGGGTAGCGGCGGAGGGGCGAAAACCCGGCCTGACGACACCTCCGTCCGCCCCCACGCCACGCCACATGGGGCGACACTGTTCCCGTGACGCGAACTCTCCTGACCCTGGCTGAAGTCGAAGCACTCGCCCGCGAGGCGCACGCCGCCCAGACCGACAAGGCGGGCCGCCCCTACGCCGAGCACCTCCAGGCCGTGGCGGAGGGCGTCCGCGAACGCGGCGGCGACGACGAGCAGATAGCGGCGGCCTGGCTGCACGACGCGGTCGAGGACGACGCGTTGTCGGAGGACTGGCTGACCGAGGCCGCCCTCACGAACCGCACGAAGGCCATCGTGCTGGCGCTCACCAAGCGGGAGAGCGAGCCCCCGGAGTCGTACGCGAAACGTATCCGCACCACCCCGGGCGCCCTCCTGGTGAAGGCCTCGGACCTGGCACACAACGCCGACCCGGCCCGCCTCGCGGTCCTCGACGAACACACCAGAGCCCGGCTGACGAAGAAGTACGCCTCGATGCGCGCGCTGCTGGGCCTCGCTCCCTGAGCACCGACCTGCCCCTCACTCCGAGGGTTACGCCCTGCCCGCCCCCGCCCCGGCCCCCGCCCGCTCACGGGCAAGCTCCGCCGCGTCCCGCTTGAACGCCCATTCCATGCTGGGCTCCATCGCGAAGCGGAAGACCCGCTGGACGGGCGGCGTGCACAGCAGCGTGACGCTCACGGCCGCGACGAGTGTCACCACGGCCTGTCCGAGCGGCTCGTGCAGCCAGTTGTGGTCGAACCAGCCCCAGTAGTCACCGCCCTTGACCAGGAAACCGTGCAGCAGGTAGCCGTACAGCGTGCCCGCGCCGAGCGCCGTGAACCAGAGCTTGCGGCGCGGCACCCAGGAGAAGAAGCACGCGGTGAGCAGCAGCGAGCAGCCGAAGAGGCCGAGCGTCATGACGGGACCGGCCCACCACGGCGACCCCAACTGCTGTGCGCTGTCACGGTGGTAGAACCAGCCCGTGTTCATCCGCGGCACCGCCCAGTAGCCCACGACCAGCGCGGCCGCGAAGACCGGCACCGACAGGATTCGGACCTCGCGGCGGCGCACCAGCTGGAAGTACTCCGGCTTCATGTACAGGCCCAGGACGAAGAACGGCAGGAACTGCAGCACGCGTTGGAGGTCCAGATCGTCACCGATCTCCGGTGACACGCTCGCGAGCATGGCGATGACGAGGGCGAGCGGGAGCGGCCACCGCACCAGCTTCCACAGCGGTGTCGTCAGCCGCCAGATGAACAGCGCGGCCAGGAACCAGGTGAGGTACAGCGGATCGAGCAGGCTGATCGGCTGGCCGGGAGAGTGGTCGGCCCAGCGCGCAAAGAGGGAGTAGGCCGCTTCGAAGACGATGTACGGCACGGCGATACCGGTCACCAGGCGCTTGAGCCGGTCGGCGCGCATGTCGAAACTGCGTGAGAAGTAGCCGGAGATGAGGATGAAGGCCGGCATGTGGAAGGCGTACACGACGGTGTACAGCGCTTCGAGGCCGCGGCTCTGGCCCTTCACCGGCTCCCACGCGTGGCCCATGGCCACGAGCACGATCGCCAGGTACTTGGCGTTGTCGAAGAACGCGTCGCGTTGCTTGGCGGGCTTGGCGGGCTTGGCGGACAAGGCGCCCGGGTCGGCGGCACCGGTGGCCGCCCCCGCGCTCCGGGACGAGCGCGGACCCGGAACTCCCCGCGCAGGCTGCTGCGACGGGGGGAGTGGGGCTCCAAGGGGGCCTTGCGGTCGTAGCGAGTTCGTCACAGTTCCTCCGGCAGAAAATCCGGGGAGACGATTCGTGACCTCGCTGCGCATACGGGGGACGTGGCGGCGTGGAACATCTGAGGCACCCTAGCGTTGTCCATGCGTCCTCGTAAAACCGCCGATGGCATTCCTGGCTATTGCCTGCGAGTACGCAGGAATCGAGAAGGCTCACCGTCTCGTTCACCAGTGATCCCGTAGTGATCCCGTATACCGATTCGCTTCCCACATACGGACGTTCTGTCCATATTCATCCGGACTAAATGGTACATAAGGCACGCGGGGGACTCTGGGGATATGTCTGTTTCGTTGTCTTTTATTAATCTGTCCGTGGTGTCTTAGGCGTACCTGTGACAACAATTCGAATTCCCTGCGAACAGGATGTGTGGACATGGCAACGATCACTCTGAATTTCCCGTGGGGACGTACCTTCGAATTGCAGTGCGCAGCACCGCAGTTCACCCGGCCGGAGGGGTAACGGCGGTGCGAGGTCCAGGTGTCCGTGGCCGACGATGTGTCACCTGCGGCATACGGAAGCCGGGTTGGTGGCACGATGGTTCTGGCGGGGGTGTGTGGGGCTGCACCCCCGGGCCGGGAGAGCGGACCGACCGTAGGGTGTGATCAGTTGTGGCCATTTCGCTGTCAGTGGTGCTCCTGTTGGCGATCATCCTCGTGGTGTTGATCCGAGGAGGATCGATCAAGGCGGGACCAGCCGTGGTGGCGGTGCTCTTCGGCTTCTTCCTCGCGTCGACAGGTATGGCCGACGACATCCAGCGGTTCCTCAACTCCATAGCGGAGACCATCAACTCGATCCAGTTCTGAGCGGACGGCCACGCCTGGCGGCCAACGCCGGGCCGCCGGCACTTCGCCGTGCCTGGATGCCATGTCCGGGATGCCCTACGCGCGATGTCATGCGCCGGCCGTCATGGGCCGCCGCCTGGAGGGCGGCACCTGTGAACGCACTTGGGGCCCGGTTCCACGGAACCGGGCCCCAAGTGTCTTGATACAGAGCGGGCGACGGGAATCGAACCCGCGTAGCTAGTTTGGAAGACTAGGGCTCTACCATTGAGCTACGCCCGCACAGGGTGCACCGCAGGTCAGCGACCCCGGCACAGAAAGCATCGTAGCGGGTCGCGCCCGTTCGTCGCACATCCCATTACGTGCCCCGTGCACGCTCCCGAAATGCGGCAGCCGTACCCGCCTGAGGCATGTATCTTACGTGTCGCACCAGACGGGGTGTGGCGCAGCTTGGTAGCGCGTCCGCTTTGGGAGCGGAAGGCCGTGGGTTCAAATCCCGCCACCCCGACCAGCGTGCCGGCCACCCTGCCGGACGATCGCCAAGATCACCTTTTGGGGCGTGTACCGCCTGCGGTTACTATGCAAGCTGCGTGCCCGTGTGTCTGCATTGTTACGACGTCTCTCAAGGGCCGCGAATCCGCCCAAGGCTCTGCCCGACTCGGCAGCAGCACGCAGCAGAACCCCCAAGAAGTCAGCCACAAGGAGACCGAACCGTGAAGAGCGCCGTGGAGACCCTGAACCCGACTCGGGTTCGGCTCAGCATCGAGGTGCCCTTCGAGGAGCTCAAGGACAGCCTCGACGCGGCGTACAAGAAGATCAACCAGCAGGTCACGGTGAAGGGGTTCCGGAAGGGCAAGATCCCGGCCCGCGTCATCGACCAGCGGTTCGGTCGCGGCGCCGTGCTGGAGGAGGCCGTCAACGACGCGCTCCCGAAGTTCTACACCGAAGCGGTCAACGAGGCTGAGCTGAACGTCCTCGGCCAGCCCGAGGTCGACATCACCGAGCTGAAGGACGGCGAGACGCTGAACTTCACCGCCGAGGTCGATGTCCGCCCGACGATCGAGATCCCGGACTACGCCGGCATCGAGGTCGAGGTCGACGCCGTCGAGGTCAGCGACGAGGACGTCGAGAAGGCCGTCACCGAGCTGCGCGAGCGCTTCGCCTCGACCTCCCCGGTCGAGCGCGCCGCCCAGGAAGGCGACGTCGTCACCCTCGACCTGGAGGCCAAGGTCGACGGCGAGGTGCTGGAGGACGGCATCGCCTCCGACGTCTCGTACACCATCGGTTCCGGCGAGCTGCTCGACGGCATCGACGAGGCCGTGAAGGGCCTGGAGGCCGGTGGCGAGGCCACCTTCGCCTCCGAGCTCAAGGGCGGCTCGGCGGCCGGCCAGGAGGCCGAGGTCACCGTCAAGGTCAGCCAGGTCGCCGCGCGCGAACTGCCCGAGCTGGATGACGACTTCGCGCAGCTCGCCTCCGAGTTCGACACCCTCGAGGAGCTCAGGGCGGACAGCCGCAAGCGCCTGGAGAACATGAAGCAGTACGACCAGGCCACGCAGGCCCAGGAGCGCGTCCTGGAGAAGCTGCTCGAGCTGGTCGAGGTCCCGGTCCCCGAGAAGCTGCTCGCGGACGAGATCAACACCCGTAAGCACAACCTCGAGCACCACCAGCTCGGTCAGATGGGCCTCGACATCGAGAAGTACCTCGAGATCCAGGGCAAGACGGCCGAGGAGTTCGACGCGGAGACCGAGGAAGCCGCGGTCAAGGGCATCAAGACGCAGTTCGTCCTGGACGAGCTCGTCAACAAGGAGAAGCTGAGCGTCAACCAGGAGGAGCTCACCGAGCACCTCATGCGGCGCGCGGCCTCCTCCGGCATGTCCCCCGACCAGTTCGCCCAGGCCGTCGTCGAAGGCGGCCAGGTCCCGATGCTGGTCGGCGAGGTCGCCCGCGGCAAGGCCCTCGCGGTCGTCGTCGAGTCCGCCGTCGTCAAGGACGCCAACGGCGAGATCGTCGACCTGGACGATGACGAGGAGGAGACCGAGGTTGCGGCCGAGGCCGCCGCCGAGGTCACGGACGGCGACGCCGCCGAGGAGAAGACCGAGGCCTGACATCCTCGCCCAGTACGCCACGACGGGCCCCCGGGGACTTCTTGTCCCCGGGGGCCCGTCGCTTTCAGGGGCGCGGGGAACTCCGCGAGCAACCCACGACAAGCCGTACCCGCCGACGGACCGCCCGTGGCGGAATGCGCCCGCGGCCCGAGCTCAAAGTTCCCCGCACCCCTGGAAGAGCCCCGCTGAACCCCCGCTCAAGCCGACGCCACGCATGCGCTCACAGCGAACAGTTCCCCCTCCGGGATTCCCCGGAGGGACCCGCGCGTTAGGGTCCATGAAGACGAGGGCAGGGAGTCCCCGAAGCCGCCCGGAGGCGGTGTACAGCCGCTCCCATGGCGGTGCGTACCGGGGTCCCACGCCCCAGCCGAAGACGTGAGACGGCCCGGCGCCGTCGTAAGACGAGCAGGTGGATACGTGACGAATCTGATGCCCACAGCTGCCGGCGACCCTATCGGTGGTGGCCTCGGTGACCAGGTCTACAACCGGCTGCTCGGCGAGCGGATCATCTTCCTCGGCCAGGCGGTCGACGACGACATCGCCAACAAGATCACCGCGCAGTTGCTGCTCCTTGCCTCCGACCCGGAGAAGGACATTTTCCTCTACATCAACAGCCCCGGCGGCTCGATCACTGCCGGTATGGCGATCTACGACACCATGCAGTACATCAAGAACGACGTGGTGACGATCGCCATGGGCATGGCGGCCTCGATGGGCCAGTTCCTGCTCAGCGCCGGCACCCCCGGCAAGCGCTTCGCGCTGCCGAACGCCGAGATCCTGATCCACCAGCCCTCGGCCGGCCTCGCCGGCTCCGCGTCGGACATCAAGATCCACGCCGAGCGGCTGCTGCACACCAAGAAGCGCATGGCGGAACTGACCGCGTTCCATACCGGCCAGACCATGGAGCAGATCACCCGCGACTCGGACCGCGACCGCTGGTTCGACCCGGTCGAGGCCAAGGCGTACGGCCTCATCGACGACATCATGCCCACCGCGTCCGCCATGCCGGGCGGCGGCGGCACCGGGGCGGCGTAAGCCCCACAGCGCCCCTCAGGGCGGCGCGGGCCTCTCACCGCCCTCAGGGGTGGCGTAGGCGCCCCAGCGCCTTCAGCCGACCGCCACAGCCCTTTTCAGGCTCTTCAGGAGACACAGTGAACGACTTCCCCGGCAGCGGCCTCTTCGCCCGCACGCAGGCCGAGTACACCGGTCCTCGCGCGGAGTCCCGCTACATCATCCCGCGCTTCGTCGAGCGCACCTCGCAGGGCGTGCGTGAGTACGACCCGTACGCGAAGTTGTTCGAGGAGCGTGTGATCTTCCTCGGCGTGCAGATCGACGACGCCTCCGCCAACGACGTCATGGCGCAGCTGCTGTGCCTGGAGTCGATGGACCCCGACCGTGACATCTCGGTCTACATCAACAGCCCCGGTGGCTCATTCACGGCGCTCACGGCCATCTACGACACGATGCAGTTCGTGAAGCCGGACGTCCAGACGGTCTGCATGGGCCAGGCCGCCTCGGCCGCCGCGATCCTGCTGGCCGCCGGTACGCCGGGCAAGCGCATGGCTCTTCCGAATGCGCGCGTTCTGATCCACCAGCCGTACAGTGAGACCGGCCGCGGGCAGGTCTCCGACCTCGAAATCGCTGCGAACGAAATCCTCCGGATGCGTGCGCAGCTGGAAGACATGCTGGCCAAGCACTCGACCACGCCGATCGAGAAGATCCGCGAGGACATCGAGCGCGACAAGATCCTCACGGCTGAGGACGCGCTGGCGTACGGCCTGATCGACCAGATCATCTCCACCCGGAAGATGAACAACAACGCGGTCGTCTGACGTATCCCTGTAGCATCTGCCGCTCCTTGGCGCGGTTCACGACAAAGTGAACCGCGCCAAGGGGGGCCCGAACGGGGGGCTAGGCAAGGTACCGTCGGACATAAGGCAGCACCAGGAGCCGCTGGACCTAGGCGTCTCCCAGGCGAAGGGGAAGCACACCGTGGCACGCATCGGTGACGGCGGCGATCTGCTCAAGTGCTCGTTCTGTGGCAAGAGCCAGAAGCAGGTCAAGAAGCTCATCGCAGGCCCTGGTGTGTACATCTGCGACGAGTGCATCGATCTCTGCAACGAGATCATCGAGGAAGAACTGGCGGAGACGAGCGAGGTGCGCTGGGAGGAACTTCCCAAGCCCCGCGAGATCTACGAGTTCCTCGAGGGGTACGTCGTAGGCCAGGAGCCGGCCAAGAAGGCGCTCTCGGTCGCGGTGTACAACCACTACAAGCGCGTCCAGGCCGGTGAGAACAGCGCGGGGCAGAACCGCGAGGACGCCATCGAGTTGGCGAAGTCCAACATCCTGCTCCTCGGCCCGACAGGTTCGGGCAAGACACTCCTCGCCCAGACCCTGGCCCGCATGCTGAACGTCCCGTTCGCCATCGCCGACGCGACGGCGCTGACGGAGGCGGGGTACGTCGGCGAGGACGTCGAGAACATTCTGCTGAAGCTCATCCAGGCAGCGGACTACGACGTCAAGAAGGCCGAGACCGGCATCATCTACATCGATGAGATCGACAAGGTCGCGCGGAAGAGCGAGAACCCCTCGATCACCCGCGACGTGTCCGGCGAGGGAGTCCAGCAGGCCCTGCTGAAGATCCTCGAAGGCACCACGGCCTCGGTCCCGCCGCAGGGCGGACGCAAGCACCCGCACCAGGAGTTCATCCAGATCGACACGACGAACGTCCTGTTCATCGTGGGCGGCGCCTTCTCGGGCCTGGAGAAGCTCATCGAGTCGCGGGCGGGAGCGAAGGGCATCGGCTTCGGCGCGACGATCCGTTCGAAAATCGAACTCGAAGCCAAGGACCAGTTCGAGGACGTCATGCCCGAGGACCTGGTCAAGTTCGGCATGATCCCCGAGTTCATCGGCCGCCTCCCGGTCATCACCTCGGTCCACAACCTGGACCGCGAGGCCCTCCTCCAGATCCTCGTCGAGCCTCGCAACGCACTGGTGAAGCAGTACCAGCGTCTCTTCGAACTCGACGGCGTGGAGCTGGACTTCGAGGGCGAGGCCCTCGAAGCCATCGCCGACCAGGCCATCCTCCGCAAGACCGGCGCCCGCGGCCTGCGCGCCATCATGGAGGAAGTCCTCATGTCCGTGATGTACGAGGTCCCGTCCCGCAAGGACGTGGCCCGCGTCGTCATCACCTCGGAGGTCGTCCGCTCGAACGTGAACCCGACGCTGATCCCGAGGGACGCCCGCGGCCGCGGCCCGGGGGAGCAGAAGACGGCGTAACCGCCGCGCACACCAACACCGAAGGGGCCCCCGTCAACTGACCGGGGCCCCTTCGGCGTTGAGGCGCTGACGCGACGGCGTCAGATCTTGACGCGCACGTCCGTGCGGAACTTGGCCGTGAGCTCGGCGGCTGCTTCGAGGTCGGCGCTCTTACCCGCCATGGCGCTGGCCATGTCGATGTTGATGATGACGCCGAGCGTGCTGTGGTCACCCCAGATGCACACCGGCACGCTGATCTCCGAGGGGCCGGAGGCCCCGGTGTCGTCCTTGAGCTTGGTCTCCTGGCACTTCAGGACCGCGCCGTCGAGACCGCTGGGCGTGTAGCTCTTCGGGCTGCCCACGGCCTGGCCCTCGTCCGGGTTCTCCGCGGCGCCGTCCTTCATGTCGGCGAACATGGCGTCGACGACCTTCTCCGGGTCTTCGATCTCGCCGTAGACGCCCATGAAGTTGACCATCTGCAGGGCCAGCGGGTTGCTCTCGTCCCCGGCCTGGTAACCCGCGTGGACATCCTTGGCACCCTTGACGCCGTTCTTCTCGGCGTCCTTGACGTCGCTCTCGTCGAAGCCGCCGCTGTCGGCATCATCGGCCTTCTTGTACTCACCGTTGAGCACCGTCGCCGGCGTCGTCAGCTTGTGCGCCCCGTCGTCCGCGACATCCGAGCCGCCGCCGTCGCTGCCGCCGATGACCAGGTACGCCCCCACGGCGATCGCGGCCACGACGGCCACCGCGCCAATGATGAGGCCCGTCTTCTTGCCGCCGCCACCCGGCGGGGGCGGCTGCGGGGCGCCGTAGGGCTGCTGGCCGTACGGGGGCTGGCCGTAGGGGGGCTGGCCGTAGGGCGGTGTCTGCGGCGGGACGCCCGGGGCACCCTGCTGGGGGTAGCCGTAGCCGGGCTGTGCGGGGGGAGCCTGCTGCGGGTAGCCATAACCGGGCTGGGGGGCGGCCTGCGGCTGCTGCGGCTGCTGGCCGTAGGGGCCCGGCTGACCGTACGGTCCGGGCTGCTGGGGCTGCCCGCCGTACGGGCCCGGCTGGTTGTAGCTCATTACTGGGGTTCCCCCTCCAGATGCTTATGTGTTCCTGACATCCTGGCGTACAGGTCACGGAGCCAGGTCCTCGGGGGTCGCACCGTTACGAACAAACGCGTTTCGGGACACCCCCGTGACGCCTCTAAACTGACCCCGTGACCGACAACGCTCAGCAGCAGCCGCCAGCGCCCACCTCCGAACTGCCGACCCAGTACGCGCCGGCCGAGGTAGAGGGGAAGCTGTACGAGCGCTGGGTCGAGCGGGGTTACTTCGCCGCCGACGCGAAGAGCGACAAGCCCGCGTACACCATCGTCATCCCGCCGCCGAACGTCACCGGGTCGCTGCACCTGGGGCATGCCTTCCAGCACACGCTCATGGACGCGCTGACGCGTCGTAAGCGCATGCAGGGCTTCGAGGCGCTGTGGCTGCCGGGGATGGACCACGCCGGTATCGCCACCCAGAACAAGGTCGAGCAGCAGCTCGCCGAGGAGGGCAAGTCGCGGCAGGACCTCGGCCGTGAGGCGTTCGTCGAGCGCGTCTGGCAGTGGAAGGAAGAGTACGGCGGCAAGATCCTCGGGCAGATGCGCCGGCTCGGGGACGGCGTGGACTGGTCGCGGGAGCGGTTCACCATGGACGAGGGGCTGTCGCAGGCCGTCCAGACCATCTTCAAGAAGCTGTACGACGACGAGTTGATCTACCGCGCCGAGCGCATCATCAACTGGTGTCCCCGCTGTCTGACCGCGATCTCCGACATCGAGGTCGAGTACCAGGAGGACGACGGCGAGCTCGTCTCCATCAAGTACGGGGAGGGCGACGAGACCCTCGTGGTCGCGACCACCCGCGCCGAGACCATGCTCGGCGACACCGCCGTCGCCGTTCACCCCGACGACGAGCGCTACAGGCATCTGGTGGGCAGGCGCATCAAGTTGCCCCTCACCGACCGCACCATCCCCGTCGTCGCCGACACCCACGTCGACCCCGAGTTCGGCACCGGCGCCGTCAAGGTCACCCCCGCCCACGACCCGAACGACTTCGCCATCGGCCAGCGCCACGGCCTGGAGTCGATCACCGTCATGGACGAGCGGGCGGTCATCACCGTCCACGGCCCCTTCCAGGGACTCGACCGTTTCGAGGCCCGCTCCGCCATCGTCGGCGCGCTGCGCTCGCAGGGCCGGATCGTCGCCGAGAAGCGCCCGTACGCCCACTCCGTGGGCCACTGCTCGCGCTGCCGCACGACCGTCGAGCCGCGCCTGTCCATGCAGTGGTGGGTCAAGGTCGGCCCGCTCGCCCAGGCCGCCGGTGACGCCGTCCGTGACGGCCGGGTCGCGATCCACCCCGCCGACATGTCGAAGCGCTACTTCGACTGGGTCGACAACATGCACGACTGGTGCATCTCACGGCAGTTGTGGTGGGGCCACCGGATCCCCGTCTGGTACGGCCCCGACGGCGAGGTCGTCTGCGTCGGCCCCGACGAGGAGCCGCCGAGTGGCGAGGGCTGGACCCAGGACACCGACGTCCTCGACACCTGGTTCTCGTCCGGCCTGTGGCCGTTCTCCACGCTCGGCTGGCCCGAACGGACCCCGGACCTGGAGAAGTTCTACTCGACCGACGTCCTCCTCACCGGCCACGACATCATCTTCTTCTGGGTCGCCCGGATGATGATGTTCGGCCTGTACGCGATGGACGGCGAGGTCCCCTTCAAGACCATCGCCCTGACCGGCCTGGTCCGCGACGAGCGCGGCAAGAAGATGTCGAAGTCCTTCGGCAACGTCGTCGACCCGCTCGACTGGATGGACAAGTACGGCTCCGACGCCGTCCGCTTCACCCTCGCCCGCGGCGCCAACCCCGGCACCGACGTGCCGATCGGCGAGGACTGGGTCCAGGCCTCCCGGAACTTCGCCAACAAGATCTGGAACGCCACGCGCTTCGCGCTGATGAACGGCGCGACGGTCGAGGGCCCGCTGCCGGAGCCGTCGAAGCTGTCGGCGACCGACCGGTGGATCCTGTCCCGGCTGAACAAGACCGTCGCCGAAGTCGACGCGTTCTACGACGACTTCCAGTTCGCCAAGCTGTCCGACTCGCTCTACCACTTCGCGTGGGACGAGGTCTTCGACTGGTACGTCGAGCTGTCGAAGACGACGTTCATGGCGGGCGGCGAGCCGGCGAAGGTGTCGGGCCGGGTCCTCGGTGAGGTCCTGGACGTGACGCTTCGTCTCCTTCACCCGGTCGTCCCGTTCGTGACGGAGACGCTCTGGACCACCCTCACGGGCGGTGAGTCCGTCGTGGTCGCCGAGTGGCCGAAGGACAGCGGCTTCCGTGACGACGCCGCCGAGCGGGAGATCGAGACGCTCCAGCAGGTCATCACCGAGGTCCGGCGCTTCCGTGCCGACCAGGGGTTGCAGCCCGGTCAGCGGGTGCCGGCCAGGCTTGCCCTCGACGGGACCGCGCTGGCCCCGCACGAGGCGGCCATCCGGCAGCTGCTGCGTCTTCAGCCGGAGGGTGAGGGCTTCTCGGCCACGGCGACCCTGCCGGTCGGTGGCGCCGCTGTCGCGCTCGACCTCTCCGGCACGATCGATGTCGCCGCGGAGCGCAAGCGGCTCGCCAAGGACCTTGCCGCCGCCGAGAAGGAGAAGGCCCAGGCGCACGGCAAGCTCGGCAACGAGGCGTTTCTCGCCAAGGCGCCGGACCAGGTGGTCGAGAAGATCCGCACCCGGCTCGCCAAGGCGGACGAGGACATCGCCCGGATCAAGGAGCAGCTGGAGCGGTTGCCGCAGGCGTGACCGGGCGGGGGCGGGGCGGGGTAGGCAGTTTCCGCCCCCTCCGCCCCTACCCTGCCCGTCCCTGGGGGCTCCGCCCCCAGACCCCCGGATCGCGCTGAACGCGCTCGTCCTCAAACGCCGGACGGGCTGAAAGATCTCCGGCCCGAGGCTGGAAGATTTCAGCCCCTCCGTAGACTGACCCCGTGAGCCAGCACCCCCCGCACGACAGCAGCGAGTCAGAACCGCCGGATCCGTTGGGTCTCTTCGAGGAGATCGTCGAGGCCGAGACCGGCCGCGACCCCGATCTCGCGGTGATCGAGGCCGGCAGCCGAACCCTGCGTACCCAGGGCGTCGGCGGACCGGAGGCCGACGTACCCGGCCGCCCGGCCGACCCCGAGACCGACAAGGCACTCCGCGAGGTGGAGGCCGAGCTCGCGACGCGCTGGGGCGAGACGAAGCTGGAGCCGTCCGTCAGCAGGATCGCCGCGCTGGTGGACGTGTTGGGTGAGCCGCAGCGGGCGTACCCGTCGATCCACATCACGGGGACGAACGGCAAGACGTCCTCGGCCCGCATGATCGAGGCGCTGCTCGGCGCCTTCGACCTGCGCACCGGCCGGTACACCAGCCCCCACGTGCAGTCGGTCACCGAGCGGATCAGCCTCAACGGAGCGTCGATCTCCGCCGAGCGGTTCATCGAGACGTACAACGACATCAAGCCCTACATCGAGATGGTCGACGCTCAGCAGGAGTACCGGCTGTCGTTCTTCGAGGTGCTGACCGGCATGGCGTACGCGGCCTTCGCCGACGCGCCGGTCGACGTCGCCGTCGTCGAGGTCGGCATGGGCGGGAGCTGGGACGCCACCAACGTGATCGACGGGGCTGTCGCCGTCATCACCCCCATCGACCTCGACCACACCGACAGGCTGGGCGGGACGCCCGGCGAGATCGCCGTGGAGAAGGCCGGCATCGTCAAGCAGGGCGCGACCGTGATTCTGGCGCAGCAGCCGGTGGACGCGGCGCAGGTGCTGTTGAAGAAGGCCGTCGAGGTGGACGCGACGGTGGCCAGGGAAGGGCTGGAGTTCGGGGTGGTCGCGCGGCACGTCGCCGTCGGCGGGCAGTTGGTCACCTTGCGCGGGCTCGGCGGGGAGTACGAGGAGATCTTCCTGCCGCTGCACGGTGCGTACCAGGCGCACAACGCCGCGGTGGCGCTCGCGGCCGTCGAGGCGTTCTTCGGCGTCGGCGCCGGGCAGACCCAGCGGCTCGACATCGACAACATCCGCAAGGCCTTCGCCTCGGTCACCTCGCCGGGCCGTATGGAGGTCGTACGCCGCTCGCCCACCGTCGTGCTGGACGCCGCGCACAATCCTGCGGGGGCCCGTGCCACCGCCGAGGCCGTCAGCGAGGCGTTCGACTTCAGCAGGCTGATCGGTGTGGTGGGCGCGAGCGCGGAGAAGGACGTACGGGGGGTTCTGGAGGCCTTCGAGCCGATCCTCGCCGAAGTGGTCGTCACACAGAACTCCAGTCACCGCGCGATGGACGCGGACGAACTGGCCGGGGTCGCCGTCGAGGTCTTCGGTGACGACCGGGTGCAGGTGGAGCCGCGGCTCGACGACGCCCTGGAGGCCGCGATCACGCTGGCCGAGGAGGAGGGCGAGTACGCCGGCAGTGGTGTGCTGGTCACCGGCTCCGTCATCACCGTCGGCGAGGCCCGGCTGCTGTTGGGGAGGGGATGACGGCTGTGCGTACGCTCTGTGCTTCGACTCTGATCGGTGAGTTCTTCGTCATCGGGTTCGCCGCGCTGGTCGCGATGAAGGATCCCGATCTGACGAACTCCATGGTGTGGACGGTCAGCGGGATCCTGATGGCGCTGAGCATCCTGCTCTGCGGCGTGATCACCCGGCCGGGCGGCCTCCAGCTCGGCTGGGCGCTGCAGATCGCGCTGATCGCCAGTGGCTTCTTCGTGCCGTCGATGTTCATCCTCGGGCTGCTCTTCGCCGCCCTGTGGTGGGCGTCGATCCACTACGGGCGGAAGATCGACGAGGCCAAGGCCCGGTTCGCGGCGCAGGCGCAGGACCCGGCGCAGGCGCAGCCGGGGGGTCACGCGGCGTAGTGGTGGCGGCGTACCCCCGTACCACCTGACACGGCGTAACACCTACCCAGACACGCCCTGTAGCCTCGGTTCCCCGCACACCATGTGATCGAAGGAGCCATCAAGTGAGCCAGCGCACCCTCGTCCTTCTCAAGCCCGACGCCGTCCGTCGCGGCCTGACCGGCGAGATCATCAGCCGTATCGAGCGCAAGGCCGGCTGGCAGATCACCGCGCTGGAGCTGCGGACGCTGGACCAGGACACGCTGGAGCAGCACTACGGCGAGCACAAGGGCAAGCCCTTCTACGAGCCGCTGGTGGAGTTCATGGCCTCGGGGCCGGTCGTGGCGCTCGTCGTCGAGGGCGAGCGGGTCATCGAAGGGGTGCGCGCGCTGGCCGGTCCCACCGACCCGATCGCCGCCGCGCCGGGCTCCATCCGCGGCGATTTCGGTGTGATCGTCCGCGAGAACCTGATCCACGCCTCCGACTCCGAGGAGTCCGCCGAGCGCGAGTTGAAGATCTTCTTTCCCGGCCGCGGCTGAACGAGTGTTGGGGCCGGAGCTTCGGGCCGTAAGTGTCCTGAGCCCCGGACCGTAAGTGTCCTGAGCTACGGGCCGTAAGTATTTCGAGAATCTTTCTGAGGGGGCGTCAGCTCCACTCGGGTGTCTGACCTGGGACGGCCGTGTATTTACGGCCGTCCCGTGGCATATGCGTGCCGATCGGGGGAACGCGTCCCTCCGATGGCCCGTCTCCAGGAGCGGGGCGGCGTCTCATCTGCTGACAATGGCGAAGACCCTCGCGCAGTGTTCGTGCAGGCGCGTCTACGATGTAAGCCTTCACGTCACTGCACCCAACTCGCCGTCCTAAAAAGCCGTCAAGCTCCACTTGGGAAGGCCAGACGAATCCTGATGGGGAACTCAATGTCGTTCATCGGCCGTGACATGGCTGTCGACCTCGGGACCGCCAACACGCTGGTGTACGTCAGGGGTCGCGGGATCGTACTCAACGAGCCGTCCGTCGTCGCGATCAACACCAACACCGGTGGCATTCTCGCGGTCGGCTCCGAAGCGAAGAAGATGATCGGGCGGACCCCCGGCAACATCGTTGCCGTGCGTCCGCTGCGGGATGGTGTCATCGCCGACTTCGAGATCACCGAGCGTATGCTCCGCTACTTCATTCTGAAGATCCACAAGCGGCGCTATCTCGCCCGTCCCCGTGTCGTCGTCTGCGTGCCCTCGGGCATCACGGGCGTCGAGCGCCGTGCCGTCATCGAGGCGTCGTCCCAGGCCGGGGCGCGCCAGGTGCACATCATCGAGGAGCCCATGGCCGCGGCCATCGGTTCCGGCCTGCCGGTCCATGAGGCCACGGGCAACATGGTGGTGGACATCGGCGGCGGCACCACGGAGGTCGCGGTCATCTCGCTCGGCGGCATCGTCACCGCCCAGTCCATCCGCGTCGCGGGCGACGAGCTGGACAACGCGATCATCCAGCACATCAAGAAGGAGTACTCGCTTCTTCTCGGTGAGCGGACTGCCGAACAGATCAAGATCACGATCGGTTCGGCGTACGACCTCGACAACGACGAACACACCGAAATCCGTGGCCGGGACCTCGTGTCCGGGCTGCCCAAGACCGTCGTCATCTCCGCGGCCGAAGTGCGCAAGGCCATCGAGGAACCGGTCAACTCGATCATCGACGCGGTGAAGACGACCCTCGACAAGTGTCCGCCGGAGCTCTCCGGTGACGTGATGGACCGCGGGATCGTTCTGACCGGCGGCGGAGCACTGCTGCGCGGTCTCGACGAGCGGCTGCGTCGCGAGACGGGCATGCCGATCCATATCGCGGAGGACCCGCTGGACAGCGTGGCGCTCGGCGCCGGCAAGTGCGTCGAGGAGTTCGAGGCACTCCAGCAGGTCCTGGACGCCCAGCCGCGCAGATGAGGTAACTCTTCGATTCCGCCGTACGAGGTGAACCCTTCTCGTACGGCGGATCGTTGATATTCAGGAATAAGCTCCCTCATAACATCCTCAACACCCTTGGCATTTCTGCTCGGGGTGCGCCCCTGTTGACGCATCCCGGCCCCTCTCCATCCGACTCACCACCACGACGACTCACCCCGACCCATCCCGAACTCATTCCTGAACCATTCCGACGTAGGAAGGCACGGCCGCCGCACGTGAGGGACACACGAGAGAGCCGGCTGCTCCTGGTGCTGCTGATCGCCATCGCGTTCGCTTTGATCACGGTGGACATCCGCGGTGGCGAGGATTCACCGGTCGACGGTGCCCGGGGGGCCGCCGCCACGGTCTTCGGCCCGATCGAGAACGGGGTGGCCTCCGCGGTCGACCCCGTAGGCAACGCGATCGCGGCGGTCCGCGACTCGGGCGAGCGGCACGACCGCATCGCCCAGCTCGAACAGGACAACGCGGCGCTGAAGGCGAAGCTCGGCAGCGACGACCGCAACAGCAGCCGTCTCGCCCAGCTCGACAAGATGCTGAAGACGGCGGGCGCCGGCCAGTACGGCATCAAGGGCGCCGAGGTCATCGCCATAGGAGCGGCCCAGGGCTTCTCCTGGACCGTGACGATCGACGTGGGCTCCAGCGACGGCGTCACCCGCGACATGACCGTCCTCAACGGAGACGGCCTGGTCGGGCGCGTCACCACGGTCGGCCCGAACACCGCCACCGTGCTGCTCGCCAACGACCCCGACTTCACCGTCGGCACGCGTATGGAGGCCACCGACGAACTCGGCTTCGCCTCCGGACAGGGCGACCAGCCGTTCCGCGTAGAGCTGCTCAACGGCAAGGCCAAGATCAACAAAGGTGACCGGCTGGTCACCTTCGGCTCGCAGGCCGACAGGCCGTTCGTGCCCGGCGTACCCGTCGGTGTCGTCTCCCGCGTCGACCCGTCCGGCGGCGACCTGACCCGCACCATCTACGTCAGGCCGTTCGTCTCGTTCACGAAGCTCGACATCGTCGGAGTCGTCGTCCAGACCCCCGACAAGGACCCGCGCGACGCCGTACTGCCGCCGAAACCCAAGCCAACGCCCACGCCGACGGTGACCGTGACGGTCACCCCCTCGGCGGACGTGCCCGTCGACGGCCAGCTGCAGTAGGAGCCGAATCCCCATGCGTTTCAACCGGATGCTGCTCTCCACCACCCTGGTGGTCGTCGCCCTGGTCATCCAGGTGAGCGTCCTCGCCCGGCTCCACCTCCCGGGCGCCGTCCCCGACCTGCTGCTGCTGACGGTGCTGGCCCTCGCCATGGTCTACGGCCATGTCGGCGGCGCCCTCATCGGCTTCGGCGCCGGACTCCTCGCCGACCTGGCCCCACCCGCCGACCACGCCGCCGGGCGCTACGCCCTGGTGCTGTGCGTCATCGGCTACCTGGCCGGACTGATCAAACCCGACAACGGCCAGCTCAAGTCCGCCACGGGACCGATGGCGGTGGTTGTCGCCGCCGCGATCGGATCCACCCTGATGTACGCCGGTGTCGGCGCCCTCGTCGGCGACACCTCCGCCCGCCATGTGGGCCTCACCGGCCTGCTGTTCAGCGCCGCCCTGTACGACCTGCTGCTCGCCCCCTTCGTGGTCCCGGGGCTGATGGCCCTGGCCAGACGCGCCGAGAACGACCCGCTCGCCGAGGCCGGCTCCGGCGGCAAGTCGGCCGACGTCGCCGCGGGCTGGCTGTCCTCCGGCACGGGGCTGCGCATCGGCAGCCAGCGCGGCGGACTCAGAGTGAAGGCCGCCAAGGCACGGGGTGCCCGGGCGGGTCGCATCAAGGGGGTCAAGCGACTTTGAGCGCGCACCAGTTGGTGGCCTGGTCACACAGGTTCACCGTGTACTCGTATGACTCGTACGCACACTGAGAGGGGGAGGCAGCAGCAGTGACCAACATCCCCGAGACCGGTCGGACCCCACGGGTCCAGATCAGACTCGTCGTCATCCAGATTCTCGTACTCTCCCTCCTCGGCACCCTCGGCGGACGCCTCTGGTATCTCCAGATCCGCAACGGCGACGAGTACGCCAAGGAGGCCTCCGGCAACCACGTCCAGCAGGTCGTCAGTCCCGCCGTACGCGGCTCGATCCTCGACGCCCGCGGTGTGCCGATCGCCGACAACGAGACCCGCCTCGTGGTCTCCGCCTCGCGCACCGACCTGCTGAAGATGAAGGACGACGGCGAGGCCGTTCTCACCAAGCTCGCCGGCGTCCTCGGCATGAAGCCCCAGGACGTCATGGAGAAGGTCCGCCTCTGCGACGCCAAGACGCCGCAGCCGTGCTGGAACGGCTCGCCCTACCAGCCGATCCCCATCACCGACGAGGCCACCGCCAGGCAGGCCCTGCAGATCCGCGAGCGCTCCGAGGACTTCCCCGGCATCAGCGCCGAGCCCGAGGCCGTACGCCGCTACGCCGCCCCCGGCGGGGCCAACACCGCCCAGGTGCTCGGCTATCTCTCGCCCGTCACCGACGACGAGATCACCAAGGCCGAATCCACCGACTCGCCGTATCTGCGCTCCGACCAGGTGGGCCGCTCGGGCCTGGAGCGCCAGTACGACCAGGAACTGCGCGGCAAGGCGGGCGTCACCCGCTACGAGGTCGACAACCTCGGCCGCGTCATCGGCCAGGCCGAGAGCGACGCCGCCCAGCCCGGCTCGAACGTCGTCACCAGCATCGACGCCCGCGTGCAGAGCGTCGCCGAGTACGAGCTCAACGAGGCGATGAAGGTCGCCCGTACCCAGTTCGACAAGAACACCGGCGAGAACTACAAGGCGGACTCCGGGGCCGTCGTGGTGATGGAGGCCAAGACCGGCCGGGTCGTCGCCATGGCGTCCAACCCGACGTACGACCCGAACGCCTGGGTCGGCGGCATCTCCGGCAAGGACTACGCCTCCCTCACCGGCAAGAACTCCAACTACCCGCTGCTGAACCGCGCGATCCAGGGCCAGTCGGCCCCCGGCTCGATCTTCAAGGTCGTACCCACGGCCGCCGCCATCAACGCGGGCTACTCCTTCGACGGCCCCTACGAGTGCTCCAGCTCGTACTCCGTCGGCGGACAGGTCTTCAAGAACTTCGAGTCCAAGGGATACGGCCCGATCAGCCTCGGCCGGGCCCTGGAGGTCTCCTGCGACACCGTCTTCTACCGCCTCTCGCACGAGGAGTGGAAGAAGGACGGCGGCATCGACCCGAAGAAGAACCCCGACGACTGGTTCTACAAGACGGCCCACCAGTTCGGCCTCGGCGCGGAGACCGGCATCGACCTCCCGAACGAGGTCACCGGGCGCATCCCCGACCGCCAGTGGAAGGAAAGCTACTGGGAGGCCAACAAGGACGCCTGGTGCAAGTACGGCAAGAAGGGCGGCACGTACGCCGAGCAGATCGCGTACGAGAACTGCCTCGAAGGCAACAAGATGCGCGCCGGTGACTCCGTCAACTACTCCATCGGACAGGGCGACACCCTCGTCACACCGATACAGATGGCGGCGATCTACGGAGCAATCGCCAACGGCGGCACGCTGTACGAGCCCAGCGTCGGCAAGGCCATCGTCAGCGCGGACGGCAAGAGCGTCGAGGAGATCGAGCCCAAGGCGAACGGCAAGCTGCCGATGACCTCCAAGACGCGCGACGAGATAGACGGAGCCCTCGCGGGAGTCGCGACCACCGGTACGGCCGCCTGGCGTTTCGGCGGCTGGCCGCAGGACGAGATCCCGATGCACGCCAAGACGGGTACCGCCGAGGTCTACGGCAAGCAGACGACCTCATGGTTCGCCACGTACACCAAGGACTACACGGTCATCATGACCATCTCCCAGGGTGGTACGGGTTCCGGCGCCTCCGGCCCCGCCGTGCGCAACATCTACAACGCGCTCTACGGCGTCTCCCCGGACGGCAAGATCGACAACAAGAAGGCGCTGCTGCCCACCCCGCAGAAGAGCCTCCCGAAGATCCAGTCCGACGGTTCGATCGACGCTCCGAAGATCGAGAAGTACGCCCCGAAGAAGGACCAGGCCACCGAGCCCGCGGCGTTCACGGGGACGGACGGACAGCTGCCGGGGGCGACGACCTCGTCGCCGTCGGCGGAGAACCGTGACACCCGACGGCGCAGAGCCCGAGGCCGCGGGTGCGGCAGACGCAGGACGACCGGGAATCGGAGACTGCTCACATGACCGGCGCGAACAACTTCTCCGTCTCCGGGTACGGACCCGAACGCGGCAGCCTCTCGAGGCTGTTCGCCCGCGACTCGCTGGCCCGCCGGCTCGACTGGCCGATACTGTTTTCGGCCCTCGCGCTGTCGGTCATCGGCTCGGCCCTCGTCTACTCGGCCACCCGCAACCGCACCGAGATCAACCAGGGCGACCCGTACTACTTCCTGATCCGCCATCTCATGAACACCGGCATCGGCTTCGGCCTGATGGTCGGCACGGTCTGGCTGGGCCACCGCACCCTGCGCACGGCCGTCCCGATCCTGTACGGCCTCTCGGTCGCCCTGATCCTCGCGGTGCTGACCCCGCTGGGCGCCACGGTCAACGGCGCCCACGCGTGGATCGTGCTCGGCGGCGGCTTCTCGCTCCAGCCCTCCGAGTTCGTGAAGATCACGATCATCCTGGGCATGGCGATGCTCCTGGCGGCCCGCGTCGACGCGGGCGACAAGCTCTACCCCGACCACCGCACGGTCCTCCAGGCGCTCGGCCTGGCCACTGTGCCGATGCTCGTCGTCATGCTGATGCCCGACCTCGGTTCGGTCATGGTCATGGTCATCATCGTGCTGGGCGTACTCCTCGCCTCCGGCGCCTCCAACCGCTGGGTGTTCGGCCTGCTCGGGGCCGGCGCGCTCGGCGCGATCGCGGTCTGGCAGCTCAAGATCCTCGACGAGTACCAGATCAACCGCTTCGCCGCCTTCGCCAACCCCGAGCTCGACCCGGCCGGCGTCGGCTACAACACCAACCAGGCGCGTATCGCCATCGGTTCCGGCGGCCTCTTCGGCACCGGCCTCGGCAAGGGCTCGCAGACCACCGGCCAGTTCGTCCCCGAACAGCAGACGGACTTCGTCTTCACCGTCGCGGGCGAGGAACTGGGCTTCGTCGGCGCCGGGTTGATCCTGGTGCTCCTCGGCGTCATCCTGTGGCGCGCCTGCCGTATCGCCCGCGAGACGACCGAGCTGTACGGCACGATCGTCGCCGCCGGCATCATCGCCTGGTTCGCCTTCCAGTCCTTCGAGAACATCGGCATGACCCTCGGCATCATGCCGGTCGCGGGCTTGCCACTGCCCTTTGTGTCGTACGGCGGCTCGTCGATGTTCGCCGTATGGGTGGCCGTCGGGCTGTTGCAGTCGATCAGGGTGCAGCGGCCGATGTCGGCGTAGAGACGCCGTCCAAGCAGGCAGTCCCCTGCCGGAACCCGGCGCAGGCCTGGTTCCGGCAGGGGACTGCCCAGGGAACGGAATCGCGTCGCGTCTAGATTCAGTTCGTGACTCCGCCTCCCCGCAAGCGGGGCGGCTTCTCACTCGACTCATTCGAGCCTTATGACGGTCAAGCCCTGACCGCTGCCGTTGGCAGATGATTAACCTAGAAGACACCAGCAGTCGTTGCTGCGGTTGGGGCCGACGGTTCACTCGAAAGAAGGTCCGATGGCGGAGAGCAAGCGCGAGGTCGAACGGAAGTATGAAGGTTCCGTAACCGGTGACCACGCGAAACTGCCGGACCTTACCGGCGTCTCCGGGGTCTCGGGCGTCATCGACAAGGGCGTCGCCGAACTCGACGCCACCTACTACGACACGGCCGACCAGCGGCTCGCCGCCGCCTCCCTCACGCTGCGCCGCCGCACCGGTGGCGACGACGCGGGCTGGCACCTCAAACTCCCCGTCTCCGAAGGGGTACGTGACGAGATCCAGGCTCCGCTCTCCGACGACCTGCCCCCCGAGCTGACCGGCCTCGTACGCTCGCGGGTGCGCGAAGCCGAACTCGTCCCCCTCGTACGCCTGGTGTCGGCCCGCGTCATCCGCCACCTCGTCGACGACTCCGGCGCCCTGCTCGCAGAGGTCAGCCTCGACCGGGTGCGCGCCGAGCGGCTCAGCGGCGGCGAGGGCAGCACCGCCGAGTGGACCGAGATCGAGGTCGAGCTCGCGGACGACGGCGACCCCGCCTTCCTCGACAAGGTCGAGAAGAAGCTCCGCAAGGCGGGTCTGGCCCGTTCCTCGTCGGCGTCCAAGCTGGCGAAGGCGCTGGGGGAGACGGCGCCGAGGACGAAGGGCAAGAAGGCCAAGGCGCCCGCCGCGGAGAAGGAGCCCGTCAGCGCGGGCGACCACGTCCTCACCTACGTCCGCGCCCAGCGCGACGCGATCATCGAGCTGGACCCCGCCGTCCGGCGCGACCACCACGACTCGGTGCACAGCATGCGCGTCGCCACCCGCCGGATGCGCAGCGCGTTCCGCTCGTACGGCACGATCCTCGACCGTGCAGTCACCGATCCGATCGGCGACGAACTGAAGTGGCTGGCAGGCGAGTTGGGCGTCGACCGCGACCAGGAGGTGCTCACCGGGCGGCTGACGCAGGCCCTGCACAAGCTGCCGCGCAACCTGCTCTCCGGGCCCGTCCCCACCCGGCTGAGCAGCTGGTCACAGGCCCGTCGCGGCGGCTCCCGGCAGCGACTGATCGACGTACTCGACGGCGGGCGCTACCTCGACCTGCTGACCTCACTCGACGCAATCGTCGCGGATCCGCCGCTGCTCAAGGCGGCGGCAGACGCCCCGTCAACGGTGATCGCGAAGGCCGTACGCAAGGACTTCAAGAAGGTCTCCGACCTGATTGCGGAGGCTCTCGACCGCCCTTCCGGCGCCGACCGCGACTTCGCGATGCACGAGGCCCGCAAGAAGGCCAAGCGCACCCGGTACGCGGCCGAGGCCGCCACCCCCGCCCTGGGCACACCGGCCGCCGACCTGGTCAAGTCGATGAAGTCCCTGCAGGGCCTGCTCGGCGATCACCAGGACAGTGTGATGGCCCGCGAGGCGGTGCTCGAACTCGCGGCCGAGGCGTACGCGGCGGGGGAGAGCGCCTTCACGTACGGGGTGCTGTACGGGAGGGAGGAGCAGCGGGCGGCGGAGGCCGAGGCGGCGCTGCCGGAGGCCTGGGAGACGATCGGGGAACGGGCCGCGGTCTGATCACCACCTGTGCCCGGTCGGTCGGTGGATCGGCGGTGCGGGGTGTACCTCGGGCCGCGTTAGGCTGGATGACCGCTCCTGCCATACCTGAACCGCCTGCCTTGCCAGCTCGCCCTGTCAGCCCCCTCAGCTCACGAAGGTTCGCCAGATGCCAGCCGAATCGGTCTTCCCGCAGCTCGAAGCTCTGCTCCCGCATGTGCAGAAGCCGATCCAGTACGTCGGCGGAGAGCTCAACTCCACGGTGAAGCCCTGGGACACCTGTGACGTCCGCTGGGCGCTCATGTACCCGGACGCGTACGAGGTGGGGCTGCCCAACCAGGGCGTCATGATCCTCTACGAGGTACTGAACGAGCGCGAGGGCGTGCTCGCCGAGCGCACCTACAGCGTGTGGCCGGACCTCGAGGAGCTGATGCGGGAGCACAAGGTCCCGCAGTTCACGGTGGACAGCCACCGGCCGGTGAAGGCCTTCGACGTTTTCGGTCTGTCCTTCTCCACGGAGCTGGGCTACACGAACATGCTGACGGCGCTGGACCTGGCGGGGATCCCGCTGGAGTCCAAGGACCGCACGCTCGACGACCCGATCGTCCTCGCCGGCGGCCACGCGGCCTTCAACCCCGAGCCGATCGCCGACTTCATCGACGCGGTGATCATCGGCGACGGCGAGCAGGCCGTGCTCGACATGACGGACATCATCCGCGCCTGGAAGGCGGAGGGCAGGCCGGGCGGCCGCGAGGAGGTGCTGTTCCGCCTCGCGAAGACGGGGTCGGTGTACATCCCGGCGTTCTACGACGTGGAGTACCTCGCCGACGGCCGTATCGCGCGCGTCGTACCGAACAAGTCGGGCGTCCCGTGGCGGGTCAGCAAGCACACGGTCATGGACCTGGACGAGTGGCCGTACCCCAAGCAGCCGCTCGTCCCGCTCGCGGAGACGGTGCACGAGCGGATGTCGGTGGAGATCTTCCGCGGCTGCACGCGCGGCTGCCGGTTCTGCCAGGCGGGCATGATCACCCGCCCGGTGCGCGAGCGTTCGATCACGGGCATCGGCGACATGGTGGAGAAGGGCCTGAAGGCGACCGGCTTCGAGGAGGTGGGACTCCTCTCCCTCTCCTCCGCGGACCACTCGGAGATCGCCGACATCGCGAAGGGCCTGGCGGACCGGTACGAGGAGGACAAGATCGGCCTCTCGCTCCCCTCCACCCGCGTGGACGCCTTCAACGTGGACCTGGCGAACGAACTGACGCGCAACGGACGGAGGTCGGGTCTCACCTTCGCGCCGGAGGGCGGCTCGGAGCGCCTGCGCAAGGTCATCAACAAGATGGTCTCGGAAGAGGACCTGATCCGGACGGTGTCGACCGCCTACGGCAACGGCTGGCGCCAGGTGAAGTTGTACTTCATGTGCGGACTGCCGACGGAGACGGACGAGGACGTCCTGCAGATCGCCGACATGGCGATGAAGGTCATCGCCGAGGGCCGTAAGGTCTCCGGCCAGAACGACATCCGCTGCACGGTGTCCATCGGCGGCTTCGTGCCGAAGCCCCACACCCCGTTCCAGTGGGCCCCGCAGCTCTCCGCCGAGGAGACGGACGCCCGCCTCACCAAGCTCCGCGACAAGATCCGCGGCGACAAGAAGTACGGCCGCTCCATCGGCTTCCGCTACCACGACGGCAAGCCCGGCACCGTCGAGGGCCTGCTCTCCCGCGGTGACCGCCGTATCGGCGCCGTGATCCGCGCGGTCTACGAGGACGGCGGCCGCTTCGACGGCTGGCGCGAACACTTCTCCTACGACCGCTGGATGGCCTGCGCCGAGAAGACCCTCCCCGCCTTCGGCGTGGACGTCGCCTGGTACACCACCCGCGAGCGCACCTACGAGGAGGTCCTCCCCTGGGACCACCTCGACTCCGGCCTCGACAAGGACTGGCTCTGGGAGGACTGGCAGGACTCCCTCGACGAGACGGAGGTCGAGGACTGCCGGTGGACGCCTTGCTTTGATTGTGGGGTGTGTCCCGCCATGGACACGACAATTCAGATCGGGCCGACGGGCAGGAAGTTGTTGCCCTTGACGGTCAGCAAGCCTGCGGCGGTCGGCGGGCACAGTCACTGAGGTGAATGGGGAGCCGGTGCGTATGGCTGATGCACTGGCGCGGGCGGACGCGGATGACGTGGCCGGTGTGCCGACTGCTGTGGGTGCGTCGAGCTGTCGGTACCCGGCGCCGCAAGCTGCGCCGGGTACCGCTCCGCCGGGGCTCGGAGGCGCTGGGACATCCACTCCGAGGCGGATCGATGATCTGCTGACAGGCGAGCCTCTGTCGATGTTGACGCAGATGGCGTCGGCCACCGGGTAGAGGGACTGCGGGGGAGTCACCAGGTACGGAAGGCCGCATGATGTCCGCGTCGGATAGGGGAGCCGGATCCTCCTTGTTCACCGCGGTGAGCGCCTCGTCGCACTGGGGCCAGTCCCTCATCCGTAGCCCAGTAGCTCGTACGCTGACCGTCAGTAACTCCTCAGCAGTTCCCGGGCGGCCGTTTCCTCCATGGCGTCAGCGAGTGTCCACGAGTTCGTCACGGATGCCGGGGGCGTCGGCCTGGGGCAGGCCCGAGAGCCGGCGTGGTGGCAATGCATCCGATTCGGTGGCACAGGTCGCGTCGGGTGCCGGGCGGCGTCCGGCGGGTTGGTCCACGGGTGGTGGGGCTGGGATGGCACCCCCTGGTGGGGATGCCGAGCCGGGGCAGGCGCCGACCGGCGGGGTACACGTTCAACAGGTAGGCGCCGGTCCCGATGAACTCCTGCTGATTTACGACTCGTTGAAGGCGGGCTGCGTCGGCGGCACGTCGGTGCAGGTGTCGGCAGCCGGTTCGGCGCAGGCTACTTCTCGGAGGTTCCCGGGGGCAGGACCTTGTGGAAAGCGAACACCCCGACTGCTGCCACCACGACGTGCATGACGAGCAGCGCCACCACGCCCACGGCATTGGCGTGCGGCGAGTAGTCGCTGACCAGCAGGGCGAGGTCGGGGATGAAGGAGATCGCGAGCACGGCGGGGACGAGCTTGCGCAGCAGTGACTCCGGGTCCCCGGACCTGCGCCGGACGATGATCCAGCCGATGGCGCCGAAGGACAGGCCCAGCACGGTGAAGAAGACGAACGCGGATGCGTGGAGGGGCATGAAGTCGTCGGAGGCGCCGGCGCCGCGAGCGATGGCGGCGACGGCTGCTTCGATGATCGAGGACGCGACGATGGCGGCGAGCACGCCGCCGATGATGACGAGGCGTCCGGGCCGCCGTACGGCGGGGGCGGTTGTGGTCAGGTCGGGCACAGGGTGCTCCAGGGGTAGGCGTCAGCACGGAGCTGACTTGAACCGTCAAGCGAGCATACGAGGAGATCACTTGAAGCGTCAACTCAACTGGTCTGCGTCCATGCGTGAGGCCTCGATCTACTGACGAGCTTTCCGTGCGCCGGATTGTTCGCCCCCCGCCTTGCGGCTCAGCCCCTTCTGCCGCCGCCTGGGTTTCTCGGCGCGTGCAGGAATTTCGACGAACCTGCGGGCGGCGACCGGCGGGTGTGGGCCGCCCGGTCACCGGATGTGGTTGCCGGTCACTCGCCGGGATCAGATGTCAGCTTCGATGCCCTCGGCCCGGTAGCGCCGGTAGCGCCGGTAGCGTCTGTGGTGCACCTGCCTGCTCCGTGGTCCCCGTCCTGCTCGCGGCCGCTTCCGCCTGCGTGTCGTCGTCCCGGGCGTGTGCGGGGGTCGGCGTCGAGTCCGGCGTGAGCCTGTGTTCCTGGGGGAGGGGTACGGCGACCTCGCAGCGCGTAGCGCAAGCAGCTGAAGGAGCTCGCTCCGCCGTCCGCCGGAGTGACGCCCGAGTCGCCCTGAGTCGTCAGAGGTGTCCCGGTGAGGTCAGCCCTGCTGGGTGGGGCAGGCGTCGTTGTGGCCGATCGCGTCGTTGAGGCGGTGGCCGATCTCCCGGAGCTGCTTCTGCTGTGCCTTGGTCAGTGGGTCGAAGACCAGGCGGCGCACCTCGGTGACATGACTGGGGGCGGTCGCCACGACCTTGTCCCAGCCGGCGTCGGTGAGGACGGCCAGGGTGTAGCGTCCGTCGGCCGGGTCCGGTGTGCGGTAGACCCATTCCCGCTTTTCCAGCCGCTTGATCACGTGGGAGAGCCGGGAGAGCGACCCGTCCGCGAGCATGGCCAGCTCGCTCATCCGCGTGGTGCGGTCCGGCTTCTCGGACAGCACGGCAAGCGCCTGGTACTCGAAGTGGCTGATGCCCGCATCCCGCTGAAGCTGGGTGCCCAGCGCGGCCGGAAACCGGCTCATCAGGCTGGCCAACGCCAGCCAGGTCTCGCGTTCCTCGTCGTTCAGCCAGCGGGGCTCATCTGTGCTCATCCGCCCACCATAACTTGACGGATCAAGTCATAGGCAAGCAGGCGAGGTCCAGCGGCCGCAAGCTGAGCCAGCCCTGTTTTGACTTTAGGCGTCAAGTCAAACCGGCCTATCTTCGAATTGAACATGCAAGTCATTTGAGTAGGGAAGTCCCTGTGAACATCACACTGTGGATCATCGCGAGCGTGCTCGCGGCCGTCGGCGCCCTCAAGGTCGACATCGGAGACCGCTGCCCGCTCGACGACATCGCCAAGGCCCACGACCGCGTCGACGCCGGCGGGCGAGGGCGCGTACTGGTCACCGGCCCCAAGGGGTAGGGGTGAGTTCCCGTGGCAGGGTTCTCGTCCCGGCAGGCTGATGCGATGCCACAGCCGGCGACGCCACGGGGAGTTCGAGGACGTGCGGGGCGGAAAGTTGCGTTACTGGGTCCGAGCAGAGCGCATCCAGACAGCGGTTTGAGGCGTCTACGTCGGTATGGATCTGGAGAAAACGCCCGTTGAGCGGCCGGCACCGCAGGCGCAGGCCGAGGGGTGCCTCGCGGTCGCGATCCGTATCCCGGTACGGATCGTGGTGCTCGTGCTGGTCCTGCCGGTGCGGATGGTGTGGGACGCGCTGGTCGTCGGCGGCCGGTTTCTGCGGGACTACGCGCTGCGGCCGGTGGGGCGGGCGCTGGCGTGGGTGGCGTGGGCACTGTTCGTCTGGCCGTGCGTGACGGTGTGGCGGTATGTCGTCGTGCCGGTCGCGAAGGCGGCCGGGTGGCTCGCGTATGTCCTGGTCGTGGCGCCGCTGGTGTGGATCTACCGGAGCGTGCTGACGCCGATCGGGCATGCGGTCGCCTGGCTTGCCCGGGGCATCGGGGCCGGGATCGGTTGGGTGTTGCGGGGGATCGGGGCCGGGATCGGTTGGGTGTTGCGGGGGATCGGTGCCGGGATCGGCTGGGTGTACGCGTGGGTGCTCACGCCCGTCGGGCATGCGGTCGCCTGGCTGGGCAGGGGCGTGGGGATGGTACTCGCGGCTGTTGGGACCGGGCTGTACACCACCGTCGCGTGGCTGGTCCGCCATCTGTTCGTCGTACCGGGGGTGTGGCTGTACGAGTGGGTTCTCGCGCCCGTCGGGAGGGGGATCGCCTGGACCGTGCGGGGGCTCGGGTGGCTCGTCCGGATGATCTTCACCGGGATCGGGCTCGCGTGTTACTGGACCCTGCGTGTGCTGCTGGTGCTTCCCGCGCTCGCCGTGTGGCGGTGGGTGCTCGTGCCGGTCGGGCGCGTGCTGGCCGTCATCGGGCGGGAGGTCGGTACGGCACTCGGGCACGCCTGGCGCGTCGCCGGGTACATCTCGCTCGCCGTCGGGAGGTTCCTCGGGCGACTCTTCCGGTGGATCTTCGTGGAGCCGGTGCGATGGGTGTACCAGGCCGTCCTGACGCCCGTCGGGCATGCCGTCCGCGACACGGTCCTGCGGCCGGCCGCGGAGGCCGCGCGCAGCGTGGGTCGGGTGACGCGGCAGGCCCTCGCAGCCGCCCGGGAGTCCGCCCGGCAGGCCCGCGCCGACTTCCGGCGGATGCTCTTCGGGACGCCGGGAGAGCCCGAGCCGGTGCCGCGAGAGCCCGCGCCCGCCGCCCTCGTCGGCTCCGGACGGGAACCGGGAGCCGACGAGACACGTACTCTAGGTAGAAGTAAGACCGCTCTCACGAAGGACTGAACGACACTGGGCAAGCGACAGCCCGAAGGCCCGCCGCCCGCACCCGCGGTGCAGCGCATCCGACTGCGCTACACCAAGCGCGGCCGCCTCCGGTTCACCAGCCACCGTGACTTCCAGCGCGCCTTCGAGCGTGCGTTGCGCCGTGCCGAGGTTCCGATGGCGTACTCGGCGGGGTTCACGCCGCATCCGAAGGTGTCGTACGCCAATGCCGCACCCACCGGCACGGGCAGTGAGGCGGAGTACCTGGAGATCGCGCTCACCGAGGCGCGTGACCCGGACAAGCTGCGTGATCTCCTCGACGAGTCGATGCCTGTCGGGCTCGACATCATCGAGGCGGTAGAGGCCCGGACGTCCGGGCTCGCCGACCGGCTCACCGCTTCTGTCTGGGAGCTGCGCCTCGACGGCGTGGACCCTGCGGACGCGGAGCGTGCGGTCGAGGCCTTCAAGGCGGCGGATGTCGTCGAGGTGCAGCGCAAGGCCAAGAACGGCATCAGGACGTTCGACGCCCGCTCCGCCGTGGCAAGCCTCGAAACAACGAGCAGTGAAGCAAGCAGTGAAGCAAGCATTGAGATGAACAGTGGGACGAACAGTCCACACGCTGATAGGTCGAGCGACCAGGCCTGTGCGATACTGCGGCTGGTTGTTCGGCACGTGACGCCTGCCGTTCGACCCGACGACGTCCTGTCCGGTCTTCGCGCCGTGGCCGACCTGGCGCCGCCGGTCGCCGCTTCGGTGACCAGGCTGGCGCAGGGGCTGTTCGATGAAGAGACCGGCACGGTGACCGACCCGCTCGCGCCCGACCGCGAGGCAGTCACGGCAGCCCCAGCCGATCGCACCGGGGTCGCCACAGCTGCCGCCGCGTTGGCGCCGGTGCCGGTAGGTACCGCGTAAGGACAGATGTCGTAGCGCCGCCCTCGTACTCGGGAGCCACCTGGGTCGGGCAGCGCACCGACCACAAGACTTTCGCCAGGCCGTACGCACCAATGGCGTACGGAACCGGCGAGACAGGACACAGAGAGCTCCCGTGCGGCGCCCGCGCCCCGGACGGCGGCACCGCGCATCGCGCGAGCCGCGGACGTCACCGGCACCGCCGGACCAGGTGCGGCGCCCGGGAGCCTGACGGGAGATCCACCCGCATGCTCGAACCGACCGAACCCATCGAGGGTTCCAACAACAACGACACCCCCAGCGACACCCTGCCGCCGCGGCGCCGCCGCCGCGCAGCGTCGCGCCCCGCCGGCCCGCCCACGGGCGCCGCCGAAGCCGCGGCCGAGACCACCGCGCCGGCCATACCGGCCGTGGCGTCCGCCGACCTCGCGGAGGAGGCGGACGAGACAGCAGTGGTTGAAGCGGTTGAAGAGACCGATGAGGCCGATGAGGCGGTGGCGGTTGCTGAAACCGCCGTCGATGACGCCGCGCCGCGTCGTGCTCGTCGTCGTGCCACCCGTCGGGTGTCCGCGCCCGCCGGTGCCGCGGAGACGGCTGAGGCTGCCGAGGTGGCCGAGACCGTGGTACCGGCGGTGACGGCCGAGGCCGCGCCCGCCGAGACCCCCACTGCCGTGGTGGAACTTGAGGAGGCTGCTTCCGGCGGTCGTCCGCGTCGTCGTGCGACCCGCCGTGCCTCCGCGCCCACCGGCACGCCCAGGGCGGCCGAGACCGCGCAGGCGGCCGAGACCGTCGAAGAGCCGGTGACCGTCGAAGAGCCGGTGATCGCCGTCGTCGAGCCCGAGGACACGGACACCGCTCCCACCGCCGAGGAAGTCACCCCTCGCCGTACCAGCCGACGTCGCGCCACCCGGCGCGTCTCCGCACCCGCCGGTGTGCCCGAGGGCGACACCGGCGACGAGCGTGTGGAGGCGCCCGTGACCAGCGAGACCCAGCCCGAGGAGCCCGCGCAGGCCGAGTCCGTGCAGACGGAGGTCGCGCAGGCCGAGGACGAGGCCCCGCGTCGGGGCCGCCGTCGCGCCACCCGCAAGGCCGCCGTCGGTTTCTCCGCGCCCGCGCCGAAGGAGGCCGAGTCGGCGCGCAACCCCGCGCGTCCGGCCGTCGCCGTGTTCCAGGCGCCCGTGTTCACCGAGCCGATGTTCCAGACGCCGGAGCGGGCCGCCGCCGCGGCTGCCGCCGAGGCGGTGGAAGAGGTCGAGGAGGTTCCGGAGCTCGTCGAGGCCCCCGTGGCCCGGCAGGCTCGCAGGGCCGCCGCCGCTCCGCAGGTTCGCGAGGCCGTCGTAGCCCCCGAGGCCGTCGAGGCCGTCGAGGAGGAGACGGGGTCGCGTCGACGCCGTCGCCGCCGTGCCGTCGAGGAGGAGCCCGCGGCCCCGGAGCCCACCACCGACGAGGTGGAGGAGCCCGAGGACGGCGAGTCCGCCGAGGACGCAGCCGACGGTGATGAGGGTGACGAGGAGTCCGCGGGCTCCCGCCGCCGTCGCCGCCGCGGAGGCCGTCGCCGCCGTCGTGGCGAGTCCGCCGAGTCGGACGGCGAGTCCGGCGACGACGACTACGCCGCCGAGCAGGTCGCGCAGGACGCCGAGGACACCGCCGAGCAGATCGAGGACGACGCCGAAGAGGGCGACGAGCGGGATGAGCCGGGCGGTTCCGGCTCCAGCAGCAGCCGGCGCCGTCGGCGTCGTCGCCGTCGCGCCGGGGACTCGGGCACCGATGCCGAGCCCACCGGGAACGACCCCGAGCGCACTGTCGTCAAGGTCCGGGAGCCCCGCCCCAGCAAGCGGGACGAGCACCCGTCCGACGAGGTGCAGTCCATCAAGGGCTCGACCCGCCTCGAAGCCAAGAAGCAGCGTCGCCGCGAGGGGCGCGAGCAGGGCCGCCGGCGCGTTCCGATCATCACCGAGGCCGAGTTCCTGGCCCGCCGTGAGGCCGTCGAGCGGGTGATGGTCGTCCGCCAGAGCGGCGAGCGCACCCAGATCGGCGTCCTTGAGGACAACGTGCTCGTCGAGCACTACGTCAACAAGGAGCAGTCGACCTCGTACGTCGGCAACGTCTACCTCGGCAAGGTGCAGAACGTCCTGCCGTCGATGGAGGCCGCCTTCATCGACATCGGCAAGGGCCGCAACGCCGTGCTGTACGCCGGTGAGGTCAACTTCGAGGCGCTCGGCATGTCCAACGGGCCGCGCCGTATCGAGAGCGCGCTGAAGTCCGGTCAGTCGGTGCTCGTGCAGGTCACGAAGGACCCGATCGGCCACAAGGGCGCCCGCCTCACCAGCCAGGTGTCCCTCCCCGGCCGCTACCTGGTCTACGTGCCCGAGGGCTCGATGACCGGCATCAGCCGCAAGCTGCCGGACACCGAGCGCGCCCGTCTGAAGACCATCCTCAAGAAGATCGTCCCCGAGGACGCGGGCGTCATCGTGCGCACCGCCGCCGAGGGCGCGAGCGAGGACGAACTGCGCCGTGACGTCGAGCGGCTGCAGGGGCAGTGGGAGGACATCCAGAAGAAGTCGAAGAGCGGCGGCGCCTCGAACGCGCCGACTCTGCTCTACGGCGAGCCGGACATGACCGTCCGTGTCGTCCGCGACATCTTCAACGAGGACTTCACCAAGGTCATCGTCAGCGGCGAGGAGGCCTGGGAGACCATCCACGGATACGTCGCCCATGTCGCGCCCGACCTGACCGACCGTCTGTCGAAGTGGACCTCCGAGGTCGACGTCTTCGCGACGTACCGGATCGACGAGCAGCTGATGAAGGCGCTGGACCGCAAGGTCTGGCTGCCCAGCGGCGGTTCGCTGGTGATCGACAAGACCGAGGCGATGGTCGTCGTCGACGTCAACACCGGCAAGTTCACCGGCCAGGGCGGCAACCTCGAAGAGACCGTGACCAGGAACAACCTGGAAGCGGCCGAGGAGATCGTGCGCCAGCTCCGGCTGCGCGACCTGGGCGGCATCGTCGTCATCGACTTCATCGACATGGTCCTGGAGTCCAACAGGGATCTGGTGCTGCGGCGCCTCCTCGAATGCCTGGGACGCGACCGTACGAAGCACCAGGTGGCGGAGGTGACCTCGCTGGGCCTCGTCCAGATGACGCGCAAGCGCGTCGGACAGGGTCTGCTGGAGTCCTTCTCCGAGACCTGCGTCCACTGCAACGGCCGCGGTGTCATCGTGCACATGGAGCAGCCCACCTCCGTCGGAGGCGGCGGCAAGCGCAAGAAGCGCGGCCGGGGCGGTTCCGAGCAGGAGCACACGCACGACCACGACCACGAGCATGACCACGAGATCCTGCCCACGGAGACCGCCGAGGCCGAGGCCCTGGACGAGATCGAGAGCGAGGCCGAGCTCGCCGCCGAGGTCGCCGCGCCCGTGCCCTTCGCCCAGCCGGAATTCGTACCCGACGAGGACCTGTACAGCAGTGCCGCCGAGGCGGAGGCCGCGGCTTCCCGTGGGCGTCCGCGTCGCCGGGCGACCCGGCGCGCATCGGCCCCCGCGGGTGCGCCCAGGGGCGAGGAGCGGGCTCCCCGGAGTCGGCGTGAGGAGCGGGCGGCCAAGTCCCGCGATGCCGCCGAGGCCGAGCCGGTCGCGGTCGAGGACCCGGTCGTCGAGGCGCCGGCCGCGCAGGCTGCTCCGGTCGTCGAGGCTCCCGTTGCCGAGGCTCCGGCCGTGCAGGTGACCGAGGCCACTGAGGCCCCCGTCGCCGCCGTACAGGAGGACGAGGCCGCTCCCAAGGGCCGTACGCGGCGTCGTGCGACCCGGAAGGTGTCGGCTCCGGCCGGTTCGCCGAAGGTGGCGGAGGAGACCGTGGTGACGGTCACGGAGCCGGTCGCGGCGCCCGCCGCGGAGGAGCCGAAGCCCGTCGCCGAGCAGGCCGCCGAGGCGCCCGTCGAGAGCGGCGCCCCGGCCCGCCCGCGTCGTCGCGCCGTCCGCAAGGCCACCGCGCCCACCGCGTCCGAGGAGGCGGCCGTCGTGGTCGTCCCGTCGGTCTCGGTGGAGACGGTGACCGAGACGGACGATGCCGACGCGGACGCTCCGGCCAGTAACGCGGCCGCCCGCAAGACCGCCAAGAAGGTGACGGCGAAGAAGGCCGTCACCAAGAAGGCGGCGGCCAAGAAGACGGTTGCGAAGAAGACCACCGCGAAGAAGACGACCACCAAGAAGGCGGCGTCGAAGAAGACAGCGGCGGCCGAGCAGCAGGAGCAGCCGACGGTGTCGGCGCTCACGGAGGACTGAGCGACCCCCTCGCGAGCGCGAGACCGAGGGCGCCGTGCGACACGGCGGAAGAACGGCGGTGGCCCGCCCGGTGCC